>DASVJK010000064.1:0-131072 GCA_036385955.1 Chthoniobacterales bacterium | reverse complement strand
ATTTCGCTGGATGAGCCGGCCAATTATTGCTACAATTCGCCTTTCTCTTGCGACACTCATACGTAAAGATAGGTACAAGGAAATGGCATCCAAGAAAAATCCTCCAAGGCAAAGCGAGCGCGAAAAAACGGACGCAAGCCGCGATCCTGGACGCATTGAGACCGACGAGCCGCCATCCGACTCAGATTTAGCTTCTGAGCACCAAGCGGACTTAAGCCGGGATGCTGAACGAGTAGAAGCAGACAAGGCCAAAGTGCAAAGTCGAAGCGATTCAGACGCTTCTCGTGATCTGGGGAGAGCGGATATGGGAAGAAGCGGCGCGGAACGCCAGGCTGAAGGAGATGAAAGACTGCGTGTCGAAAGAGAAAATTCCGACGAAGCAATCGATGCCGAACGGCTCCGAACTGATGCTGCTACAGAAAGGGGACGGAGCCATAATCAGGCCTCCGCCAAGTCTTCCGCTGAATTATTATCCCAGGAACAGGAGAGGCACCAAAAAACCAGGGCGGCTCTTACGACCAGGGAAGAATTCCTCGCCATCGTAAGCCATGACTTGAGGAACCCTCTCAATAACATATCAATGGCAGCCCAGAATCTGTTGGAAGAGCCGAAGGATGTAAAGGAGCTGGCCGCGTCAATCAATAGAAGCGCTGGCGAAATGCTCGGGCTAATTCAAGATTTGTTAGACGTAGAAAGAATGGCCGTAGGGAAATTAACCCTGCACTACGAAGAGCATGACGTTAGCGAAATAATAGAACAAGCCGTAGAGCAATTCCAAGGATCCGCCGCTGCCAAAGGAATAACCTTGGAGGCAAAGCCTGAAGACGTGTGTCGCCACGTTGTCTGCGACCGAAGCCGCGTCATGCAGGTGTTGTCAAATCTGATTGGAAACGCGATTAAATTCACACCGGCTAACGGCCAAATTTGTGTAACCTGCCAGAGGACCGGTTCTGAAGGCGGAAAAGTGCAAATTTCAGTCAGCGATACCGGGGAGGGAATCGCCCCAGAGAAGATTAAAACCATCTTCGAGCGTTTCTCACAGATACAGAACCAAGATCGTCGCGGCATAGGACTTGGACTCTACATTGCAAAAATGATGGTCGAAGAACATCCGGGAAGAATATGGGTCGAGTCGAAGCTCGGAGAGGGCAGCACGTTTCACTTCACTCTTCCGCTTCATTCTGGTGCGATCCATGAAGCCAAGCCGCAGTAATGGCCTCGTGTCCGTCGCCTAACGAGGCGATCCGGCTGAAACGGCTTTATTTTCCCTCGGTAGCGAGGAAGGTCTGTTATGCGGGTCGCTGCAATCTACGACATTCATGGAAACCTCCCCGCACTTGAGGCTGTCCTCCAGGATATTCGCCAAGCAGAGGTAGACCAGATTGTGGTCGGGGGCGATGTGCTTCCGGGCCCGATGCCATGTGAGACACTCGCGTGTTTGCTCGACCTCGACATTCCCGTGCAGTTCATCCAAGGCAATGGCGACCGTGAAGTGCTGGCACTGATGGCAGGCACGGATACAGGCGCCGTCCCGGAGCAGTTTCGAGAGGTTATGAGCTGGAATGCAGAGCAGCTTCATCCTGAAGACAAACAGTTGTTAGCCAGCTGGCCGAAAACACTCCAGGTCGAGATTGGCGGGGTAGGGGAGGTGCTGTTTTGCCATGCTACACCGCGAAGCGACACTGAAGTATTTACCCGTCTTACGCCTGAAGACCGCCTCTTGCCAATCTTTGAAGGACTCAACGTGCCGGCGGTCATCTGCGGTCATACCCACATGCAGTTTGATCGAACGGTCGGAAGGGTCCGAGTTATGAACGCTGGCAGTGTGGGAATGCCGTTTGGGGAACCGGGCGCCTATTGGCTCTTACTTGGACCCGACATTCAGTTACGGCATACCGCCTACGATCTTACGAAAGCTGCTGAGCGCATTCGCGCCACAAATTATCCACAAGCTCAAGATTTTGCGGCACATAACGTCCTGCAACCCCGCTCAGAGGGAGAAACACTTGAAGTACTTACAAAGGTTGAGTTGAGGTGAAAGCGAGTACGGTGTGAGACCACTCACTTGCTCGTGCTGCACATCACAGCCGGCTCGTATTCTGTACGACATATAGTCAAAGACTTTTTTAGTCTTAGGCCACTTTTCAGATGCTCGGCTCATTGGCTTAGCGAGTTAACCGTGAAACTGGTGAACTGTGCGCGCTATTTCATTCTCAAAGCTTTAGCGGACGAAGGCCTCACGAATGCAAAGTTATACAGCCTGCGCGGCGGAGGGCTGCTCGTATCGCACGATGTTCATTGCAATGCTGCATTTGCCGAGTTCGTGGCGAAAACCCATGCCCGCGACAAAAAACGGGCTTCTGGACGCGCGGCGCACCACCCACCATGAATGGGGCCGCTGGGGCTATATCGGTTTCGTAATCAAAAAGACGACCTGAGCGAACCGCGGCGCGCCTTCGTTTAGGAGGCTGCAACTTTGGCGCGCTGGATTACGATGGCAGTAGGATCGCTTTTGGCCGCCGCAGGTCTAAGGCGAAGTTAACGTTCCACTTTTCGAGCACGGCGGCGTGAGAGGCGGCTATCCGTTCAATCAGCGATGGCGGAATCGAGGGTTGTGCGGGAATTGGATGATCGTCGGAACTGCGCACGGTCGAAGGAATCCCCAGTTTCAGGGTGTTCATGCTTATCTGTTAAAGCATTAAGCGTGCGGCATCCTCGACATTATCACGGAAATACGGAAGTTTTGGGGAGCGCCTAATTACCATACCGAACCGGCACCCAAGAACTGCGATTGACAGCCCACGCCAACTGCGTAGGATAGATTAAAAGAATGAAAACCCAACGATTCATCATAATACTGTTTGCGTTGACGTTTGCTTTCGCTCCGCAATCGTTTAGAACCGCATCCGCGGAGCGTAAGGGACCCCAGTACCGTGCCGAACTGATTTCACCAAGGGCGGGAGAGGTTTTAGTGCCTGGACAGGTTGTCAGGGTTGAATGGAAGTCGGTATTTCCGGACGTGGACCTGAATTGGTGTGAGACGGAGCTTCGCCTGTCGCTCGATGGCGGCAAGACATTTACGTGGATTACAGGTGAGCGTGACGCAAGGTATAAATATTTCGATTGGACCGTCCCGAATACGCCCACCAACGCGGCGGTGCTGGACATCCACTTCGGGTGTCTGGGATATTACCCGGAGACCGCAAGTATTCAGGTTCAATCCGCTTTTGTGATCAGCGCGCTGAAAAATTGATCCCCGCCGCCGGGTAGGGTTCGTCAGCAGATAAACGCTAACCAGCGCGATTCCAAGCGCAGTTTTCTCCTTACCTCGTCGCGGCGATTTAAGGTAAACTTTGGACTTGTTTAATTTCTACCGGTGAACGGCAACCCGCGACGGACCGCACGAGTTCATACGACATATCATAAACGACTTTTTCGGGTCTGAGATCGCACGCCGCCTGAACCGGTGTCCGCTCAAAACGAGCGGGTGGGCCATTCCAATAAGAGCAGCTAACCGCTGATCTCCGGAGGAGGGTGATCAGAACTGTATTATTAGACCCTCTTTGCAAAAATCGAACTCGACAGCCTCGCCCACCGACTTGTCGGCGTAGACTGTCTTGATGAACCATTGGCAAGCCGATTTGTTGGTCGATTTATCCCAGTTCAGCGTCACAATCTCGCCGACATCGATGCCCTTGCCGATATCGAAATCGAGGTACTTCTTGCCGTCTTCCGACGCGAGTAGCTTGGTGATCCTTTGCACATTAGCGTTTTTGACCTGGAACGTGTACTGGTCGTCATCAGCCGCGTTCACATGCCGCGCGGGCATGGTAAAAGAGGCCAGGACGAGAGCGACAATTGCGGTGATTTTGAGGTAGTTTTTCATTGGGCAGCCCAAGAAAACAGAAAAAGCTGCCTTTGTGCAAGCTTTGATGTTGCCCGCCAGCTAGCAACGTCGACGGCTAATGACGACCTGATCGATCACGGTTGACGGCTTTATCTGACATATAGCAATCGACATTTAATGAGCATTTGGACAAGCTGACTGCGGTCGCGGTAACGTTGAAACCTTATGTCGATCGAACAATGGTCTTATCTCGCGCAAATGGTTGCCTCAGTAGGGGTGATTGTGTCTTTGATCTTTGTCGGTCTACAGATCAGGCAGAATACCGCTGCTCTCCAGCGTAACGAGCACAACTCGACCATGGAGCAGTGGACGGTAATCCGCATGGCTATCGCTAAGAATCGCGACATTGCAGAGTTGATGACGGCCGGCCTCCACGACGAAAGGCCGTTGGATGCAGCCGATCAACTCCGACTCGAGCAGATGCTGCAGGAAAACGCCTGGGCGGCTTTCCACATTTGGGACAGGACGCAGCGCGGTATCTTTCCGAAGGGGACTTTCGAAGCGACAGGTGGAGCACTCTTGGGCACCTTGCTCAGAACGCCGGGTGGCGAGAGCTGGTGGCGCAAAGCCAAACATATTGGCTTCCATCCTGGGTTCGTCTTGGACGTCGACGCGGTGCTCGCCAAGGGCAACGGAGCGTCCGTCGTGGTGTAGTCCCACTTGTTCTCCTTTTTGCGCCAAAGTCGCGGTGCGCGATTCGACATGACATATATCAATCCTGATTATGTCAGGGTGCCGGAAATACGGTTGGGGACAGCGAGAAGGGGGCAACATAAGACCGCCCCGTTCGCAAGGCCGGCGAGGGAATTGGGTAAACTGTCCAAGCGCATCGAATCCAAGCCAGTAAGACGGTTTGGAATGGCGTGAAAAACAGAGCGATCAAGGCCATAACCTGGATCGACGGTGCGCTGAACTTGCCGGACACCTGACCAGAGGATCCGCCAGTGGGCATTTGTCGAGCCTTCAGGGTTCCCACCTACGCCGCGCGGAGCGCGGCGGGGGAGGGTGCTTGAAGGAAACTATTGCTCTGAAGTGTCGAACAGAATGGAAAAACAGGTAAAGCAGGGAACGTCCGAGAAGCTGTGCGGCGTGTGTTGTCGGTGGACCATTAACGGTGATTCGTTCCCGAGCGGCTGCAAGAACTCGCGCACGAGGGAAACGCCGCACGACAATTGGATCTGTGAGCGTTGTCAGCGGGTCGAGCGCACTGTTCTGAACAAACCAGTCCCGCGTGCCTTTGCAGTGCAATCTGGAATTGGTGGCATGAGCACGCAGGAGAAAAACGCTGCCTGCCAAATTGCGTGAACCGCTTCCCGCCCAGGATAGCTCGTTAGGCCCATTCCGCGAACGAGGGCGGGGCAGGGGACCGGAAACCGTTCACCTCCGGAGAAAACAGCGCTTTTCCACACGGATGGGAGCGCGAAAGAGGTCATGCGCGCTGTGGCTAGGGCGCACCGATCACTTCAGATTCAAGCAAATCGTCGATAATCCGTGCTTTCCACACGATTCCCAATTGGGCATTGAGTTCATCAACGCCTTTCCGGCCAGAATAAACCCCCAAGAACCAACGAATCGTTCCGATCGTTGTCGAAGAGGTAGGCTTGCCACCCTCTATGCCATGAATTCCGCTTCTGGTCACAATTACTGGTGAGCCGGACATTCCCGGGCGTGTCGCCGTATCCACGAAAAGCTTTGGAAGTTGATCAACGTCAACCGTGGGTTCTGACGCGATGCTTGCTCTTTTCCAGATAGGAAAATGGAGATATGGCGTTTCGAAAAACGGATATCCAATAACGAATGCATCGTCAGCAACCTCTGTGGCTGTTTGGTCGAAATGAAGCGCGTTAATGGGGAACAAGTCGTAACGGTCAAGAAGGCTCTGAGCTAGAGGCAGAGCTACTACGTCAACACGCTTGCGGTGTACCGGATGCTCCAACCACAATGGATCATTATTTGCATCAGTATCAACGTATAGGGACAGCGTTTCCCGTACGCAAAGTCCCGGCTTTCCCTTCGTGCGAAACATGGTCGAAATTGCGGTAGGGATAGCGGATACTGCGGCGGTTTCGGGGTTTGTTCCAGTGACGACGTGCCAATTTGTGATAAGGAAATGTTTACCACCTCGTTGATAAACGAAGCCTGTTGCAGACGAAACCACGGTATCAGTGTCCATCCTGCAAAGGTGAAGATGGTGCGTTGTTAACGATATCGCGTCTGGTTTGATGATACTCATAATTCGGGAGGAGAAAGAGACGGATTAGGAATCAGAATTGTCAGCGGAATGGGACCATATTCAACTCTCCGTACGGCGACGCTGATTAACCGTGGAGCTCCAAACTTGAGAATCCCCAGGCATAGTGAGCGTTCATTCGTTTGAGGCAGCGTTCGACTGAAACCTCTAGATTATGGATATCCGCTGTCGCATGTGAATCGGAGTAATTCAGCGTCAACGTATTCTGGTGAATCAAGGAATGCCGCTTCTCTACCATCGCTTCGAGGCTCGTGTAGAGAGATTCGCGCCGCTTTCGGTATGGTCGTTTCAGGCAGCCCGCGAAGTCGAGTGCGGGGTCTAGTGCCTTGAAGTGGGCGCAAACCGAAGCAATTCGTTGGAATGGTAACGACTCAGCAACCGCCTCCTCGATCGTTAACGTCTTATTAGAGACGCGCGTTAATTGTGCACTGTTTAATCGGGAACCCTTGAAGAACAATTCCTTTCGTTCGGAGTAACGTAGCAAAGCGACGAAACTTGATTTGAAGAAATCTTCGAGCGCCGCCGTTAGGAACGGCAAAAGGAGGTTGTTCACAAGAATCATTGGATTCAAATCATCCATCCATTGGATGCCCGACAGTTTTCGGAATTCGGGGCGAACGGAAATAGACGAGCGATATATCATGGTCTGCATAAGACTCTTTCGGAAACGGCCATTCGCACGGAGAACACCCCGACCAGCGGGAGGAAGGATCGCCATACCCCGCGTTGACCAGCAGCGATTGCGACCGGAGTCAGTGGTAAAATAGCCACCAAATCTTCTTTGAATCTGCTTGATCGTCCGATTCTGGTGTACGAGATCGTGATAGCTTCGCGCAGCGGGAGTTCGAGTATAGACGAAGGGGGCGCCACTTGCCGACGTACCTACCGATAGCTCAACTCCAGTTGAGGACTCGTAATCAGATTCCGAATACCAGCCAAAATCGAAGATGTTCTGCTGGCGAAGAGGATAGCGACCCTTGAAGCGTTCGTAACCGAGAATCTCTAGAAACTCGAAGATCGCATCCTTCGGAGTGCCTTTCGGGAGTGTGTTCTGGGATGTGTAGCTCAAACGGTTTGATTCAATGGATCGTCAAGGCTAACACGCGCCACGGTGCCAATCGAGGGACAGTTTAGGCCCTGATCCGAACGATATTAGACTTCTGCCTTCGGGGGTGCTTCTTGGGGGCCTGAGAGTCAGATGATTGCTTCGCGAACGATCGTTGGCCTTCACGCTGTAGGTGCAACATGTAGCGGATTCGCTGTTCAAGGTTGAATATTCGGCCGGTTGCGGCCTCGATATCGCTTTGGGTGTCGAGGCGGAACGGAATGCGGAGGATTTGCTCTCGAACTTTGGTCAGTTCGCGCAAAAGCCATTCCGAGTCAGCGAGCCACGGATCGGGAAAGTTTGGGGTCATGCCGGTTCTCCATTGGATGTGAACACGGCGTCTGGGTGCCCAGGAGCGGACCGCCGCACGGATTTCCTGAACCGGTCATGGACTCTAACCACCGACCTGGATGGATCATCGCGCAAACGGGGCAGGCTGGCAATCGGCGAAAACATTCGGCTTGCATACTATGGAACTTTATATGACATATATTGTATGATGTTATTAGGATAGTGCTGTGTAGACGGAATTATCGCCCGTGCGCGAGGCTCTAGCTTCCCCTTCTGGTGTTTTGTCCTTTATGGTCTCTGCCCCGGGGATTCCGGAGGCGCGATGGACTCCCTCCGAGCCCACGCTAGGCGGTGCGCACATTTGCATTGGCCTGCAGCATTCGCGGGCGCGGCGATCTCGACGCGGGAGAAACCACGCTGCGCCTTCCGTCAAGCTCTAAGCAAATGCACCTCACAGCCTGCCGAGCTGCCGGTCTGTGTTGACCAGCGGTGACAAGGCGAAACCTGCCCGCGACGTCGCGCGATAAAGCAGCCCTTCGAGCGGAAACCGAGACGGCCGCGCTGACCAAGTGCGACAGTCCCTGATGGCGAACAATCTTACGTGTTCATAATATGTCTCTTACGCCATTTGTTACGTCATACAGATAGTATACCGCGATCCCATTTTTTGGGTGCGCCCGCGCAGAAGACGCCACGAAAATGGCTATTCGTCGCGAGACGGCTCCAGCTGCGGAGGCACAAACTTCGCCAGGCCGAATTCCTCGTGCGTGAGCTGGGCCGCACGATCCGCGTCCTGCCCATCAATCACGACGGCGATTTTGATTTCGGAGGTCGAAATCAATTGAATGTTTATTCCGCCCTTGCCCAGGCAATCGAACAGTCGCGCGGCCACGCCGGAGTGCGACCGCATCCCGATCCCAACCACGCTCAATTTGGCAACCCCGCTCTTGGTGATCAATCCCGCAGCCTGAACCTCCTTTACGACCGGTGTAAGTAACCTTGTCGCCGCGTCCAGGTCGTTTTCGTGAATCGTAAAGGAGATGTCGGTCTTTCCATGCATGGACACGCTTTGCACAATCATGTCGACACTGATGTTGCCGCTCGCGATCGCGGAAAAAATCCGTCCGGCGATCCCCGCTTCGTCGCGCACGTCATCAACCGTGAGCTTGGCCTGGTTGCGATCAATACTGATGCCGCGAATGACCACGTCTTCCATGTTCGCGGTTTCCTCTTTCGCGGTCGTCCCCACGTCGCTTTTGAAACTGGAACGCACTTCGAATTCGACGCCGAATTTTTTGGCGAACTCGACCGCGCGCGATTGCATCACTTTCGAGCCTGCGCCGGCCATTTCGAGGAGCTCGTCGTAGGCAACTTCGTCGAGTTTCTGCGCGCTCGTCACGACCCGCGGATCGCAGGTGAAGACACCATCGACGTCGGTAAAAATCTGGCAGGCATCGGCGTTCAGCGCGCCGGCCAGCGCGATCGCAGTCAAATCCGAGCCGCCCCGCCCGAGGGTCGTGGTTTCGCCCTCGGGATTTTGGCCCTGAAAGCCCGCCACGACGACGATGTAATCATCGGCGAGCAACTCGTGGATCTGTTTCGGGGAGATATTTGCGATCTTCGCTCTGGTGTGGGCGCGGTCCGTGAGGATGCCCGCTTCCGCGCCGGTCAATGAAACGGCTTTCCCGCCGAGGGCATTAATTGCCATCGCGGTCAGCGCGATTGCGGCCTGTTCGCCGGTGGCGAGTAGCGCATCAAATTCCCGCTCCGCCGGCTGAGGCGAGGTCTCACGCGCAAGTTTGATCAGGTTATCGGTTACGCCCGCCATGGCGGAGATAACCGCGACGACTTTGCAACCGCTCTGCTGGGTTTCGATCAAGCGACGCGCCACATTCCGAATTTGCTCGGGAGTTCCCACGGAAGTGCCGCCGTACTTTTGGACGATCAGGCGCATGGCAAGGCCGGGCCAGGATGTAAGCGAAGGATCACGGAACGGGATGGTTTTCGCTTATGTTCCGTCGCTGTCAACTGCGCGTTGAATTAGAAGCCGATAGCGCGCAGGACCTCCTGCTCGTTTGGCGCCACCGCTGTCAGCTTCGTTGCGCGGTCCGCCATCACCTCCGGATCTTTCAATCCGTGACCGGTGAGCGTGCAAACGATTCTGCTCCCTTCCGGAATCTGCGTGAACGAATAGACGGGACCGCACGACGGTTCGCAGCATTTGAAAAGCCCGGCGATTGGGGCGGCACTGGCGGGCTCCACAAAAATCCCTTCGTGCGTGGCGAGCCATCGTTGCGCTTCAAGAATTTCGTCGTCGGTGACAATGTCGACCGCTCCGCGCGAATCCAGCACGGCGCGTTGCGCGGCTTCCCAACTGGCCGGGTTCCCGATCCGAATCGCAGATGCAATTGTTTCCGGATTTTCCACGACTCGGCCATGGAACATCGGCGCGGCTCCCGCCGCCTGGAACCCGATCATGGCGGGCAACCGCGTGGAGTTTCCCGCCTCTCGATATTCGCGATAACCGGCCCAGTACGCGGTGATGTTCCCCGCATTCCCGAGCGGAAGCAGATGCAGGTCGGGTGCGTCTCCGAGATCGTCCACTATCTCGAACGCGGCCGTTTTTTGTCCGGTGATCCGGTCGGGATTGATCGAGTTCACGATCGCGAAATCGTCGCGCCGTCCAAGCGTACGAACAATGAGCAGCGCGTCATCGAAGTTGCCGGCGATCGCGACGACTTTAGCGCCGCAGGCGAAAGCCTGGAGCAATTTCCCGCTTGCGATTTTCCCAGCTGGTAAAACTACGGCGCAGCGAATCCCTGCTCGCGCGGCGTATGCCGCGGCCGAAGCCGAGGTGTTTCCGGTCGAAGCGCAGATCACGGCGACCGTTCCCCGTTCGACGGCCTTGGAAACAGCCAACGTCATCCCGCGGTCCTTGAACGAGCACGTGGGATTGAGTCCTTCGTATTTCAAATGGACCTCGCAGCCGCGGCCGACGATCGCGCTGAGACGCGGGGAAAAAATCAACGGCGTGCCGCCTTCGCCTAACGAGACGATAGGCGTCGATTCCGAGACCGGAAGAAACTGCCGGTAGCGCGCGATCACTCCCCTGCCCCGGTCCGGAGGTCTTAGCACTTCATTCGATTTCGTCACTGGAAACAAGTGTCGTAAATGAAGAACTTTTCCAATCTCGAAATGAAAGATGCGCGAATGAATACGCTTGATCCTATTTGTAGGGCAAGCGCCTCGCTTGCCACCGTCGTGCTCTGGCAGGCGGGAGCGCCTGCCCTACAATTCCCTGCTCGGCGTCTGCGCGCCTCGGGATGACAGAAATGCTCCGCGCGATGGGAGCGCGCGAATCCACCGGCGGACGCTGTCGTCGCGCCTTTGCAGCAGAGAAGAGGTTGATGGTTGAGGGTTGAGAGTTGAGTGTTGGCCCGTTTCCAGCAACCATCCACGATCGACCATCAACGCTTCCCAAATGCCCGCGCTGAGTAAAAAAGATAAACTCCGACTGCTGACAACGATTCTCGAGAGCCGGCACGGAGATCTGCGCGAGCAGAATCTGAACCGGCAGGGCAAAGGGCATTTTCACGTTTCCGGAATGGGGCATGAGGCGCTCGCGGCAATTTCGTTTTTGATGGAGCCGGACGATTACATGGTCCCGTACTATCGTGATCGCGCGCTCGTCCTCGGCCGCGGCGTCGCTTCGAGCGAGCTCGCACTGGATTACATGGCGAAGCGCAAAAGCCAGAGCCGCGGACGCCAGATGCCGTCGCACTATAGTTACGCCGATCGCCACATCTGGAGCGTGCCGACACCCACCGGCGCGCAACTCCTGCCGGCCTGCGGCATCGCCTGGGGCATCAAGCTCGATGGGAAATCGAATTTCGTCGTGACGACGGTGGGCGATGCGGCGACGCGCCAGGGTGATTTCTTCGAGGCGCTCTGCTTTGCAAAAGAGAAGCAGCTGCCGGTGATGTTCGTGGTGGAAGACAACGCTTACGGCATCAGCAGCCCGACGCGGAAGATTAATCCGCTCGCGATCGGCGTTCTCCAGCCTAACGACTGGATCGAGGTCGACGGGGCTGATGTCCAGGCTGTCTATGACGTCGCGAGCAAAGCGATCGAAGGGCTGCGCGCCGGGAAAGGGCCCTCCTTTTTATGGGTAAAGATGGAGCGCCTTTCCAGCCACACGAGCACCGACGACCAGAAACTTTATCGCAGCGCCGAAGAGCTTCAGAACCTCGAGAAAGCCGATCCGCTCAAGCGATGGAAAGAGCAGTTGATCGATGAAGGTGTGATTACGGCGGATGAATACGACAAGCTCGACAACGAAATCAAAGAGCGTGTCCGGCAAGAATTCACCGATGCAGATCGCGAGAAGGATCCTTCGGCGGACGAACTGGAACTTCAGGTCACGGCGGAGGCGCCGGAGTTGAGTGACGAAGTCCTGCCCCCGGGCAAGTACCGCATCGGGGACACGATCAACAAAGCGCTGCGGGCAGGCCTCGAGAAAGATTCGCGCCGGATCGTTTTTGGCGAAGACATCGAAGACCCGAAGGGCGGCGTCTTTCGATTGACGCAAAAGCTTTCCACCGATTTTCCGAAGCAGGTTTACAATTCTCCGTTGGCGGAGTCGACGATTCTGGGTGTCGCCTGCGGTCTCGCCTCGTACGGGAAGCGGCCGGTTTTCGAGTTGCAGTTTATCGATTTCATCAACCCGGGCTGGAACCAGCTCGTCACCAATCTTTCGACGTTGCGCTGGCGTTCATTTGGCACGTGGAAATGCCCGGCTGTGATTTACGCTCCGTATGGCGCCTACCTTCCTGGCGGCAGCCTCTGGCACAGCCAGGCCAACGAAGGAGCGCTCGCGCATTATCCCGGAATCAACATCGTGATCCCGAGCACGCCCGAGGATGCGGCCGGACTTCTCTGGACTGCAATGCATTGCGAAGATCCCACGTTTGTGCTCATTCCAAAACATCTGCTCTGGGCCGAACATGAATCCACGGAACCGATCCGTGCCGTCCCGTTGGGCAAAGCGCGCAAACGCAGCAGCGGCTCGGATGTCACATTGGTCGCGTGGGGCAATACGATCGAAAAATCACTCGAAGCGCTCAAGAAGATTGGCGGCGAAGCGAGCGTCGAGTTGATCGATCTCCGCTCAATCGTGCCGTGGGATCGCGCCGCGATTGAGGAATCTGTCCGCCGCACCGGTCGGCTGATTGTGGTGCAAGAAGACACGGAGAACTGCAGCGTCGGCCAGATGATCATCACCCACATCACGGGCCAGCCGGACATTTGGAACGAGATGGTGAGCCCGCCGATTTTGGTGAGCAAAGGGAACGTAATGATTGGTTACAACCCGATCTATGAATATGCTGCGTTGCCTGATGTGGAGCGAATCGTCGCGGCGGTCCGCCGCTCGGCGTCGACCCAGGGTGAACGAGTGGCCATTGCGCCCGTGCAGCAACGCGCGGAGGCGACCGCGGCCAAATCGGAAGCTGCGCAAACAAAAGTGAAGTCGACCAAAAAACAAAGTTCGCAGAGGATTACGATCCCGATCATGGGCGAAGGAATTCGCAACGCCAAAGTCGTTGCGCTTTTGAAGAAGCCTGGCGAGGCGGTCGCGCTCGACGATCCGCTTTGCGAAGTCGAAACCGACAAGGCGGTCTATCCGATCGAGTCCTCGTTTGCCGGCACCATGGGCGAATGGAAAACGGAAGTCGGCGCGACGGTCGAGATCGGACAGGAGATCGGAACCATTCTGGCCGAGGGAGACTCATTCGCGGACCAATTCGAGACGGCGGCCGAAGTTTCTCAGCACAACCCGAACGGTGAGCTGGCAGCGGTTTCAACCGCGGGATCAAAACGCGAGACTGCCCCCGCCGCGACGCGTGAAAGTGCCGCGATCGAGCCGGCTCTCTCGCCCACGATCATTCGCCGCCTCGGCCGCGTTGTGCCGGCGAACCTCCAGATCGACGCGCGCTGGGACGCGATTCGCAAGGCGCGCGAAACCGCGAAGAAAAAGGATGGCAAGAATGCCGCGTCGCCCTCAGTGATGATCGCTTGGGCGGTCGTTAAGGCGATGGAGAAACACGCACCCTTTCGCCGCGTCATTCTGGAAGACGATCGCATCGTCCAGAACGATGAATTCGATCTCGGCATCGCAGTGTCACTCGACGACGACCGACTGGCGACGGCTGTCGTGACGCGTGCGAACAAGCGAGAATGGCCGGATTTTGTGCAGCGCTACAATCAGACGGTCGAGGAAACTCGCGGCGGCCGGGTGGATGCGGTGAATGCGCCGATCGTGATCAGCAGCCTCGGTGCGTTCGGTGTGCGGGCGGCGGCCCCGATCGTTGTGCCACCATCAGTCGGAACTCTGTTTGTGGGATCAGCGCACTACGAAACTTTCGGCGACGGAAAGAAAAGTCAGGCGGCCGAAGTCATCACCTTGTCGCTCACTTTCGATCATCGCGTGGTGAACGGCGCCGGCGCAGCCAACTTTGTCCACGACATTAAGGAATTGATCGAAAGCTTTTCGATCCCCGCTGGAGCGGCCGCGCGAACTTAAGTGAGATAATACGGGCTATTGCGGATACCGGAAAGGAAGAATCTTCTTCCAGTTCCTGCTTTCCTAATTCGTTCTTCCCTCATTTCGTGCGTTGAATATAAGCCGTCACCTGCTCTTCGAGAATCTCGAGAGGCAGTGCGCCATTCTTGAGCACGACGTCGTGGAATTCGCGCTGGTCGAACTTCCGCCCCAATTCCGTTTGCGCGCGCCCCCGTAATTCCTGCAACTTCAGCATTCCGACCTTGTAAGCGCACGCTTGTCCGGGCATGACGATGTAGCGCTCGATCTCCGCGGTCACTTCCTTTTCACCCATGCCGGTCTTGTCGCGCATGTAAGTAATCGCCTGTTCGCGCGGCCACCGTTTCGCATGGATCCCGGTGTCCACGACGAGTCGCACCGCCCGGAAAAGCTCGGCTTGCAACCGTCCGAGATCGCCGAACGGATCGCCCTCATACCAACCCGCCTCTTTCGCCAGCCATTCAGTGTAGAGCGCCCAGCCCTCCTGATACGCGGTAAAAGGAATGAGCTTTCGGAATTGCGGCAGGCCCTTTAACTCTTGCGCGGTGGAAATCTGCCAGTGATGCCCGGGAACTCCCTCGTGGTAGGCGAGCGTTGGCATCCCCCACTTCGCGATTTCGTTCATGTCGCGAAGGTTCGCGTAAAAGACTCCGGGGCGTGTCCCGTCCAGCGACGCCCCCTGGTAATACGCTCCAGGCGCCGTCACCTCTTTGAATTCCGGCACGCGCTGCACTTCGATCTTCGCCTTCGGCACGGTCACGAATAATTGCTTCGAGCGCTCCGTCGCTTGCGTAATGAGGCGCGTGTATTCCGCGAGCGCTTCCGCCCGGCCCTTGTCATCGTTTGGGAAATGGAAACGAGGATCCTTCCCTAGCGCGCCCATCGCTTCGCCGATCGGCCGGCCCGCGAACCCGTTCGCGTCGAGGATCGCGCGCATCTCCGTCTCGATTCTCGTGACCTCGCGCAACCCCAGGTCATGCACCTCCTCCGGTTTGAGCGTGGTCGTCGTGTTTTTCCGCAGGGCATACGCGTAGTACGCGTCGCCGTCCGGCATCTTCCAGACGCCATCGTCGGTCGTCGTCTTCGGCAGAATGCCGTTGAAATAATCGATAAGTTTTTGGTACGCCGGATAAACGCTGCTCGTCACCGCCGCTTCCACCCGCGTTTGAAAATCGGCGCGTTGCGCGTCGTTTAATTCCTTGATCTTGGCCGCGCGGACTTTGAACGAGATCGAGAGAATATTTTCCGCGGCCGGTTGTGCCGCGAAGTCTGTCATTTCCTTCAACACTTTCTCGACGACAAAGCGCGGCGGCAGAATTTGCTTTTGCTCGCGCACGCGCAGGCTTTCGAGCAATTGGTCGAACTTCGTGGGGAGCGCGTTGAGCCGCCGGAGGTAATAATCGCAATCGCGCGGGGCCAGGAGGCGATGCGTGTTCGCCATGAACGAGGGGAATTCGTTCTGCACCCCGAAAAGCTGGTTCACCGGATAGTTGTGCCTTTGATACTTCTCACCCTCGATTTCACGGTCGATGTACCAATCGAGGATGTGGGTGGAAAGGCGCTGCGACGGCGTCTGCCGATCGAGCGAGTAGGCGCGCAAGTCGGCCAGGTTTTGCTTCGCCCGGTCGAATTCGCGTTGCTGATGCGCGGGCGACTCGTCGCCGAGCTTTGCGTTGTGGCCGGTAATTCCAAACTGTTCGACCAATCCGAGCGATGAGAGCAGCTCCGGCTCCTCGAAGAGCACCTGCGCGAAAACCTTCTCGTAAAAGAGATTGAGGCTCCAGGGACGGAACCAGATGAGATTGACGAGGAATATCGCCGCCGCGATGAGCAGCACGGCTACGATCCGGAGAATCCACTTCAACGTGTGTCTGACCATGCGCGAGTCTTGCCTGTCCGCCCCCCTGGTGGTCAATCCAAACTTGGTGGATCGTGCGCTCCACAGCCTGCCCGCCGTGGAGGGCGCGATGCCAATGCCGGCGAAGGTGGATCGCGCGCTCTGCCGCGCGATGTTTCTATTTCCCGGCTCCGCCGGCACTTTGCCATCGAGCGCGGCCTCCTGCGCGCCAGAGTACTTTAACATCGAGCGCGGAGCGCTCGATCCACCAGCCTAACGCGCGCGTCTTGGTTTACCTGCCGTAGACCAACACCTTCATGCTCCCAGGCACGATCATGGGGCGCGAAGGTGGCGCCCCCGGAGCCGGCGAAGGAGCGCCGGGCGAAGGCGCTGGCGGCAGCGTGAATTTCGCCGACGCCAGATAGATCCGGTGCGTCACCGGATCGAGCGCCATGGTGCGCGCGCGAGGTTCCGTCTTTAAAGTCTGGGCCACGCTCCACTTCTCCGGCGTTTCCTCCTTCGCGATCGTCACCGTCCCCTCGCCGTTCGAGCTGAAAGCGAGCTGCGTTTTGTCATCAAAAAAACACGCATCCACGCCGCCGCCGATCGGCACCGACCCGACGATCTTTCCGTTGCCCGAGTCCACCATCATCATCATCTTGTTGTTACATCCGATGAAAAGACGGTGATGCGCGGCGTCGAACGCCATCCCGCTGGGCTCTTCTCCTGGCGCCAATGGCCAGGTCGCGACCACCGCGTGCGTTGAAGTGTCGATCACGACGATTTCGTTCTTGTCCTCGATATTGCAATAAACGCGGCCGGCCTTGGAGTCGGCTGCGGCGAACTCTGGCTTGCCGGGCAGCGGAATCGTGGCCGCCACCTTGCCCGTCTTTGCGTCGAACACGGTCGCCGATTTCCCGCGGCCATTGAAGGCATAGACCTCCGCGCGTCCCGGCTCATACATGATCGCGTCGGGGTTTTCACCAGTCTCCACCTTCGAGATGGCCGCGAGCGTTTTGAGATCAACGATGGTCACCTTCGCTTCCTTGCCATTGCTCGAAAAGCCGCGTCCGAGATCGGGCGCGATCGCGAAACCGTGCACACCCGGCGTGTCCGCGATCTCACCCGCGACGGCGTCCTTCTCCAGATCGACCACCACGATCTTGCTTGCATGCGTCACATAAAGTCTGCGCGCCTGCGGATCGATCGAGAGATAATCCCAACCGCCTTCGCCTCCGATCGGGATTTCCTTGATGAGTTTGTATTCGCCCTCACCGCGCACCGCGTTCGCGAAAAATAGAACCAACACCGTTAAGGAACAGATCACTGATTTCATGAGAACGACATTACGCTGCACCTGCCGGCCTGTCATGCCGGAGGTAGGGGCGATTGACCCCAATCGCCCGGGCGGGTTGCCGTGGAAGGCGCGATGCAATCAGCCTGCGAAGGTGGATCGTGCGCTTCGTCGCGCGATATTTCTTCTTCCCGGCTCCGCCGGCACTTTGGCATCGAGCGCGGAGCGCTCGATCCACCAGCCCGACGAAAGTCTCAGCACCCCTTCGAAATGAAAGAACATCGCAACTTCCGCAATCTTGTCGGGTTATCCCACTCATAAGAGGCGCGCTTGTCGCGCAGACTAACTAAAGAAAGCTACCAATGAAACTAAGACTGATCACTCTCACCGCCGCGTGCGCAGCCATGTTGGCTACGATTTCAATCGCCAACGCCCAGGATCCCGCCGCGAAAGATTCAAGCGGCAACGGGCCTCGCCATCGTCACTGGGGCAACGCGCTCGAACACATGACGAAAACCCTCGACCTCACGGCCGAGCAACAGGCGAAGATCCGCCCGATCATCGAGCAGGCCAAGCCGCAGATCGCGGCGGCCCGTCAAGAATCGAGGCAGAAAATCAAAGCAATCCGCGACAACATCCGGTCGCAGATTCGTCCGCTCCTGACGCCGCCCCAGCAGCAAAAGCTCGATGCGATCCACAAGGCGTGCGAAGACATGCTCAAGGCCAGGCAGGAAATGCGCGAAGCGAGCAAGCAATAACGTTAGGTTGACCCAAAGGCGGCGGCGGTCTCGATGAGTCGCCGCCGCTTCTGTTTGTAGGGCATGTGTGTCAGATGCCGGACCTTCATTGTAGGGCGTCTGTGTCAGACGCCGCGCCGCCCGGATGGCGTTTCACAGAAACGCCCTACAAATCTGTAGGTGCCCCTGTGTCCATCCGCCGCTGGCGCGATATTCTTGAATCGTAATAACCCCTCTTTAGCTGTGAGATGCACTCGGCAGCATCCTTAGTGATCCCTCAATTTGCTACTGGCAATCATCGCGATCTTCATCGTTTCCGGACACATCCGGGCTGGCGAGGTTCAGTACATGGTGTTGTGTTAGCGTGGCGTCGCACAACCCTACGAGCAGCTGATGGCATACATGCGTCAGCTCGCGGAAGCAGGACGGACGGATGAGCTACGCGCCGTGATCATCCAGGCGCAGGGGCATAGTAGCGACATCTGGCGCGTCTGGTGGGAGCGCAACGAAGATATCTACCAGTCCCAAGTCAAAGCGATGACTCGATGGCAACCACCTGGCCCGCCCGGCAACTGAGCTCCTGGGGATCGTCGTGCGGCAGATTAGCGCACGCTTCGGCTGGTCGAACGCGCTGTCCGGCTGCCGGACGGAGTTCAGCACGTGCCTGATCGACTTTTCGCTGGTCGCGCACGAGGATTCGTAACTACGGCAGGTGGTAAGCCTCCACCAGCCCCACGCCGGTCGTGCTGTTGTTCCCGCGGACAATGGCAGTGTAGTTGCCGGGTGGGAGTGTTTGGACGAGCGCCGATTCCAAGTCATTGGTAGGTGGAATAGTCGTCGCCTCAATTTCTGCTTGCTGGCTGCTGCCGTCAGGCCGCGTCTTCCAGTTGTCGTTGGAGGCGATCATAGTTCCACTTCCGTCGTGCAGTTCAAGCGTCGGATCGCCCAATGCGCCTGCTACTGGAACCGATGGCCCCAGTGCGCGCACAATAACTCTGGCGGTGCCAAGTGGGCTTCCTCCACCAACAATAAACCCACCGATCATGACGTTATCGCCTGTGTCCACAAAGCCACGCGTGCTGATGTTGGCCAGGTTGGAATCGACCGTTCGATCCAGGTCGTAAACCTCGACTAAGCCCACGCCCGTTCCTCCATTCTTGCCCGAAAGGACTACCGTGTAGGCCCCCGGATTGATTACTCCCCAAAGCGCCGACTCCAAATCGTTGGTCGGCGCCAGCCCGGTATCGATGATCTCCTGCCTGGTCAAGGCGTCCCTCCAATTGTCATTGGCACCGAGGAGCTCGCCGGAAGGACCGTGAACTTCGATAACCGGATCGGCGAGCGCTCCGGGCACAGCCAGCGAAGGCCCAAGCCCACGAACGATCACCGTCTTCGGCTGTGTCCCAGTAATGATGAATCCGCCAATTATAGCGTTGTCACCTGTCTGTACCCGCATACGCGTGGAAATGTTGAGCAAGGTAGGTATTGGTGCCCCGTACAGTTCCGCGCTCGCCAAATAGCTAGTGCCATTAAAACCTGCTGCGACGAGCACCTTGCCGTTGGGCAGCAACGTCGCAGTGTGACCTTGGCGTGCGGTGGCGAGGCTGCCGGTCGCCGCCCAGGTTCCGCTCGCCACATCGTACAGTTCCGCGCTCGCCAAATTGTTTGGGTAACCATAACCTCCTACGACGAGCACCTTGCCGTTGGGCAGCAACGTCGCCGTGTGATAAAGACGTTTGGCGGCGGGGCTGCCGGTAGCAGTCCAGGTCCCGCTCGCCGGATCGTACAGTTCCGCGCTCGCGAGAGCGCCGCTGCTGTTACCTCCTCCTGCGACGAGTACCTTGCCGGTGGGCAGCAAAGTCGCCGTGTGACCACCGCGTGCGGTAGCGAGGCTGCCGGTCGGCGTCCATATTTCGCTCGCCGGATCGTACAGCTCCGCGCTCGCGAGAATGATAAAGCCCAGGCCGCTGCTTTCATAACCTCCTGCGACGAGCACTTTGCCGTTGGGCAGCAACGTCGCCGTGTGACCATCGCGTGCGGCACCCATGCTGCCGGTGGCCGTCCAGGTCCCGCTCGCCGGATCGTAGAGTTCCGCGCTCGCGAGAGTGATCCCGCCGCTCATACTCAATAGGCCGAGAAATCCTCCTGCGACAAGCACCTTGCCGTTGGGCAGCAACGTCGCCGTGTGAGCACGGCGTGGGGTGCCCAGGCTACCGGTCGATGTCCAGGTCCCGCTCGCCGGATCGTAGAGTTCCGCGCTCGCAGAAGACAAGAAGAGACCTTCGGTCCCTCCTACGACGAGCACCTTGCCGTTGGGCAGCAATGTCGCCGTGTGTTGAGATCGTGAGGTAACGAGGCTGCCGGTTGTTGTCCAAGTCCCGCTCGCCGGATCGTACAGTTCCGCGCTCGCGAGATCGTAACTCCCGTATTGACCCTCCCCAAATCCCCCGGCAACGAGCATCTTCCCGTTGGGTAACAACGTCGCTGTGTGAGCCTGGCGTGCGATCGCGAGGCTCCCGGTGTTCTCAAAACCAACGGAAGCGCCCCCGCACGGCTGCACGAGCACCAGCCCCGCACTCAGAAAAAGCAACAGGAACGCGACCCGCTTTCCCGCCGCTTCCAGCAGGTATCGGAGGCAAGCGCCTAGCCAGTGAAAGGTAAATAGCGATCTACATTCCAGCGTAGGGGTTTGGGGGCTCATGTGGCTAACATACGCTCCGCGATCTTTTTCGGCAACCGCAATCGCACACCCCGACAAAACAGTTTGTTATATGTCATATGAACTAGCGAGGTGTTGCCTCCGATTAGGTATGGTAATTCGGGCGGCACAAAGTGGAGGGCTTTCTAAATGAAAACTTAAGGCGAAGCTACGTACCGGAATCGGAGTCGTGCTTGCTGACCAGCTTCACCAGCAGGACGGTAACCACGATAAAACCGATCAATGCCCCCAGAAGCATGACGATGCCCGCGATGATAAGCGCAATTACGAGAAGTGTTCGCATGCAACTTCAAACCTGGAACCGCGTTTCCAGGCGTCGTTTCAACTCCGGCACGAAGCGCAAGATTTCACGATCTTCGACCTGGTTCATGTCTCGATTGAATTCGTCCCAAAGCCTCATGGAACGCGGGTTCTCCATGGTCCACTGATCCACCGCACCGCGGGCTACCCTGTTCTCGCCGTCTTCCCGCGATTTCGACCAGTAATGATTGATTCGTAGAACTTCGGCTGTCGCGGGAATGGATTGCGACGTTTTCACCGGCCGTTCGTTCTCGTCCGAAGCGATATTGCCATTCTGATAAAGCCAGTGATGCGCGTTGGCCGGAGCCGTCACCCGGCGCGGATTGACGATGCTCTTGATAATGGGACTGATGCTATCGGCTCGGCAAAGGTAATTTTCCAAAACGAGCCCTTCGGGTCGGCGCAGGTGGCCGGAAGACCCAAACATAAACCAATGCACCGCCAGGGCAGGATAGGGCCGATACCTCTTCAAGACCTTGCGAACATCCTCGCCCCGAGTTGGAAAAAGGAATTCATCATCATCTAGAAATGCGATCCAACGCGCTTCGTGTTGATGATGCGCGAGACAGTGCTCATCCGACTTTGGCGCCGCCGGAATGTGGGGCCATTCATAGAGTGTGACGATGCCCGCATCCCGATAGGGTGCGAGCACTCCAAGGTAATCGTCGGCGCTGTTGTTGTTATAGAGATAGAAATGCTCGAACCCAACGATTTGATGAAATTCAATCCACTCCGGCAGAAATCGCGCGACATTCTTGAATTTCAAGCACGCGGTCAACTCATGGCGAATTCGATATTCTTCCAGCGCCATCGGAGCCGCACGGAAGAGTTGACGCCCCGCCCTCCGAACTCTTCGCAACCAATCTCGCGCGGAATGTGAAAGCTCTCTCATGATCAGGATTCAAAACGGCTCGCCTTCGTTGACGCTTCCATTTTCGCAAAGCTACGACTCAAAGGCGAGGTTCTGGCTGGCTCCTAGCCAGTCGTTCTGGCCGACGGCATACCACGTTGCTGCCAGCAGCGGACAGGCGGCAAGAAATGCAATCGCAAGTCTAGACTTCCACACGATCCAGTTTGTCGTCAACTTCGACGGACTTCCAGAATATTGCGCGAGGAAAGAGGCCCGGCGTTGCTACGTCATAGGATTACGATTGATATATGTCATGCAAAATGCTTTCGCTGACAAACAACCATGAACGTGTACCGAAGTCGTCCGAGCACGCATGACGATGTAACTACGGCAGGTTGTAAGCCTCCACCAGGCCTACCCCGGTCGTGCTGTTCGTCCCGCGCACAACTATCGTATAGTTCCCGGGCTGGAGCGTTCGCACGAGCGCCGACTCCAAATCATTTGTTGGTGGGATAGTCGTCGCCTCAATTTCTGCTTGCTGGCTGCTACCATCAGGCCGCGTCTTCCAGTTGTCATTGGTCGCAATCGTAGTTCCACTTCCATCGTGCAGTTCAAGCGTTGGGTCGGCCAATGCGCCTGCTACGGGAATCGATGGCCCAAGTGCGCGCACGATAACTCTGGCGGTGCCGCCTCCACTTCCTCCGCCAACAATCAATCCACCGATCATGACGTTATCGCCTGTGTCCACAAAGCCACGTGTGCTGATGTTCGCCAGCTCGGAATCGACTGTTCGATCCAGGTCGTAGACTTCGATCAGGCCCACGCCTGTTCCTCCATTCTTGCCCGAAAGGATTACCGTGTAGGCCCCGGGATTAATTATTCCCCAAAGCGCCGACTCCTTATCGTTGGTCGGTGCCAGCCCGCTGTCACTAATTTGCTGCCTGGTCAATGCCTCATTCCAATTGTCATTAGTAGCGAGGAGCTCACCGGATGGACCGTGAACTTCGATGACCGGATCGGCAAGCGCGCCGGGCACAGGCAGCGAGGGCCCAATTCCACGAACGATTACCGTCTTAGGCTGTGTTCCAGTAATGATAAAGCCACCGATCAGAGCCTTGTCGCCCGTGAGGACGCGCAGGCGCGTGGAAATGTTGAGCAAGGTCGGCTGCCCGACGTAGAGTTCCGCGCGACCGTCAGCGCCACCGTAGCCAAGAGACCCTCCTGCGACGAGCACCTTGCCGTTGGGCAGCAACGTCGCGGTGTAACCATATTGTGCGGTGGCGTGGCGAGGACCGGTCGCTGTCCAGGTCTTGCGCACGGGATCGTAGAGTTCCGCGCTGAAGTTAACGACGAGCACCGTGCCGTTGGGCACCAACGTCGCTTTGTGACCGCTGCGTGCGGTGCCCAGGCTGCCGGTCGCCGTCCAGGTCCCGCTCGCCGGATCGTACAGTTCCGCGCTCGCGAGGGTAGAGTAGCTGGTGGAATCATAACCTCCTGCCACGAGCACCTTGCCGTTACTCAGCAACGTCGCCGTATGATCGGCGCGTGCGTTGGCGAGGCTGCCAGTGGGCGTCCAGGTTTCGCTCGCAGGATCGTAGAGTTCAGCGCTCGCGAGAGAGCCGCCACCATAAGAACCTCCTGCGACGAGCACCTTGCCGTTGGGAAGCAACGTGGCCGTGTAAAACTCGCGTGCGTTGGCGAGGCTGCCGGTGGGCGCCCAGGTTTCGCTCGCAGGATCGTAGACTTCAGCGCTCACGAGAGGGAGAGGGCCGCCGTAATCACCTCCTACAACGAGCACCTTGCCGTTGGGCAGCAACGTAGCCGTGTGATTAAAGCGCACGGTGGCGAGGCTGCCCGTCGCCCTCCAGGTCCCGCTCGCCGGATCATACAGTTCCGCGCTCGCGAAAGAGGTGCCGAGGCTAGCGCCTCCTGCGACTAGCACCTTACCGTTGGGCAGCAACGTCGCTGTGTGATCATAGCGTGCGGTCGTGAGGCCGCCGGTCAGCGTCCAGGTCCCGTTCGCCGGATTGTACAGTTCCGCGCTCGCGATAGCGAAATCGACGTTGCCGTTGCCGAAAGCACCTCCTGCGACTAGCACCTGGCCATTGGGCAGCAACGTCGCCGTGTGGTAAAAGCGAGCAAAGACGAGGCTGCCGGTCGCCTTAAAAACACCGGGAGTCGCGCCCGCGCAAGGCTGCCCGAGCACCAGCCCCGCGCCCAGAAAAAGAAACAGGAACGCGACCCGCTTTTCCGCCGCTCGCCGTAGGTGGCAGAGGCAAGCGCCCAGCCAGTGAAAGGTAAATAGCGATCTACATTCCACCGTAGGGGTTTGGGCGCTCACGTGCCTAACGTACGCTCCGCGATCTTTCCCGTCAAGCGCGATCTCAGATCCTGAAAAAGCAGTTTGTATATGTCATACAAAATGGCTTAGCTGACACCACAACAATCAGAGCGTTGCCAAAACGCGCAGTCCGACTCGTCGGGAACATCATCCGGCAGGGTTGATCCATGATCGGGCTGGTGAGCCAGCGAGCACCAAAACCAGTAGCAAGTTCGCTTCAACGCAGGCTTGCACCAAAGGCTGCCACGGCTCATCTTGTTTTCGCGAAAGCTTATGAAGAGAACACGCGAAGACGTTGCGAACACGATTGAGGGGCTCATTAACGGCACCGGTCGTCAATGGGATTGGGACGGCTTCACTTCAATGCGGCTCGACGATCCAGAGCTGGAAGCGATTCGGCAAAGATGCGTCACGATTCCAGACAAGTTCCCGCCTTCCACGAAGACTGAGTATTGCAGCGACGCCGGCCTTCAGGTCATGCGCGATTTGGTCAAGGGTTTGCGCTCACAGCCGGCGGGACGCTCGTAGTCGGGCCACGTTCAAGTTCAGCCTATTGTAGGGCGTCTGTGTCAGACGCCAACGTTCGGTGTGGCGTTTCACAGAAATGCCCTACAAATCCGACTACGAAGCCGCGTAGCGTTGTTGAACAGCTTCAACCCGTGGACGCGCCGATAAGCTCGCAGAATTTCTTTAGATCTATGTTTCCCCCGGAGACTATCGCGACGATCGGGCCCTGGCCGGCTTTTCCGGTCAACGCGGCCGCGAGCGGCAGGGCACCCGCGCCTTCGGAGATGATTCGCGCCTTTTCCGCCATGAGCCGCATCGCGTTCTTTGTCTCCTCCAGGCTGACCACGATGTAGCCGTCCACCACCGGTTTCATTCGCTCCCACATGCGCGGGAAAACGCTCTGGCCGCCGGCCCCGTCCACGAACGACGGCTTCCAGTCCTTGAACACTTGCGGAGATCCCATGGCGAACGAGAGTGCCGCGGGAGCGGCCGTCTCCGGTTCAGCGCCCCAAACCTTGATCTCGGGCTTAAGCGCCTTGATGGCGCTGCCGACGCCCACGATAAGCCCGCCGCCGCCTATGCTGACAATGACCGCGGCAGTGTCGGGCGCGTCTTCGAGAATCTCCAAACCCATGGTCGCATGACCAGCGATAAAATTGTGATCGTCGAACGGATGCACGAACGTCCCTTCGGCTCCGGGAAACGAACGTTCCTCAAGGGCCTTCCATGCGACATCGTATGGCACCGGAATGAGTTTCGCGCCGAGCGCCTTCATTCGCTCGATCTTCGATGCCGGTGCCGTCTCGATCGCCACGACCGTGCACGGCACGCCCGCTTTTCTCGCTGCGTAGGCGACGCCTTGTCCCGCATTTCCCGCGCTGATCGTCCAGACGCCGCGCTTGCGTTCGGACTCGGGCAGCATGGCCACGGCGTTGGCGGCGCCCCGCAGCTTATAGGCGTTGATCGGCTGCAGGTTCTCCAGCTTGAGCCGAATATCGGGATAGTCCGGCCCCAGTTCCAGGCGGACCAGCGGCGTGCGCACGATGGTCCCCGCGATGCGTTCGCGCGCTTGTCGTATGTCGGCCAGTTCTATGGGGCGGACAGTTTCAAGCGTCGTGGGCATTGTTGGTTTTCCTTCCAGCCGCGAATGAATTCACGAGACCGACATTACGCGTCGCTCTGCCGGGGATCGAGAGCATTTCCACTCCCTCCCGCAACGGCCACGGTCAGTTTTCCGCGGATGCGAGCGCCGCAATTCTCGGCGGCGGCTGATTCTTGAACGCGCGCAAGAAGGCGTGACCTTGTTCGGTCACACGGTTGACTACGGCAAACGGCCCGCTGCCGGCGTTCCCGAGTGAGGCGTCCACCAGTCCGGCGGCTGCCATCAGTTCCACTTCACGGACCAGATCGGTGCCGCGGACGTTGAGGAAACCGGAGGTTTGCTCGTTCGCCGTAACGAGAAGTGTGTGTGCCAAATTGAGATTCACCATAGTCTGCGGCTCTTCTGCCCCAGCCTCCCGATGTATGAATCGTGCCGGCCAGCCCCGGCAGGTGTAATTACCTGGCGGGAACTGGTACGGGTTCGGCGACTACGAACACGCCGCGAGCTACACGACAATTGTTTCGCCGATTGCCGGCAGAAGCAGTTCTTTCCCCGCAGCGCGCGCGGCCGCGAGTGCGGCTGCATGATCGAGCGTGATCGGCGGAAACGTATCGTAGTGCACGCCGATAAATTTCGAGACGCCGACGAATTCAGCCGCGCGCAACGCATCTCCGATTCCCATGGTGAAGAAATCGCCGATTGGGAAGATGGCGAAATTCAGCCTGGTCCCCTCCCCGATCAGCTTCATGTCGGAAGTCAGCGCGGTGTCGCCGGAGTAATAGAAGTTGCCGTCACTCGATTCGACGACAAAGCCGCAAGGATTGCCGCCGTAGGAGCCATCCGGCATCGAGCTGCTGTGGATCGCGCTCGTTAGTTTGACGCGACCGAAATCGGTCTGGGCGGCGCCACCGTGATTCATGGACTGGATATTTTGCACGCCCTTTCCTTCGAACCAGCAGCCGACCTCGTATGGAGCGATCACCGTTGCGCCGGTTCGTTTGGCAATATCGACGACATCCGCGTTGTGATCGCCATGCCCGTGCGACACGAGAATGAAATCCGCCGCGATTTTATCGGCCTCGATTTTCTTGGCGAGTGGATTGGGCGTGATGAACGGATCGAAGAGCAACGTCTTGCCGCCGGCTTCCACGGAGAAACAGGCATGGCCGTAATAGGTGAATTTCATGGCAAGATAGATCAGCCACAGATTGCGCAGATTTTCAAGGAGGGGCGGTTTGGAAATAAAATGTAGAGGCGCTTGTTCCAGGCGCCTCTACACCGTCGGCAGTGGAAATCGCGCGTGGTGTGAGGCAACATTCCCTGTGGAATCAGAACCTGAGCGGCGCGCGATCATCCATCTGGACATGGATTGTTTCTATGCCGCGATCGAGGTGCGCGATCAGCCGTCGCTGAAAGGAAAGCCGGTGGGCGTTGGTGGCGCGCGTGATCGGCGAGGTGTGCTGACCACCTGTAACTACGAAGCGCGGGAGTTCGGCGTGCGCTCAGCGATGCCGACTTTCATGGCGCTGCAACGTTGTCCGAATCTCGTTATCCTGCCGACGCGATTCGATGTTTACCGCAAGGAATCCGCGGTGATCCGCGAGATCTTGCATCGCTTCACGCCGCTCGTGGAACCGCTCTCGCTCGACGAAGCTTATCTCGATGTGACGGCGCACCCAGGCGCGCCCGGGCCATTGTCGCAGGTCATCCGGGGGCTGATTTTTCGCAAGACGAAGTTGACCGCGTCGGCCGGGATCGGTCCGAACAAGTTGGTCGCCAAGATCGCGAGCGATATGAAGAAACCGAACGGGCAATTCGAAGTGAAACAGGAAGAGGTGCCGGAGTTCATGGAGATGTTACCGGTACGCAAGCTCTGGGGAATCGGAGACGTGACCGGGCAGAAGCTGGAGCGGCTCGGGATTTCGACGTGTGGCGAGATGCAGCGATTGTCGCGGGCGGAGCTGCAGGAGCATTTCGGAAAATTTGGGATCGAGCTTTACGATCTCTGTCGCGGGATCGATCAACGTCCCGTCGAGCCGGATCGCGAACGGAAATCACTCAGCAACGAAGAAACGTTTTCGACGGATCTCGAAACCTTGACCGAGTGCGAGGAAAAGCTGCCGGAGTTATTTGAAGAACTGATGGCGGATCTCGACCAGAAGGAAGCGACTCGAAAGATCACAAAGATCTTTGTGAAATTGAAATTCTCGGATTTCACGCGCACAACCGTCGAACGGGCCGGCCTCGCGCCCTCCCTGGATCAGTTCCAGTCGCTCTTGAGCGAGGCGTTCGCTCGCACCGGAAAAAGCGTGCGCCTGATCGGACTCGGGGTGCGATTTGCCAGCGTTGATGCACCCGACGCGCAGTTGCCCCTGCTCTGATTTTGGCCGTTCTTAAGGCGCTCAAGACAAATAGACCCATGGCAAAGACTGGATCGCGTAAGAAGCGATGGCTTCATTATCATTCGCTAAGCATCGTCAGTGTGCTGCTCTTGCTAGGTTGGATAATCGGTTATCGATTGAGCGATCCCACCACTCACCTCGGCGGTTTCTTTGGAAACGCGATCGCGGATTGGAGCGGTTCGGTCGTCATAATTCTGGGCACGAAATTTCTCTACGAATCTGGCTCTGCCGAAAGCCGACCGGTCGGGAAAAGGAAAGGCGGTCGTTGGATCAATTTTCTGTACCGGCATTCGCTGCTCGTTTTTCTTGCGGTCACCGGAATCGGCTGGCTCGTCTTGTATCTTCGAATGAATCCGCAGGACAAGTGGGGGCAGGTCGTCGGGAACATCGTCTCCGAATGGCTGCAGATGGCAGGACTGGTCTATCTTACCAAGAGCCTGATTGAACGTGGATCGAAGGAGAGCCGCTGACGCATTTACGCGAAGTCCTGGATCACCGCAAATGAGTGAAGCCTACCCAGTCATTCTTTTTTATAAGTACGTTCCGATACAAAACGCTGAAGTCTTTGCCGCCGAGCAACGAGCGCTTTGCTTGTCGCTCGAATTGAAAGGCCGGATCCTGATCGCGTCGGAGGGAATCAATGGAACGCTTGCGGGACCGGCTGAAGGCGTGAACCGGTATGTTGCCCTCCTCAAAGCAGATGCACGCTTTAGCGACATCGAGATCAAGGCCAGCGCGGGGGACGCTGGGACGTTTCCCAAGTTGGTTGTAAAGGTCCGCTCGGAAATCGTGACTCTAAACGCCGGAGCGATCACACCGGACAAAGATAATCAGCTTAGTCCAGCCGAGTGGAAGCGGATGATGGAAGAAAATCCGGACGCAGTGCCGCTCGATATTCGGAATCGATTTGAGTCCGACGCCGGGAAATTTGAGAACGCCGTCGTTTGCGACATCGAACACTTTCGCGAGCTGCCTCACTATGTCGATCGTTTGCACAGCTTGAAGGACAAAACGGTGCTGATGTATTGCACTGGAGGAATTCGCTGTGAAAAAGCGTCAGCGCTTTTCCGGAGCAAAGGATTCAAGGACGTCTTCCAACTCCACGGCGGGATCGCGGCCTACCAGGAGCAGTTCGGAAACGAACACTGGCAGGGAGAGTGTTTCGTCTTCGATCAGCGGATGACCGTTCGAGTGGAAGAAGGGCTCGTGCAGATTGGCCGCTGCGCGCATACCGGGCGAGCGACCAGCCGGTTCGTCAATTGCCTGCACGATCCGTGTCACAAGCTTTTCATCTTGTCGGCGGAAGCGGAATCGGAGAACCGGGATCATCTGCTCTGCCCGCAATGTCTCGCGGCTGGGATCTCTTTCGAGACTGCGGAATATTGACTCGCGGTCATCCTGAGCCGCGCCAGACGGCGAAGGACCTCCCAATGGTTCTTAGATTAGTCAAGCCAATGCCAGCGATGTTCAACGCCAATCCTGCGCGCTTCGCGAAGCGGTGACGTAAGCACGTTCACCACGATTGTGAGGTCCCTCGCCGTCTGCGCGGCTCGGGATGACAGTCCTTTCCGTCTGCTCACTGCTGCATCCACCTACCTCGCCCATCTCGCCGGACGCCTTTCGAGGAACGCGGCGATGCTTTCCTTCGTCTCGTCCGATTCCCGCGTGTCCCATGTGATGGCGGAGCTGGCACAAAAAGCGGTCGCCGCGACGGTGGTGAAATCTTCGTCGACAGTCCGACTCTCGCGCAGGCATTCTAGCCAACCCTTATGCGCATCCGAACGGCGAACCAAAGACTGTCATCGGGCACTGGCGACCAATCGCACTGATAGTTTCGAGACGATGGGCAAGAGATCTAAATCAAAGAGAGCAGCATCGCAGCGCTGGGATAAAGGCAGCAAGGCAGTGAAACCGCCGCAGGAAAAGCGCAACCTGCGGATTGAACTCCTGTGGCTGCTTCCAGCGTTGGTGTTGGGCTTTCTCGTTTACACCAACACGCTAGGCGGCGAATTCGTATACGACGATCAGCGGCAGATTGTGCGCAACACCCTGATTCAGGATGGCTCCCAGTTTTGGCGCGCCATGACTTCGGATGTATGGGCGTTCAAGGGCGGCGACCAGGCGGTAAGCAACTACTGGCGACCATCGTTTGTCTTCTGGATGATCCTCAATTTTCGCTGGTTTGCGCTCGACACCTTCGGCTGGCACCTGACGAACATCCTATTGCATGTTGCAGTCGTCGCGCTGGCGTTTGCGCTATTGCGGCGCCTGGATGTTTCACGGCCTGTCGCCGGAGCGATCGCGTTGATCTTTGCCGTGCATCCGGTCCACAGCGAATCGGTCGCGTGGATCTCGGGCGCGCCGGATCTGATCTTGTACCATTGAGCGGTTGCCTGAAGGCGGAGCGAGCCTGAGTGGAACCATCCTGACCGCCCCGGCAGTATTCGCTTTCTATCTTCGACAGATGATCGTTCCTTGCTGGATTGGACCGTCGTATCCTCTGCGCGCGGTCACGACGGCCAACATCGGAGTGGGCAATTGCATCATTCCGCTCGTCGTCACGATTGTCGCCGGGTGGTGGATGATCAGGATGGCAGGGCGATCGAAAACCGCGAGAATCGGGCTGGCACTATTCCTGGTTCCCCTGCTTCCAACCATGAACATTGCGGCGTTCCATCCTGAACAGTTGGTGCACGATCGTTATCTCTATGGTTCCCCTGCTCGGTTTTCCGATTCTTACAGTTCCCGCCCTCGCGTCGTTGCTTGAACGTGTCACGGGCGAGCGCATGAGTCGCCGGCCCCTGCTGGTTTTCATCTTCGCGGTGATCGTCGCCGTCCCGCTTGCCGCGCAAACTGTCAGATACAATCGCGCGTGGACTTCGAACCTCGCGCTTTGGGAGTGGGGCGTGCGATCTGACCCGGACTCTGCTTTTAACTATGAACAGTATGGTGTCCACTTGCATAAAGCCAAGAGATTGGAAGAAGCGGCCGGGGCTTTCAATCGGTCGATCGAGATTCGTCCGACGCCGACGGCATACGTGGCGCGCGGCACTACCCTAGTCGATCAGAAGAGATTCCCGGAGGCCGAGCGCGATTTGCACGAGGTGACTTCCAAGCAGGTTGCACAGGTAGCTCCTTACACGATGTACCAGGCCTACGAAGGGCCCGCGGTTTCGTTTACGCAGCAGCGTAAACTGAACCAGGTCGCGGGCTCGATTGCGGAAGCGCTCGGCCGTCTGCCGCAATACACGGCGGCGTTGACAGAAAAGCTTGCAGTCATTCTTTATCAGGGTGGCCAGAAGGATGAGGCGCTAAATCAACTCAACGCCGTGTGGGCCCAGGGTCGAACCGAGACTCTGCCGGAATCACGGCTGATCTTTTACCGTCTGGGCCTGATCAATGCGGAACTGGGACATCCCCAGGATGCGCGCGATGCTTTTCAGGAGTTCTTGTCTCTAACGCAAGGCATGCTCACTCCCGATATCGAACAGGCTCGATCTAAATCAGAGGTCGCGCTGCGCAATCTGGGTCGATAGAATCCGGCGCTTAGCGACCAGCGAAAAGAACCGCGCCGCACTGATGGAGAATTGAGTTGTGTCTGCGACTGCCTAGCCCGCCCATTTCGGCGGGCGCTTTTCGAGGAACGCGGCAATGCCTTCCTTCGCCTCGTCCGATTCCCGCGCCTCCATGTGATGGCGGAGTGCGAGTGCGACATCTTCCGCGACCGATGACGACCAAAGTTCTTCGATCAATCGTTTGGAGTTCGTGACCGCGCCCGGGGCGCCCTGCAATATGGCGGCTGCGATTTTCTGTGCGGCGGCGTCCAGCTCGCTAGGTGGAACGACACGGTTGACGAGGCCAATCTCTTGCGCGCGTTTCGCGTCGATCAGTTCGGAGGTCAGGAGCAGTTCGCGGAGATCGCGCTCACGAAGTTGTCGCCGGAGGAACGTCATCACCAGGCCGGCAACAAGGCCTCGTCTCACTTCGGGGTAACCGATCTTTGTCTGCTCGGCGGCGATGACGAAATCGCAGGCCGACATGATTCCGGCGCCGCCGGCAACTGCCGCGCCATGGACCACAGCTACTGTGATAAGCCGGGTCTGACTGAGCGTGACCAGGGTCTTTGCCACCATCTCCGCCGAAGCATGCGCTTTATGTGGCTCCGCCGCCTCGTTCAAATCGAGACCCGTGCAAAACGCACTCCCTGCACCGCGCAGAATCAGGACGCGCTGGATATCATCGGCCGCGGCCTTTTCGATCGCGGAGGACAGGTCGCTCATCAGCTCAATCGTGAGCGCATTGCGGCGCTCCGGCCGGTTGAGCGTGATGAGAGTAATTTGCGGTGTTTGTTTTTCGACGAGAACGACTGGCATGATCTAAGTTATGCTGTCAGTAACACCCGTCACGATGGAATCCGTCAAGCTCATCGAATGTCCGCGCGACGCCTGGCAGGGGCTGCCGCGCCAAATCCCCGCCGGCCGAAAGGTGGAATATTTGCGCGGGCTGGTGGCGGCGGGTTTCCGGCATATCGACGCGGTGAGCTTCGTCTCACCCAAAGCTGTGCCGCAAATGGCCGACAGCGAGGCAGTGCTTGAGCAACTCGGCGGACTCGACGGTGTCGAGATTATCGGCATCGTCCTCAACGAGAAGGGCGCCGCGCGCGCCATCGCGACCGGAACCGTGAAGACGCTCGGCTATCCCTGCTCCATTTCCGAGACATTCCTGCGCCGAAACCAAAACCAATCGCCGGAGGAAAACCAGTCGGTGCTGAAGAGGATTAAGGAGATGGCGGATGGATCGGGGTTGGAGATGGTCGCATATATTTCAATGGCATTCGGTAACCCGTATGGCGACTCGTGGAACGAAGAGAAGGTCGTGGAAGCGGCGCGAGCGATCTTCAGCATGGGAATCAGCGCAATTTCTCTGGCGGATACTGTCGGAGCTGCGGAGCCGGAACGGATTCATCGAGTCGTAGCATCGGCGTTGCGTAGCTGCCCAGAATGCGAGGTAGGAATTCATATGCACAGCACGCGCGCCGCAGCGGGTGCGAAGGTGCTGGCTGCGTTCGAGGCTGGGTGCCGGCGCTTCGATTCGGCCATCGGTGGACTGGGCGGATGCCCATTCGCGCAAGACGTGCTCGTCGGAAACATTCCGACGGAAGAAGTCGTTCGCGCTCTGGAGCAGCGTGGCCTGAGATTGCCGATACGGGATTCACTCACTCACGTCATGGCGATGAATCGCGCGATCGGCGACGAATTCTCGGCTGCGGATGCAGCCGATCGTTAGACTTGCACAACGCCCGTGTGAAATCGTGCCTTTGGCATGGGACGGGAAACGTATTGCAGCAGGCGGCTGAGGACCTCCCGTGTTTCGTGCGGTTGAATGATCGCGTCCACCCAACCGCGCGCTGCGCCGTAGCGAATATCAGTTTGTTCTTCGTAGTTTTTCTTAACTGTCGCGCGCAGTTCCTCGAGGGCTTCCGGCGATGATTTCTTGTCGCCCCGATCATGCGCTCGAGCCAGCACGCTGAAGATGGTGTCGGAAGCCTGGGCAGCGCCCATGACGGCGTAGCGCGCATTCGGCCACGCCAGGATGAAACGTGGGTCGTAGGCCTTGCCGCACAGGGCGTAGTTGCCAGCGCCAAACGAGCCGCCAACAACCACCGTGATTTTCGGGACGGTGGAGTTGCTGACGGCGTTCACCAGTTTCGCGCCGCTGCGGATAATTCCACTTTGTTCCGCGTCGCGACCCACCATGAATCCGGTGACGTCCTGGAAAAAAATGATGGGGAGACCGGTCTGGTTGCAGTCCATGATAAAGCGCGCTGCCTTGTCGGCGCTATCCGCGTAGATGACGCCGCCCATCTGAATGCCTTCTTTTTTTGTGCGCACCTGGAGGCGCTGGCTGGCGACGATTCCGACCGGCCTGCCCGCAATGCGCGCGTAGGTGGTCACGAGCGTTTTGCCGTAGTCCGCTTTGTATTCATCGAGTGAATCGGCATCGATGATCGAAGCGAGAAGATCGCGCGCATCGTACGGCTTATTCCCGTCGAGGCTCATCAACTCATAAACCGCCTCCGGCTTTTTCGCCGGCGCGTAGCTTTTACTCTTCTCCCTGTGCTTCGCCTCTTCGGCTTCTGGCAACAGAGCGATCAAGGAACGCAATCGCTTCAGACATAAAGGATCGTCCTTCTCGTAAAAATCGACGGTGCCGCTGATCTCGGCGTGCATTTTTGCGCCGCCAAGTTCTTCGGCGTCGACGACTTGTCCGATCGCCGCTTTAACGAGTGACGGCCCCGCGAGATAAAGACCGCTGCCCTCGGTCATCAGAATCTTGTCGCAGAGCACCGGCAGATATGCGCCACCGGCCACGCAGTTTCCCATGATCGCGGCGAATTGCGGAAGGCCCGCGGCGGAGATAACGGAGTTGTTGCGAAAGATCCGGCCGAAGTCGTCTTCGTCGGGAAAGATCTCGTCTTGCATCGGCAGAAAGACGCCCGCCGAATCAACCAGATAGACGAGCGGCAGCGCGCACTCGAAGGCGATTCGTTGCGCTCGAATCAGCTTTTTGCAAGTGGCGGGAAAAAACGCGCCGGCTTTTACGGTCGCGTCGTTGGCGATCACCATGCACGGAACGCCGGCGATATTTCCGATGCCCGCGACCGCTCCGGCGGCGGGAATGCTGCCCCACTGCTCATACATTTTATACGCGGCCCAAAGCTCGATCTCCAAAAAGGGCGAACCCGGATCGAGGAGCTGGCTGATGCGCTCGCGCGCGAGCAGTCGACCCATTTTGTGCTGGCGGTCCTGGCCCGCTTTTCCGCCGCCTTGGCGCAAGACGCTTTCTTCCCTGGCGACCGCGGCGCAACGCTCGCGCAAACTTTCAGGCGGAGGAACAGGAGATCGAGACATGAACGCGAAAGGCTTACGCCGCGCGCGGGATGGAATCAAGCGCGAGTGGCGACGGAAACATCACGCCTCCTGAAGATTGCCGCCCGCGAATTGGTGCGATGTCGAAACGAATCGGGGCGCTGCGGCCCCTCCCACATTAATACACGTCGGCCTCGGAAGGATAACCCGAGTCTCCACGGATCGAACGTAATCGATTCCGGCTGCCGCGCTCGGATTCGGGTCGATTGATTCGTTCCATTGCCATCTTTACAAGCAGCGGAACCGCGGCGAGCGCGCCGACCGAGACGAGCGCGATGGCCGTGGCCTGGCGAATGGGCCGGCGAATTCTATCCGCCACGAGCATTCCGATACCGAGGCCAATGGCCGTTCGAGTGAGCACGAGCAAACCGTCGAGCGGAATTTGCTCCCCCGTTTTTGGAATGGATATCGAGAGAGACATCGCATACCCTTATACTTCCCGTTTTGAAAAAGGAAACGGGAATCTCGCGACCCGCGTGATCGGGAATCGGCCGCTGTTTCGCACCATCTATCATGTCCAATCCGATCTACGCGCTCATCCTCGCTGGAGGGAGTGGAGAACGCTTCTGGCCGCTGAGCCGCCGCGCTCGCCCGAAACAACTCCTTCGTCTCGTCGCGGAAGAAACGCTGCTCGAACAAACTGTGGCCCGACTCGATGGCTTGGTCCCGCGCGAACGTCTTCTGATCTTGACGAATGTTGAACAGGAAGCCGCGGTTCGTGAGCTATTGCCGGATCTGCCGAAGGAAAATATTGTCGCCGAACCGGCGAAACGCGATACGGCGGCTGCTGTTGCTCTCGGCGTGGGATGGGTCGCGGTCCGAGACCATTCCGCCACGATGATCGTGCTCCCCGCGGATCACGTCATTAAAGACACAGCGGCTTTCCAAAAAACTTTGACGACGGCCGCGGCGGCGGCGGAAGAGACGGGCGCGCTCGTGACGATCGGCGTCAAACCGACTTGGGCGTGCCCCGGCTTCGGTTACATCGAGCAAGGAGAAGCCGTGCGTCTCCGAAGTGTTGCGCCGGAGGCCGCGGTTCACCATGTCGTTCGCTTCCGCGAAAAACCGAACGCGGATCTGGCCGAATCTTTTCTTCGTAAGGGAAATTTTCGCTGGAATGCCGGAATGTTTGTCTGGTCTGTGCCGTCCGTGCTGAGCGAATTCAACCGGCACACCCCGGAGCTCGCGAGCTTCATCTCACAAGTGCGCGCACAGGGTAATTTCGAAAAAACCGTGCGGGAGCGATTCACCAAACTGCCGAAAATCTCTTTCGACTACGCGATCATGGAAAAGGCTGATCGGGTTCTGGTCGTCGAGGCGACTTTCGATTGGGATGACGTCGGGAGCTGGCGCGCGGTGGCAAAGTATTTCAAAAGCGATGCGGAAGGCAACGCGGCCAACTGCGAGATCACGACCCTGGATTCGACGAACAACCTTGTGTTCAATCCCGACGGCACGACCATCGCGCTGCTCGGCGTTCATAATCTCATCATTGTCCGAACACCTGACGCTGTTTTGATTTGCCATCGCCATCAAGCCGAGAAGATCAAGAACCTGGTCGGCAAGCTTCCGGAGGCCTTGCAGTGAGCAGTCTGCCGATTCGACGGCGCATCCTGGGTGTGGACTTCGGCCGCGTGCGGATCGGGATCGCCGTGTCCGACGAGCTTGGTCTGCTCGCACATCCGGTGAAAACGATTCCTGCGTCGCGCGATGCAGCGAAACAGATCGGTGAAATCGTGCGCGACAAAAATGTGGAGCGGGTCGTGATTGGATTACCTCGCCATATGAACGGCAGCGTGGGCGAAGCTGCCGGCGAAGCGCTCGCCTTCGCCGGGAAATTGCGGAAGCTGCTTCCGTGTGAGGTCGTGACTTGGGATGAGCGTCTCACGACAATCGCCGCGAATCGCGCGTTACGCGACGGCGATCAAAAGAGGCGAGATTCGAGGAACGTCGTCGATCAGGTGGCGGCGCAGATGATCTTGCAGGGATATCTCGACGGATTGCAAAGCGCGCGCGATCGCGGTTCAGAGCGAGAAATTCTTCAAAACGATTAAATGCCGTCGCGGCTCAAGCTGATCGTTTCCTACGACGGTGCGTCATTTTCCGGATGGCAAAGCCAGGCGAACCGCAATACGATTCAGGACCGCTTGGAAAACGCTTTTCAGCGTATCTGTTCCGAGCCCGTACGGGTGCATGGCGCTGGGCGAACCGATGCGGGTGCCCATGCGCTGGCGCAGTGCGCGCATGTGGATTTGCCGAATCGCCGCTATAAACCTGATCGGTGGGTCTCCGCGCTGAACGGACTTTTACCGCCAGCCATTCGCGTTATGCGGTGCCGGTTTGTTTCCGAGGCGTTCCACGCGCGATTTTCCGCAAAGGCAAAAACGTATCGTTACCGCATTTGGAATGCAGCTGTGCTCCCGCCGTTTGAAAGCGGTCGCGCCTGGCATGTCGTGAGTCCTCTCGACTTCGATAGCATCGTTCTTGCGGCTGAAGAATTCTGTGGTGAACATGATTTCGCGTCGTTTTCGGCGAATCGGGGAACACCCGAAACAAATACGGTCAGGATCATTCGTGCGGTCCGCCTGCGGCGCGCTGGTCCTCGCATTTCCATGGAGTTCGATGGCGATGGGTTCCTTTACAAGATGGTGCGAATGATGGCGGGAACACTCGTGCGCATCGGCCTCAACAAGTTATCTCCGCAAGACATCAACGCGCGGCTTAGGTCCCCACGAACAGCTATTTCGCGTGGACGAATGGCGGCACCGGCGGACGGATTATTTCTGGTCCGCGTCCGGTACTGATTCTGCTTTCCTACCCCCGACGCTGGGGCGGGCCATCGCGCTTCAGAGGTATGGCAGGATACCTGCTTTCTGGAATTTATAATGACGCAGACCGACGCGCCCAACGCAACAACGAAGGTACGCCGAGGGATTTTCGGACGAAGCGGCGCCTGGCTTTTTAGTCCAAAGCATTTTCATCTCAAGCTTTTGTCGGGAACCGCCGTTGGCATTGTCGTCATCACATTTCTGGCGGGCCTGTTTCTCTTCGTGACCCTGCGGAATCACCATCAAGAGACCTTGCGGGCGCACACGATCGAAGTCATGCGGCTCGGGAGTGTGATCGAGAACGACATTGCGGCACTCGAAACCGGTCACCGCGGGTTCCTGTTAACCGGCGAGAATTCCTACTTGGAGCCGTTCGAACGTCGGCGCGACTTGATCAAACACCGGGTTGAAGATCTAACGGTCTTAATTTTGGACAGTCCCCGCCAGCGGAAGCGCGTAATGAAAATACAGGAGATCGTGCAGAAGTGGCTAGACACAATAGCTTTACCGCAAATAACTAGCCGGCAGACAAAAGGCGTTACCGTCCTTACCGAGCCCGCCAGCAATTCTTCCGTTTCTCTCGGAACTTTATTACTCGATCAGGCCCGGGAGATCCTTCAATCGCTGCAAAACGAGGAGCAGATCGTTCTCAGCCAGCGTATGCAGGACCAGGAATGGGCCACGCAATCGACCCAAGTCCTCGACCTCCTGGCAAAGCTTGAGCGTTCCTTGATTGAAATGGAAAAGGAAAAGAGAGGTTATCTCCTCACGGGTGACAATAGCTTTGCGGAAGCATACAAACGCGCGACCACGGACTTTTATACTTATCACGGGTATCTCTCCATTCTCATCGCAAATTCGCCTGAACGGTCAGATTCGCTGGCCAATATCCGCAAAGGAGTTGAACGATGGATTACCGCCGCCGCTGTTCCGGAAATGGAAGCGAAACGCACCGGGAAAGACTTTGCGGCTCTCGTCGGGACAAATAGGGGCGAAGAACTAATGACCGAAATTCGTGAGATGCTGAAGACCTTTGAAAGGAATGAGGCCAGCGTCTACGAAGCCCGCTCCAACGCCGCGACTCGTGAACGCATCATCAAGACATCGGCGCTGGCGATTCTTTGCGTCTTCGCGGTGGGCCTGCTCATCGCTTCGAACAGTTACAGCTTCGTGCTGGTCCGCCGCCAGTTGGCAAAACTCGAAGGCGTTGAAACCCGCATCCGCTCCATCATCGAGAACATCCTCGACGGGATGATCACCGTGGATGAACAAGGCGTGGTCTGCTCGATGAATCCCTCCGCTGAGAAAATGTTCGGTTGCATCAACAACGAGATGGTCGGTCACAAGTTCACGAAACTTGTTCCGAAATCGTATGGAAACGAAGGGCAGCCAGTTGCCTGCGCCTGGGATGATCTCGCGCGGCAAACGGGAAGTACCACATTGGCCGTCGGCCGGACGCGACGCCATGCGACTTTCCCGATCGAGATTTCGCTGAGCGAAATGGTGGTGGACAAGCAAAAACTCTACGTTGCCATGGTTCGCGACGTGACGGAGCGGAAGCGCTTCGAGCTGGAAATCGCGGCTGACAAAGAAAGTCTCGCGGTGACGTTGCGTTCGATCGAAGACGGCGTCATCACGACCGACGTGCAAGGCAAGATCATCATGATCAACAAGGCGGGCGAAAACCTGACCGGCTGGTCCTCGCGCGAAGCGATCGGACAACCCCTCAAATCTGTTTTCAACATCGCGATCGATTTGGCCGCACAGGCACGCGCTCAGAAGAGCGGTTATCGCAACGAGGCGCATTCCATCCTTCTCAGTATGCCTGAGAACGCGACCTTGAGGTCGCGCGAAGGGACCGAGCACGTAATCGAGCAGGTCGCCTCCCCCGTTCGCGACAGCAAGAACGAAGTCGCCGGCGTGGTGCTGGTTTTCCGCGACATCACCGAACGTCAGCGCAACGAAGCCGAGCGACGCAAAGCCGAGACGCTGGAACAACTCGGCCTGCTCGCCGGCGGGATTGCGCACGATTTCAACAACCTCCTCACGGCGATTATCGGAAACATCTCGCTCGCGTCCTTACTCCTCCCGCCAGACGATGAAATGGCGACACGGCTAAACGATGCGAAGAACGCCTCGCTGCGCGCCCGTGACTTGGCCCAGCAACTCCTTACCTTCGCACGCGGCGGCGCACCGATTAAGAAAACTGCGTCAATCGGGAAACTCATCCAGGACACAGTCAGCTTTTCGCTGCGAGGCACGCACAGCCGAAGCGAGTTCTTGTTCGGCGCCGATCTCTGGCCCGCGGAAATCGATCCGGGACAGATCAGTCAGGTCGTTGCAAATCTCGTCGTGAATGCCGATCAAGCCATGCCGAATGGCGGAACGCTTCGGGTTAGTTGCGATAATTTTACCTACCATTCAGACACCGCCCCGGCCGTGCCCGACCTGCTTCCGGGCGATTACATTCGGATCGCGATCCGCGATGAAGGTATGGGCATCCCAGAAAATTGCCTTAAACGCATCTTCGATCCTTACTTCACGACCAAGCCGAAAGGCAACGGCCTAGGACTCGCGACGACATATTCAATCATCAAGAATCACAACGGCCTCATCTGTGTCGATTCGCAAGTCCATTTCGGCTCCACCTTCACACTTTACCTTCCCGCCTCGAGGCATCAGGAAATGCCAGTCGAGCCACCGCGCCAGCTCAACCAGGTGATTTCCGGGACGGGGCGCATCCTCATTGTGGATGACGAGGAAGCGATCCGCGCTCTTGTGGAGTTCACGCTCGAGCGGCTCGGCTATCAAGTGACGCAGGCGGAAAGCGCACTCGCAGGAGTGGACATTTACCGGCAAAAACTCGAAGCGGGCGAGCGTTTCGACGCTGTCATTCTCGATCTCACGCTTCCTGGCGGGATGGGTGGCAAAGAGGCGTTGAAAAAGTTGATCGAAATCGATCCGACGGTGAACGCAATCGTCTCCAGCGGATACGCGCTGGATGCAACGATGAGCCGCTATCAAGATTACGGATTCCGCGGCGTGATTGCGAAGCCGTACGAAGCCGCGGAGCTGGGCAAAATCGTGCACGAAGTGATCGCTTCCAGTCACATCAACCTGGTGGCCGATTACCCGATGCAGGCGGCTGGGTAGCCGACTCTTTCCTCGCCGGATTTCTCCGCGGATCACTCTTCCGAGAAACGGAATTTATCTTGCGGTGCAGGGGCGCGACTCTAGTGTTTCGCCATGCGCGAAGTACGGCCCGCGGCCTACGATTCGAAGATCGAAGGCAACGTTATTTTCACCCGCCTGGACGCGGCGATGAATTGGACGCGCAAGAACTCGCTCTGGCCGATGCCGATGGGCCTCGCCTGTTGCGCAATCGAGCTAATGGCGGCTGCGTCTGCCCGTTTTGATATCTCTCGATTTGGCGCGGAAGTCATGCGGTTCTCGCCGCGCCAGTGCGATGTCATGATCGTAGCCGGAACGGTCACGTACAAAATGGCACTGGCCGTGAAGCGGATTTACGAACAGATGCCGGAGCCGAAATGGGTGATCGCAATGGGCGCCTGCGCTTCAAGCGGCGGAATGTATCGGTCTTACTCAGTTTTGCAGGGGATCGATCAGCTACTGCCGGTCGACGTTTACATTTCGGGGTGTCCACCCCGGCCGGAAGCGTTGCTGGAAGGTCTAATGAAGTTGCAGGCGAAAATTTCGGGCGCGAGTTCATTCCGGGAACAGAAGCGCGAGTTGATCCGACAGCTCGATGGTGTCATGACATGACGGGGCCGGAACTTCTCGCGTCGCTCGGCCAACTTCTGGGTGCAAAGATCCGGGAAAAGACTGAATTTCGAGGGGAAACCACTTTCAAGATTCTCGCGAGCGATCTACGTGAGGTGGCGAAATTCTGCAAGGACGAGCTCTCGTTCGATTACCTCCTCGACATCACGAGCGTGGACAATTTTGGCGAAGAGCCACGATTCGAGATTGTTTACGAGCTCTATTCAATGACGCTCGCCATTCATTTGCGCCTCAAGCTGCGGGTTTCCGAGGACGAAGGCGAAGTCGCAACCGTTTCCGACATCTGGCCGACGGCCAACTGGCACGAACGTGAGATCTACGACATGATGGGTTTGCGTTTTACTGGCCATCCGGATCTGCGCCGGATCCTGATGTGGGACGGTTATCCTTACTTCCCGCTCCGAAAGGAATTTCCGTTGGAAGGTTTGCCGAGTGACATGCCGGATGTCGCATTCTCCTCGGCCGCTCCGCTTGAAGGCGGCCCTTTCGTCACGTCCCCCAGCACCGCGACGACGAAGGACCGCGAACCCCGTGCGCGAAGGCCGATGGATACCTAGTGAAGCTGTCCCCCCGGTCATCCTGAGTCCGGCGGCTGCCGGACGAAGGACCTCACACGCGCAGAACAAAGTTACAAGTCAGTTTACGCCCAAGCCCGCACGCAGTTGTGAGTCAGAAAGGCTTGCAGGTTAAGAAATGTTAAAGGTGCTTCTGCTCATTTTCTTTCTTTGTTGCCTCGTGGCCGTCGGTGTTCTGATCGGCGCACATCTGAATCTGCATCCCCTGCCCTCGAACATTACCGCCGACCGCGTCCTCGTTGAAAAGTCCGCCCGGTGCTTGACTCTCTTGCGCAACGGCACGCCACTCAAAACTTATCGCGTAGCGCTAGGCCGCGCGCCGCTCGGGCCGAAGGAGCAGGAAGGCGATCAACGGACGCCGGAAGGAATTTATTTTATCGACTTTCATAGGGAAGACAGCGATTTCCATCGCGCTTTGCATGTTTCCTATCCGGAACAACGAGATATCGATCAAGCCGCCGCGCGCGGAGTTCCGGCGGGGTGCGACATCATGATTCACGGAATCCGAAATGGGCGCGGCTGGATTGGAGCCTTTCATCGACGAACCGATTGGACCGCCGGTTGCATCGCTGTGGCCGACTTCGAGATAGAAGAAATCTGGCGCGCGGTGCCTGACGGAACTGCAATCGAAATCCGACCGTAGGAATTCCCGGTCCCGCTACCTCTCGTTAGGTCTCTTGGCTGGGACGAGACAAGCATCGAGCAATCGAGAAAAAGTATTGGCGGCAGCTTTGCCCGTCTCGAGCACTTCTTCATGGCTCGGGCTTCCCGACCCAAGGCCGGCGGCCCAATTCGTCAAACAAGAGAAGCCGGCGACTTCCAGCCCGAGTGCGCGCGCCTGAATCGCTTCGAGCACGGTGGACATGCCGATTGCATCCGCGCCGAGCTGGCGCAGCATTCGCACTTCAGCCGGCGTCTCATATTGCGGCCCGAGCAGTCCGGCATACACGCCTTCGTGCAAAATCAGGTTTTGCGACTCTGCGGCCCGGGTGAATTCCGCACGCCACTGTTTTGAGTAAGTTTCCGCCATGTCGACGAACTTCGCGCGGCCAAGGAGCGGAGTGGCGCCAGTGAGGTTAATGTGATCCACGATCATCATCCACGAACCGGGAGAAAAATTCTCGTTCACACTCCCGGCTGCGTTGGTGAGAACGAGCCGCTTGATCCCGGCGGCTGCCAGAACTCTCACTCCGGCTGACACATCCTGCGCTGAATGTCCTTCGTAGAGATGGATGCGTCCTTGTGCATAGACGATCGAGTTGCCGTGCATTTGTTTGAGGACGAACCGGCCGGCGTGTCCCGGCACCGAAGTTTTCGGCAGCTCACTAAACTCCGAATAGGAGATGGCACTTTCCTCCGGAGCGTCTTGCGCGAGTGCGTTCAGACCCGACCCCAGAATGATGGCGATATCCGCTCCCCATCCTCGCAGACGTCCGAGCGCAATTTCGCTCACGATCAAGCCGCCGAGACCGGTGGCGCGGACTCGGGCTTTCGCGTCCCTGCCATCACGTCCGGCTGCGCCCCATCGTCCCGGAGCATCGTGATCTTCGTGTCCTGTTTCGGATACGCAATGCGGGTGTGCAGCATCGTCATAAGCGTAAAGCAAAAGCGTTCCGCGATCATGTTCAAATCCGCAAGCGTCAGGTCGCATTCGACCAACTGTCCGTCCGCGATCCGCTGGCCGATCAGCTCAGTGACCAGCTGCTCGATTTTCTGCGGCGTCGGTTTCTCCAAACTTCGCGAAGCGCTTTCCACCATGTCGGCCAGGCTGATTATCGCGCTCTCTTTGGTCTGCGGTTTCGGGCCGCTGTAACGGAATGTCTCCTCCCGCACTTCCGGAACGTCACCTTCCCGCAGGTTCATGATTTTGCCTCCGGTGCGGGCATCGTCTTGCTGCTGCAGCGCGCGCTTGTAAAAATAATAGACCAGCGACGTGCCGTGGTGTTCCTGAATGATGTCGACGATTCGCCGATTCAGACCGTGCTTCAGCGCGAGGTCGACCCCTTCTTTCACATGCGCAATGATAATGAGGGCGCTCATCGTCGGCGCGAGATCGTCGTGCGGATTGCGCTCGAAGTTCATGTTTTCCGTGTAGTAATCCGGCTTCACCAGCTTCCCGACGTCGTGGAAATATGAGCAGACGCGGCAAAGCGTCGCGTTCGCGCCGATCGCTTCCGCGGCAGATTCCGCGAGATTCGCAACGACCAGACTGTGATGATATGTGCCCGGCGCCTCGATCGTCATGCGCCGCAGCAGCGGATGATTCAGATCCGAAGCCTCGAGCCACGAGATATCCGTCGTAATCTGAAACAGATGTTCGAGGATCGGAAGGATGCCGCCCACGATCGTGGCGGTGAGAATACCGTTTCCGATCGCGAGAGCGCTTTGAATGCCGATCATCTTCCAGTCGTTTCCGCTCGGTGAAAAGAAATCAATCGGACCGATAATGCCGAAAGTGATCGACAAGAGCCAGATGGCTACGCCAACACCGAAACCCGCCCGAATCAAACGGCTCCGCCGGCGAACTTGAAGAGTGAGATAAACCGCGGTGAATCCGCTGATCAATCCGCAAACCAGCAAAGGCGCGTCCACTTTGCCAAAGAGAATGCTGCTCCAAAGGCTGACGAAAACAGAAGCGTAGAGACCGTGGTTGCGCCCCAGGAGCACGCTGAGCATGAGCGGCGCAAAAGCATAAGGCGCGATCAAACCTACTGTCTCCGGCCGCAAAAAAGAATAGTTTCCGCTATTGCACAATATGAGGACAAGCTTCGTCGCGGCGAGCTGCACGAAGATCACGCCGAAGACGAGAAGGAGCCGCGAGCTTCGTAAGAACGTCGTCGGCTGATTGATCCAGAGCTGGGTCAGCGCCGTGGCGAAAAAGAGAAGCGCGATGACGAAATTTTTCGTCGGCTCCGGCTGCTGGCCGCTGAAGATTAGAAACGCAATGCCCGCGATGAAGGCTGCGAAAATGAGCCACTTGATGTAGGGGGCAAATTCGAGGCCGTGGAGCAATTCATTGGTCGAGCGGCGACGGCGCGTCTTGCGCGAAGCGAGCCCGCGCTTCACGAGTTGGCTGCGTTTGAGGAAGTCGAACATGGCGTTATTTGCGCGTCGAATTTCCGCCGGCGATCGCGGGGGACCGGTGCAGCTGGTAAGCGTTGATGACCGCACGAACCAACTCATGCCGGACGACATCGCGCTCATTGAAATAAACAAACGCAATGCCCGGCACATTTTTCAGGGCCTGGAGAGCCTCGACCAATCCAGACCGTTTGTTCGAGGGCAAGTCGATTTGAGTGACGTCTCCCGTCACGACGCAGTTCGAGTTCGGTCCAATGCGCGTCAGGAGCATGAACATTTGTTCGGTTGTTGTGTTTTGCGCTTCGTCCAAAATAACGAAGGCGTTGCTGAGGGTGCGTCCTCGCATGTAGGCGAGCGGCGCGACTTCGATGGTTTGGCGCGCCACCGCCCGCTCGATTTCTTCCGGGTCGAGCATGTCCCGGAGCGAATCGTAGAGCGGCCGGAGATAAGGCGTGATTTTTTCCTGCAGATCACCTGGCAAAAATCCGAGGGCCTCGCCCGCCTCGACCGCCGGGCGGGTCAAAATAATGCGGCTGACCTGTTCTTTCTTCAGCGCGGCCACCGCCATTGCCACGGCCAAATACGTTTTCCCCGTACCGGCGGGACCGATGCCGAAGACGATGTCGTGTTTTTGAATCGCCTCTACATAATTGCGCTGGCCGATTGTGCGCGCCACGATCGGCGGCTTGCGCGACGACGTGGTAATCTTCACATCCACTACGTCGTTCAAATTGTCGGGATGCGACTCCGTCACGGAATTCAACGCGTAGCTAAACTCGTGTTTGTGAATGTCCACTCCCTTCTGCCGCGCCTGTTCCAGCTGCTCGAAGACGCGCTGAGCACGATCCAGCTGTTCGGCTTCACCTTCCAATTTTACCCACCCGTCGCGGGTCGTAACTTTCACGCCGAGTGAGTCTTCGAGCGTTTTCAAGAGTTTGAGATCGTTCGCGTAAAGAGACTGCACCGCACGTGCGCTCTCGAATTGCAGCGTGCGGGTTTCAGTCATTTCGGCGCGACCCAAGGGGCGCTGATGATACTGTCAGGGGTGGAAGTGTCAAATCAGGCTCACGATGGCGCGTGCCAGATGCGGGATCAGCGGAATCCGTAAACCAGCGCCCAGTGAGTTCGTTCCTCCGGCGACTGCTCAATCTCTACGATGACAAAATAGCTGCCCGTATTCTTCGGAATGACGTGCGCAGCGGCGAAGTGGCCCTTCTGCCAGCCGTCGGGCTGCTCCACGAGTTTGCCCTCGGAGTCGTAAACATGGACGGAAACCTTCGCTGCTTCGACTTCGGACCCAAGCCAAAACCAATATTCGTTTCCCTTGAACAATTGCTGACGCACCGCCTTCTTTTCGCCGGCCGCGAGATCGCCGCCCCAGTAATCTTCGCGTACTTGAAAACCTTCTTTGACGTAAGGCTCGGCCGCCTCGAGCGCGAAGGATTGCGCGTCGTCCACGGAGGCGCGCGCAGCCGGAGCAAGCGCAAAAACGCACGCGCTCAGGAGGCTCATGCGCAAGGCTGATTTCAAGGAAGCGGTCATCGGTCGCTTAGGGGGATTTCTTGGTGATAGCATTGCCCAGCCGGGTCGTGATCTCGTTGATTTTCTTGACCGAGGCCGGAGAAATGTGCGCCTCACCGACATCAATCAGAGGCCGCACTTCGACCAGCGCTCCGTGAATATCCTGGAGCAATTTCAGGTTGAATTCCGGCATCGATTGCAGGCGGCTTTCGAAGTAGGAGAGCAAATCCGGCTGATGCAAAAGCTCTGCGCCATCCTGCGAATAGCGCTTGTTCACGACCGCGGTCAGAACCTCCGTGCCGCGGAGCCAGCCACCGAGGCTGACCAGTTGCGAGAGTTTTTCATCGTGCACTTCATTCATTGCCTGCTGGACACTGTTTTGCGTCCGGTCGAGCTCCTGACGCACGCTGACCCAATTCCGCCTGTCGGCCGCTTCCGTAATCGCCTTTGCGTGGGGCGTGATCGAATTGCCGACTCCAATGCCTTTAGCCAGCGCAAGTACCCTCTGGCCGATCTCCTTCACCGTGGGCGCGTCCTCAGCCTGCACCGCGATGAAGCCATCGGCGATCACGGCGCCAAGCAAGAGAGCGATGCGGGGACGTTCCGTAAAATTACTCCCCTTGTCGTTCCGGACGTATTCGTGCCAGTTCACGCTGCCCAGTTTATTCAGCGCGCCAAAGACCTCATTGGGCAGCGGAACGACAACGTCATCGATCTTTTTCGACAATTGTTTTATGTCGACGTGTTTCGGAGCTTCCGCGGCGCGCGCATAGAGCGACAGGCCTGCCATGACGGCGACGGTCAGTTTGAAAATTTTAGCGAATGGGATCATCGGGGTGCTTCGACTGTTGATTTCGCCTTCGTATTCAGGATTAATGAGTCACTCTAAGCAGAAGTCGGTGCCGCACAAATTTACCCGCTTAAAATTTTGACTCTGAATCGAACGACCCTCTCAAGCTGGCGGCATCGTCTGGGATTTGTTTTCCCTCGGCGGAATTGGCAACCATGAATGTGCGACGCTTAAGAGAAATCCTGGCCAGAGCCAACAAAAAACGCATCCTCGTAATTGGGGACCTGATGCTGGACGAATTTGTCTGGGGCAAAGTCGGCCGGATTTCTCCCGAGGCACCGGTGCCGGTCGTCGAGGTGACGGGCGAGAGTCTTTATCCCGGCGGCGCGGCAAATGTCGCGCGGAATCTGCGCGAATTCGTTGACAACGTTGCGGTCGTGGGCCTGATCGGATCGGATCGCGGCGGACGGCAACTCCGCAAGCTTTTAGCTGAACAAAAAATCGATACGGCTGACGCAATCGAGGATGGCGAATTCCGGACGATCGTGAAAACGCGCATCATAGCGCGCAATCAGCAGATCGTTCGCGTGGATCGGGAGCAGATTCGCTCCCCTTCCCCGGCGCAAGTCTCGCGCATCGCCGATAACGTCCGACGCCGTCTTGCGCAAATCGACGCCATAATTTTCGAAGACTACGGCAAAGGTTTCCTCAGCGCTGAACTGGTCGGGGAGATATGCGACGACGCGATCGGTGCCGGGAAGATCGTTTCGGGAGATCCGAATCCCAGACACCCGCTCGAATGGAAGAACATGACGGCAGTGAAACCCAATCGGAGCGAAGCGTTTCTAGCCGCGGGTGTGCCGTGGAGCGATCCGGTTGATCCTGCTGACAAGGACGAAGCGCTTTTGAAAGCCGGCGAAACGCTGCTGGACAGATGGGACACCAAGTTCTTGCTCATCACCCTGGGCGAACAAGGCATGATGCTTTTTCAGAAAGGGAATCGGCCTCATTACATTCCCACGAAGGCGAGACAAGTTTTCGACGTCTCGGGCGCGGGCGACACCGCGATCGCGCTGTTTACGCTCGCGCTTTGTTGCGAAGCGACGCCGGGGGAAGCGGCCGAAATTGCGAACCACGGCAGCGCCGTTGTCGTCGGCAAACTCGGAACGGCCACGGTCACGCACGAGGAACTGGTCGCCAGCTTTCAAAATGACAGTCTCGTCTAACGAGACCGGCCCGGCTGTTTTTCTGGATCGCGATGGAACGATCATGCGCGATGTCGATTATTGCGACGACCCCGCGCAGGTCGAAGTTTTTCCAGGCGCGGCCGACGCCCTGCGGCGATTGAAAGCAAACGGTTATAAGCTGGTCATCGTGACAAACCAAAGTGGGATCGCGCGGAACTACTTTAGTGAAGCCGACTACCTTGCGGTTGAGCGGGAGTTCGTTCGGCAACTCGGCGACGGACTAATTGACGCTTCATATTATTGTCCCGACCTCCCCGACACGAACTCGCTGCGCCGTAAGCCAGCGCCAGGAATGATCTTCGAAGCCCAGCGCGACCATCGCTTCGATCTAGCGCGGTCCTACTTTATCGGCGACAAGACGAGCGACATCGAGTGTGGACGAAATGCCGGCGTGCGAACGATTCTCGTGCAAACGGGATATGGCGCGCACGAGATAGACTGCCGCCCTGATTGGATCGCGCGCGATCTCGCACATGCCGCGGCGATCATCCTCGGAGCTAACGAATGAAGAAAAACGCCGTCATCCCGAGCCGCGCAGACGGCGAGAGACCTCTCAATTGCAAGTTGCGTTACTATCTAATGGGAGGCGCCCACCGCAGGTGCGAGGTCCCTCGCTTCGCTCGGGACGACATGCTTCTCCGCGCGTCTATGACTTCCCGTCCCCGAACATGAGCAAAGCACTTGGCATCATTCCAGCGCGTTGGGCTTCAACGCGTTTCCCCGCCAAGCCGCTTCATCCCATCGCCGGAAAGCCGTTACTGCAACACGTCTGGGAGGCGAGCCAGCGCGCGAAAAGACTGGATCATTTGATCATCGCGACGGACGACTTCCGCATCGCGGAGGCGGCATTCAATTGGGGCGCCGAAGTCGCCATGACGTCGGCGAATCATTCGAGTGGAACCGACCGCATCGCTGAAGTTGCGGCGAAGGCGAAGCAGTTCGGCCACATCGTTAATATTCAAGGCGATGAGCCATTGGTCGACCCGAAGCTAATCGATCGACTGGTGAGCGCATTGCAGCGGGACCGCAAACTCGAGATGATCACCGCGGCACACCCGTTCGCCGATCCGCACGAAGCTGAGTCGCCGCATCAAGTGAAGGTGGTCGTGAACATAAAGAACGAGGCGCTCTATTTTTCGCGAGGCGCCATTCCTTTTGCCCGCGATACATCAGCACCGCCCCAGTATTTTCGTCACCAAGGCATTTACGGTTACACGCGTGATCTCTTGCTTCGCTTCGTGCGCTGGAAAACTTCGCCACTCGAGCGCGCGGAATCGCTCGAGCAATTGCGCGCGCTCGAGAATGGAGTAAGAATCAAGGTGGTCATGACTGGTAGCGGCTCGCCCGGCGTCGACACGCCGGAGGACGCTCGGATGATCGAGCGCCTGCTCGTTTCCGCAGGCAAGCGATCCCAAAAACCACGATGAAATACATTTTTATTACAGGCGGAGTGGTGAGTTCGTTAGGCAAAGGCCTGGCGGCAGCTTCTCTGGGGACTCTTCTCGAGCTGCGCGGTTTGCGGGTTGTGTTCCAAAAGTTCGATCCGTATTTGAACGTCGATCCGGGGACAATGAATCCCTTCCAGCATGGCGAGGTATATGTGCTCAATGACGGCGCGGAGACCGATCTCGATCTCGGCCACTACGAGCGCTTTACCAACTGCGTGCTCTCGCGCCACAATAATCTCACGAGCGGTCAGGTTTATGAAAACGTGATCTTGAGGGAGCGCCGCGGCGATTACCTCGGCAAAACCGTGCAGGTGATTCCGCATGTGACCGACGAAATCAAGAATCGCATTCGCGAGGTTTCGGATGAGAGCAAGGCCGACGTGGTTATCACGGAAATTGGAGGAACAACTGGCGACATTGAGGGGCTGCCGTTTCTGGAAGCGATCCGGCAGTTCATTCTCGAGGTCGGCGCGCAAAATGTCGTGAATGTGCACGTCACGCTCGTTCCTTACATCAGAGCGGCCGGCGAACTGAAAACAAAGCCAACCCAGCAAAGCATCGCAAAACTGCGCGAGATTGGCTTGCAGCCGCAGGTTCTGCTTTGTCGCACGGAACATGCGCTTGATGCCGAGCTGCGGCAGAAGCTTTCGATGTTTTGTAACGTCTCGCCACGAGGCGTGATCGAAGCGCGCGATGTAAAACACACGATTTACGAGATGCCCCTCATGCTGAACGAGGAGGGTCTCGACGACCTCGTCTGCGAGTTGCTGCACATCGATGCGCCGCCGCCGAACCTGGCGAACTGGCGGAAGTTCGTCGAACGCGTCATTAGCCCAAAGAGACACGTGAAGATCGCGGTCGTCGGAAAATACATCGACCTGCAGGACGCGTACAAGAGCATCTACGAATCGCTCACCCACGCGGCCGCAAGCGAGGATTGCGGAATTGATCTCAAGTTGATCGATGCGGAATCGCTCATGGAGGGCGTAGATGGTTATCTCAAAGATGTTTCAGGCGTCCTTATCCCGGGTGGTTTCGGTGAGCGCGGAGTGGAAGGAAAAATCAGCGCGGCGCGTTTCGCCCGGGAAAACAAAGTGCCGTACCTTGGGCTCTGTCTCGGAATGCAAGTGGCGACGATCGAGTTCGCCCGAAACGTGTGCGGACTCGAGAAGGCCAACAGCACCGAGTTCGATGAGAATGCGGCGGATCCCGTCATTTGCCTGCTTGATGAGCAGCGTGAAGTGAAAACCAAGGGCGCGAGCATGCGGCTCGGGACCTGGCCTACGAAGATTGCGAAGGGAACCGTCGCAGAGAAAATTTACGGTGGCGGCGAAGTGCTCGAGCGACACCGGCATCGCTACGAGTTCAACATGAAGTATCGTGATCAGATGGATGCAAAGGGATTCATCATCTCGGGAACTTCCCCGGATGGAGCGCTCGCGGAATTAATTGAGCTGCGCGACCATCCGTACTTTCTCGCCTGCCAATATCACCCTGAATTTCAGAGCAAGCCGAACAAACCGCACCCGCTTTTCAAGGCTTTCGTTCAGGCCTGTCTGGCGCACCAAAGTTGAGGCAGCGCTTGCGCTACTTGGCAGCTCGGCACAGCCGGTCATTTATGGCCGCACCGAGACCTTCGTCCGGCAGTTTTTCGGCGATGATCAGGTCGAGATTCAGCTGGTCCAGCTCGCGCAGATAGCCGAATAGATTTGCGGCGGCCTCCCGCAGATCTTGGCGGGAACTTAGTTGTCTGATTTCCGCAAATTGCTTTGCTCCCGCCATGGAACGCCAGGCAAGCAGTCCACATTTTTTGTTCGAGGGCACGGCGAAGGAAAAGGGATCGTCCGCGAGCACGAGCGGAGTCCGCGGTGCGTAATGCGATGGAAGTTGGCCTGGCGCTTCAGGGCGCTGAACATCTTCCGCGAAAAAGACTTCACCGAATGCCTCGAGCTGTTCAGCAGTTATCGGCCCGCGTCGCAGCAGTTCTATTCGTCCATTTCGTATCGCGATGATTGTCGATTCAATTCCATGCAGGGTTGGTCCCGCATCGACAATGAGCGAAATTCGTCCATCGAGTTCATCAAGGACATGCCGCGCGGTCGTTGGGCTGACGCGGCCAAATCGATTGGCGCTCGGCGCAGCCAGAGGCGAATCGAATACACGAATGATTTCCGCAAACAGCGGATGCGCGCTGATTCGAACAGCTACCGTGTCGAGACCGGCTGTGACAATATCAGGAACGATTTCCCGCCGCGGCAAGACAATCGTGAACGGCCCTGGCCAGAATTGGGCGATCAATTTCTCGATGAGTCCCTGCGAATCATTGTCGATCCTGGCGACGCGTTCGAGCCATTTGCGATCGGGCAGATGAACGATGAGTGGATCGAAGCGCGGTCGTTCCTTCGCCTCGAAAATCTTGGCGACGGCTTCACTCTTGAGCGCATCGGCAGCGAGTCCATAAACGGTTTCCGTGGGCAACGCGACGGCGTTTCCGTTGCGCAGCAACTGTGCTGCACTTGCCACGGCCTTCGCGCGCTGCTCGGGCGTGCGCGAAGGAAGAACTTGTGTCATGGAACCCGCTGCGCGAGCACCGCATCGGTCTGCTTCTTTCGAAAGGCCTGAAGGTTTTCGCGCACTTTCTCGTCGCTGATCCCGATAATGCTGGCGGCGAGCAGCGCGGCATTTTTCGCGCCAGCACCTCCGATGGCAAGCGTTCCGACTGGTATGCCCCCGGGCATTTGCGCAATCGATAGAAGCGAATCCAATCCGTTGAGCGCCTGCGATTGGATTGGCACACCGAGAACCGGAAGCCACGTGTAGCCAGCAATCACCCCCGCCAGATGCGCGGAACCGCCCGCGCCGGCGATGATCACGCGGAGCCCGCGATCCGCGGCCTTTCGCGCGAACTCAGCTGTCGCTTCCGGCGTGCGATGCGCGGATAGGATGTGAGATTCGTTAGGCACGCCAAGCTCATCAAGCATCTCAGCCGAGTGGCGCATCGTTTCCCAATCCGACTTGCTGCCCATGATGATGGCCACGAGCGCGCTGGAAGATTTTGATTCAGGCATGGCTGCCGTTCACCAGTTCCCCATAACCGGTCGCGTTGTAAAGGGCTTTTTCTGCTAAGCAGCGTAAGCGTCTGGCTTTCCTGGAAGATTTCACAAGCCGGAAGCTTGCGCTACTTTTCCGGCATGACCGGGCGCGGCCAGTCCATTGTGCTCATCGGGTTTATGGGAACCGGAAAGTCTTCCGCCGGACATGTGCTTGCACGGAAAACCGGATTTCTGCGCTTCGACACCGATGAAATTGTGTCGGCACGGTTTGGTTTGTCGATCCCGGAGATCTTCGCCGCGTTTGGAGAGGAAAAATTTCGCGACGCGGAGACCGAAGCGCTCCGTCAATTCTCTCACGAGACTCCTGCGATTATTGTGACGGGCGGAGGGATCGTGTTGCGGCCAGCGAACGTGCAATTGCTCCGCGCTCTCGGAATGGTAGTTAACCTGGAAGCAGACGAGGAAACGCTCTTTCGGAGAATTTCACGCCGAGCGAGACGGCCGCTCTTGCAGACGGAAAACCCCCGCGCGACGCTGACGGAATTGTTTCGTGCACGCCACGCGCTTTATCGCGGGGCGGCGGATGCCAGTCTGGACACTTCAGGGCTTACCCACGATGAAGTGTCAGAAGCGATCTTGAACCGTATTGAGAACTTGTGACAACGACACCACCAACTGCGACGCCGCGATGGGAGGGCGAAGCTCCCGCTGGCCCGCCGGCTTCTCGCGAATGCGCGCCACCTTCGGCTTGGCGGAAGCCTCGCCCTCCCCTAGAAAAGACTGCCGCCGCGCTGAAGCGCGCAATCGTTGGGTGGGCCAAAGCGCTTGGTTTCGATTCTTGCAGGATTGCCGCGTCCGCTCCGCCCCGACACGGTGAGGAGTTTCGTGCGTGGCTGCGCGAGGGAGCCGCGGGCGAAATGGAGTGGTTAGGCCGCGGCGAAGAGAAGCGGTGCGATCCGCAAAAAGTTCTCCCGGGCGTACGTTCGGTGATCGTCGTCGCTCTAAGTTACTGGCAGGGCGAGGAAGTTGAACGCACGGAAACCGACGCAAGCGGCAGAATCGCTCGCTACGCTTGGGGCGAGGATTATCACGAAGTGATGTTGGGGAAACTGGAACGGCTGAGCGCGTTTCTGGCTGATCGTGGCGGTACGCAAAAATGTTACGTGGACACGGGACCGATCCTCGAACGCGATCACGCGGCGGAAGCCGGAATCGGCTGGCATGGAAAGAGCACCATGCTGATCGACCCAAAGCTGGGCACCTGGTTTTTTCTGGCTGAAATTCTAACCACCCTTGAATTATCTCCGGATGAGCCACAAACAGCGCGCTGCGGGAGTTGCGTACGCTGTATCACTGCCTGCCCTACCAGTGCGATCACGGATTCTCATCGGCTGGATGCGCGTCGTTGCATTTCTTATTTAACAATCGAGCTAAAAGGCTCCATCCCGCTTGAGCTGCGGCCGCTCGTTGGCGATCGCATTTATGGTTGCGATGAGTGTCTTGATGCGTGCCCTTGGAACCGCTTCGCCTTGGTCTCGCGAGAAGTGGCATTCGCGGCCGGACCAGCCACACGGATGCCATTGCGTGACTATCTGGCACTCGACGACGCTCAATTCCGCGCCCTTTTCCGCCGCTCGCCGATCAAACGGATCAAGCGCCGGGGATTTTTGCGAAATGTCTGCGTCGCTCTCGGAAATGTGGGGAACCGCGCTGACCTGCCAGCGCTCCGAAGAGCGGCCTTTGAGCCGGAACCGCTCATCGCCGAGCATGCGGCTTGGGCAATCGACCGTATTCTGGAACGTTCTGCCCTCCTCCGCTCAAAATCTCCAGTTAGCGGCGCAAAATCTTGAATCTAACCAGCGTCTTGGCCGCATCCCATGTAATGAGCAGGTCCGTTGGCGAAAACCGCACTAAAATTCACTCCTTCGTTCAACTCGCGCGGAAGCGATTTGTGAACGAGATTTACTTTTCAAACGTCTAAAAAGCCACTATCTGTCTCGGCTCTACGAACGCTCCCCTGCAAGAAAATGCATCAAGTCGCTACTACTCCGGCCCCGCTGAAGAAGAAGAAGAAGCCCTTTTGGCGCAGGTGGTATTTCATTCTTGGAGTCCTCCTCCTGCTCTGGATCATCATCTCGTCGATCCTCGGGAAACGAGAGAAACCGATCCCGGTCACCACCGAGAAAGCGATTCGCAAGACGATCCTGCAAACGGTTTCCGCGACAGGCAAAGTTCAGCCCGAGGTGGAAGTCAAGATTTCGCCGGAGGTCGCAGGAGAAATCATTGAATTGCCGGTCGTAGACGGGATGGCGGTAAAAAAGGGCGACCTGCTGATGAAGATCAGGCCCGACTCTTACAAAGCTTTAGTCGAGCAGCAGGACGCCGCGATCAGCGGGGCGAAAGCAGTTTACTTGCAACAGAAGGCCACGCTGGCCAAGACCGAACAGGATCTAAGACGCGCTCAGGATCTGTTTACCAAGAAAATGATTTCCGAGTCCGAATTTTCGGTCGCGCAAACCGCGCGAGACGTCGCGCGATCCACCGTCGAGAGTTCACAGCACGGAATCGAGAGCGCGGAAGCGGCTTCCAGTCAGGCGCGTGATCAGCTTTCGAAGACGACGATTTACTCGCCGATCGATGGGACGATCACGGTTCTAAATAGCAAGCTGGGTGAGCGGGTGGTCGCGACGAACCAGTTCGCGGGGACAGAAGTCATGCGTGTGGCCGACCTCAGCCATATGGAAGCGCGCGTCAACGTAAACGAAAACGACGTTGTCAACGTGCGAACCGGGCAGAAAACAACTGTCGCGATTGACGCGTATACTGAACGCAAGTTCAAAGGCACGGTGCAGCAAATCGCGAATACAGGCACAACGACCGGCGCTGGGACGCAGGAAGAGGTCACAAACTTCGAAGTGAAAATTCGAATCGAGGAACACGACGTGGCGCTTCGCCCCAGCCTCAGCTGCACGGCCGACATCGAGACGAACATGGTCAAGGATGCCGTGTCAGTGCCAATGCAAAGCGTGACGATTCGCACTGGAGAGAGCAATCTCAGCCCAGAAGAAATCGAGAAGCGGAAGCAGAAGGCAGCTGCGCGGGACCAGGGCGACAACAATGCTGAGGTGTCGAACGACCGCCAGGAGAAACAGGCGTTAAAACTCGATCGCGAGAAACTGTCAAAAGTCGTGTTCGTTAAGAAAGGTGACAAGGCGCAAATGGTCAAAGTGACCACGGGAATTGCCGACGATACTTCCATGGAAATTAAGAGCGGCATCAAGGAGGGCGACGAAGTGATCTCCGGGAGCTACAGCGCGATTAGCCGGAAACTTAAGGACGGAGCGAAGGTCACAATCGACAAGGAACCGACGAAGTAGGCTGCGCCCTGGCGCGAGCTTTCGCCGGCTCTTCTGGCTGAACTTCCCGACGAATATGCTGAACACGGATACGATGCGACCGCGCGGCCCGATCGTCATCGACATCGAGAACATCACGAAGCATTACGTCATGGGCGAGGAAACCGTCCACGCTTTACGCGGTGTCACGCTCCAGATTCATCGCAACGAATATCTCGCGATCATGGGCCCCAGCGGCAGCGGCAAATCCACCCTCATGAACATGCTCGGATGCCTGGATACTCCGAGCTCCGGGCGCTACGAATTCGGTGGCAAGGATGTCTCTGCGATGGATGACGATGAGCTCGCCGCGATTCGCAATCGCGAGATTGGTTTCGTCTTTCAAACATTTAACCTCCTCCCCCGCTCCACCAGCCTGCGCAATGTCGAGCTGCCCCTGATCTATGCCGGGGTTGATCCGGCGACGCGTGAGGAACGAGCCGCGCAAACTCTGCGCGACGTCGGACTGGGCGAACGCCTCCACCATAAACCTAACGAGTTATCTGGCGGGCAACGCCAACGGGTGGCGATCGCGCGGGCCCTGGTCAACAACCCTTCGATCATCCTCGCTGACGAACCAACCGGCAACCTCGACTCGAAAACCGGCGAAGAGATCATGTCGCTGCTCGAAAACCTATATCAGGCTGGCAACACCATTATTCTCGTGACGCACGAAGCAGATGTGGCGCGCCATGCCCGTCGCACGGTCCACTTGCGTGATGGCTTAATCGAAAGCGACGCAGTATCGGAAGCAACGGAAATTCAGACGCTCGCGTTCACCTAGACTGGCTGTCGGTTCCAATGAAGCGTTTTCTCTACGAGCTCACTGAAAGTTGGAAAATCGCGGCAGCGCAGATGCACGCGAATAAGACCCGTTCCATGCTTACCGCGCTCGGCGTGATCATCGGCATCGTAGCTGTCACGCTCATGGGCACCGCGATAAACGGTATTTCCACCGGTTTCGACAAGAGCATGGCAGTTCTCGGCGACGATGTGCTCTACATCGACCAACAGCCATGGATCCGAAAGGACGACTGGTGGAATTTTCGCAGTCGCAAAAAGATAAAAACAGAGTACGCGGAACCGATCAACCGCATGATCGCCGCCAGCCCGAACTCGAACTTGCTGCTGGCCGTTCCAGTCTCAAGCTGGTTTCGCAGCGTCAAATACAACGAGAATCAGGTGAACAACGTCTACATGCTCGGCACCACGTCCGATTTCATAGCGATCTCGACGGTAGATTGCGCTAAAGGCCGCTTTTTCAACGAAATCGAATCGCGCGGTGGCGCAAATGTCGTCGTGATCGGTTACGATGTGGCAGACGCTCTTTTCCCTTCCGATAATCCGATCGACAAATCAGTCCTTATCAATGGCCAGCCATTCAAAGTGATTGGCGTGAACACGCGGCAAGGCACGTTTCTGGGATTGTTCAGCTGGGACTCGATGGTGGCCCTACCGCTGCCAGCCTTCAAAAGATACTTCAGCGCGAAAAGTGAATCGGAAATTCGGGTGAAGGTGAAAGACAAGACCAAACTCCCGGAGGCCAAGGATGAGTTGATCGGTTACATGCGGCGCGTGCGAGGTTTGCCACCCGAGAAGGAGAATGACTTTGCGCTGAACGAACAGCAGGCTTTTAAGAGCACACTCGATCCGGTGAAAAATTCGATAGCCATCGCCGGCTTATTCATTACCGGTCTCTCGCTTTTCGTCGGTGCGATCGGAATCATGAACATTACTTTTGTCAGCGTAAAAGAGCGGACCAAAGAGATCGGCACGCGAAAAGCGCTCGGGGCGCGCCGACGGACGATCCTGCTGCAATTCCTGATCGAATCGACCGCGCTTTGTCTTGTCGGCGGGCTGATCGGGCTGGCGTTTGCTTTCTTCATGTGTCTCGCGATTGGGGCGGCATTTCCCTCATTCCCGATTCAAATCTCTTTCGGTCTCGTCGTCACCAGCATGATCGTTTCGGTCCTGACCGGATTAGTCTCGGGATTCGCGCCGGCGTGGTCCGCGTCACGGCTCGATCCGGTGACGGCGCTGAGATACGAATGAGCAATCGATCGAAAATAACGAAATAAATGCGCTTCCGAGAAATCATCGCCATGGCCCTCAGTTCCCTCGGCGCAAACAAGCTGCGCTCGGCGCTTACCATGACAGGAATCACGATCGGCGTTTTTTCCGTGATCTCGGTCATGACCGCAATCGGAGCGCTGCAGGCTTCAATCGAAAGTGGCATCAGCTTCCTCGGCTCAAATATTTTCCAGTTCGCCAAGTATCCAGCAAGCATGAACGCCAGCGGACGCAACCAGAAGAAGTATGAGAACCGCCACAACATCACTTATCGGCAGGCGCTGAGATACCATGAATTAATGGAAGGCAACGCGCGCGAGATCTGCCTGAAGAGCTTCGATTTCAAGGGCCAGGCCCTTTACAACGGCATGAAAACAACGCCGAGCTTAACCGTCGTCGGTTCCAACAAGAGTTTTCTTATCGCGAACTCATACACGCTCGCCTACGGACGAAATATCAACGATGAAGACGTTGCATATTCGCGGAGCGTCATTGTCGTCGGCAAGATGATTGAGAAGCGTTTGTTTCCTCACGAATCGCCCATTGGCAAGACGATAAAACTGAGTGGGCATAGCTTTACCATCATCGGCGGACTCAGCGAAAAAGGGACGGCTTTCGGTCAAAGCCAGGATGATATTTGCGTGATTCCGATCACACGATTCTTCGAAAATTTTGGCGAAGCAAATCGCACCGTCAATATCGCGACCCAGTCATTCTCGCAGGAAACGTATAACACCACCCTGGACAAAGGCATGGGAGCCATGCGGATCGCCCGTGGGCTTCGCGCGGAACAAGAAAACGATTTTGACCTCTACTCGAACGATTCGCTCAAGAGCGCCTTTACGGCCATCGCCGGCGTGGTGCGGATCGGGGCTTTCGTCATCAGTTTAATCGCGCTTGTCGCAGCCGGTATTGGGATCATGAACATTATGCTCGTGAGCGTAACGGAGCGGACGAAGGAGATCGGTATCCGCAAGTCGATCGGCGCGCGGAGCCGCGATATCCTCCGGCAGTTCCTGACCGAGGCGGTTTTCATATCGGAAGCTGGCGGGATTATCGGAATTATCCTCGGCGTCATCGGCGGGGACTTGCTGGCGATGTGGCTTCAGGCCGATCTGATCTTTCCGTTCGGCTGGGCGCTGGCCGGGTTGATCGTTTGCTCGGCGATCGGCATCGGCTTCGGGTTTTACCCGGCCTACCGCGCTGCCAGGCTGGACCCCATCGACGCATTGCGCTTCGAGTAACGGCGCAAACCCCTCCTGGCAGGGGTCGGGAGGCACGCAACTTGCGCTTGCATTGCTTTGACATGCGCAACGCTCCTTCTATCCTCGCGTTTCTCAGTCGCTACCGCCGTGCCTGCATCCGTCGAATCTCCTGCCGGGACAGCGCCTAGCGTTCTTCTAATCGAAGAGTACGACGCGCTGGCTGCGGCGATCACCTCCGCCTTGAAGAAATTTGCCCCGCGGCATCGTACGCGCGTGGTCGAATCCCTGAGCGAAGCTGAATCGGCGGCGGCGGAAACGCAGCCGCAACTCTTTGTCATCGATTTCGATCCACCGCATCCAAACGCGATCGAATTCCTTAACCGGATCGGCCCAGCGCACCCGGATGCCCGCGTCCTCGTCATCGCATCTGGCACTTCGCCGGATTTTGTCTCCGAACGCTACGGACCGAACGCAATTCAGTTTGTCGAAAAGCCATTCGAGCTCGCCGATTTTGGCGCGGCGGTGCAGGCGCTCTTGGGTCCGTGGACCGAGGCCAGCTCGGGTGATTCGCGCGGAACGCTGCGCGATCTTAATCTCCGGGATCTCGTGCCACTCGAATGCGTAAGTGGTGCGACAGCGGTCTTGAAAATCGCAGCGGCAGGTGAACGATTTGGCGAGATTCACTTCTTCGATGGTCATATCTGTCATGCTAGTGCGAGGGGCTTGAGCGGAATCGACGCGCTGCATGAGATAATGCGCTGGAAAAGCGCCCGCGGGACGGAAACCGAGAGAGCCGTTGACGGACCTCGCACGATTCAAGGGCCATGGCTGCACGTTTTTCTCGAAGCCCTCCGCAAAACAAAACCCAGCGCCGAAGAGATGAAGACTCCCTCGCCTTCGGTGTCTTCGCTTGAAGAACCGAAACCGGCGAAGACTCGGGCAAAGAGCGGAAAGAAGATCGTTGTGATCGACGATGCCGAGATGCTGTTGATCTTCGTGGAAGATATTCTGTCCATCGCTGATCCAAGTCTTCAAATCGTCACCGCTTTGACTGGCGGCGAAGGCGCAAGGCGAGCGGAGGTGATGATTCCGGATTTGGTGTTGCTCGATTACAGCCTGCCGGATCTGCGCGGCGACCAGATCTGTGAGCGACTTCTTCAGAACGAAGCAACCGCGCGGATTCCCGTGGTGATGATGTCAGGCCATGTCCCGGAAATGATTGCTACCGCTGAACGATACCCGAACGTCGCCGCGACGATTGCGAAACCGTTCATGTCAGAGGCGCTGGTGAATCTCGTGAAGGAAACACTCGCCAAGGGATCCTTGCCTGTCGCTCCGCAAGACGAAACGACCCACGTTTGGACGGTTATCGATCATCCAGCCAGTGTCGCCAGCCCGGAGCCCAAACCCGTGCGGCATGGAAATGGGAAGAAGCCGGTTAAGAAAAGTGCTTCATCGAAGAGCGGAACCAAGGAGCTGCCGGCAACGCCGATCTCGTCCGCTCCCGCGCCAATCATTACGCCACCACTTCCCCCGACCCCCGCCAGCTTGATCGAAGTCAAAGAACCAATTGCGACACTCGCAACGCCAGCTTCTTCACATAGTGCCGTTACGCGCGATATCCGTCCCGCTGAGCCGGCGCTTCTTGAATCGCCCCCATTACCTTCTATCCGGCCCGCAAAGCTCGCGGGATCGAACGGCGGCACCGTCGTTCTCGGCTTGGGAATGGAAGTGATTTCTGTTCAGTTCACCCCGCGGTTTGAGATCGGCACAATCCGCGCAAAGCCGTCCGCCACGACGTTGTCGCTAACCCAATTGTTGATGCCCGCCGTCGCAGAGAATCGGTGGGGCGCTGGATTCGAACTCGGGACTGTGGAACTCGACTCCGATGGGCGAATCAAGACGATGCGCGTCCGGCCTACGCGGAGACCGGCCGATGCAATCCGCACTCACAACGGCTTTGATATCAATGACGTGAAACTGGTGAATGAAACCGCTTGCATTCAGCTCACCGCTGGAACGTCCGTGCCGATGACTATGCAGTTAGTTGCTGTCTTCAGGGTAGCTGGAGTCGAGTTGTCCGACCGATTCGAGGTAGCTCAACTGGTCCTGCAACCGGAAGGCAGCCGCGTCCGTATCACTCTCGATCCGCAGTCGCGCGGGGCGGCGGGCACGGAGTTCGAGATGGTCGGGGTGCGGCTCGATGCATCGGCCCGGATTGCTGAATTCGTTTTGAATTCAGCCGCGGCTGAATGGAGGAAAGCTGTCGACAATCGGGCGGACTCGCTACGAAAGCGTGCCCCGGTATTGTAGAAATTCCTTCAATTCTTCGATCCCGAAATCGGCCAGGACGGAACCGCCCTAATCCAGCGTGGGAGTCTTGGTTTGGCCCGAGAGATCCCTGAGTTTTCCCATCACCGCCGCATCCCTACGCACGTCCAGCTTCGTCTATTCGATTTTTCGTCGATCGAGGTAGTCCATTGCCAATTTGCAATGCGGACAATCCTCGTCACATACAGAATCGGGGAATTCACGGCCGGTCATTCCAATCCGACCGACCGGAAAGTCGAGTCCACGTGGCGTAGATGAACGTCTAGCGAACAAAGCGCATCAATCTCCGACTCCGAAAGACGCGCGGTGATCTCCGGTTCGCGTTTCGCATTATCCGCAAACGAGCCCTCGCCTTTCCATGTTCGCATCGCGGCGCGTTGCACCGCTTCGTAAGCGTTTTTCCGTTCGGCACCTGCTCTAGTCAACGCGAGCAAGACCGACTGGCTTAAATACAGCCCTTTGCTCAGCTCGAGATTTTGCTGCATCCGCTCCGGATAAACCTGCAAGCCTTCTACGAGCTCCCGTAGCTTGACGAGCATGTAATCGAGCAGGGTGCAAGAATCAGGCAGAATGATCCGCTCTGCGCTGGAATGGCTGATGTCCCGTTCGTGCCAGAGCGCGACATTTTCCAGCGCCACCACTGCATTCCCGCGGAGGACACGCGCCAGACCGCTCAAGCGCTCCCCTGTGATCGGATTCCGTTTGTGCGGCATGGCCGAACTCCCTTTTTGGCCCTCGGCGAAGAACTCCTCCAGCTCGAGCACTTCGGTCCGCTGGAGGTGACGAAACTCCGTTGCCCACCGATCGATACTCGACGCAATCAGCGCCAGCATCGTGCAAAACTCAGCGTGGCGATCGCGCTGAATGATTTGCGTGGAGATATTCGCGGCCTTTAGCCCGAGCTTTTCGCAAACAGCGCGTTCGATCGCCGGATCCAAATGCGCATGCGTGCCGACCGCCCCGCTGAGCTTCCCGACGCGAATTCGTTCCTTGGTTTGCGCCAGTCGTTCCTCGGCCCGTCCGAATTCGTCAAACATGAGCGCAAGCTTGAGCCCGAACGTGATCGGCTCAGCATGAATCCCGTGGCTGCGGCCAATCATCGGCGTCATTTTGAATCGACGCGCCTGCGTGGCGACCGTGGCCCGCAGGTCAGTCAAATCTTGCGCGAGAATTTGAGACGCCTCCGTCAATTGGACTGCCAGCGTTGTGTCGAGAACATCAGACGACGTTAGCCCTTGGTGCATCCAGCGAGCGGCAGGCCCCACTGAAGAAGCGACGTTCTCAAGGAAAGCGATGACGTCGTGGTTCGTGCGTTTCTCTATCTCGGCTATCTCGGGGATTGAAAAACGAGCCCGCTTCCGAATTTCTGCGGCGTCGGCCTTCGGAATCTGGCCCAGCTCGGCCATCGCTTCACACGCCAGCGTTTCGATCTCCAGCCAGATCTCGAACTTGCGCTTATCCGACCAAAGCTCACGCATCTGCGGCCGGGAATAACGATCAATCACTAAAGGAAGATAAAAGCCCGGCGCGAAACGGAAAGCGTTTTGTACGCAAAAAAGCGCCGCTTCGACGGAACCGACCGCTGAAGCGACGCTTTTGAAAGCGTTAGAAAGTCGTTATTAGCAAACCTGAGCGCGTGTGAAACGGCCGTTGCTTTGAATGCGCACCTGGCCGCTGCCCAGAAGGTCGGCCACTGCTGCCACGGTTTCCTTGGTGTTCTTTGTGCAAGAACTCACAGCAAGAATGAGGTCGCCCAAGGACAGTCCCTGGCGTGGCTTGAGGATTTGATTGGTCTTTTTCATAGAGGTTGTGCCTCTTTTGGAGCAATATGGATGCCAGCGGGCGAAAAGTCTGCTTTCTCCGGGCGATTCCTGCGCTTCTACGAATGCGTAACTGGTCAGAAGCCCAAAACTACTGACACAAGTGTCAAATTTCTGAACAAGCGAACTCTCAACGGGGGCGTCGAGTGGAGCTGGTTCGGGCTGCGGTCAACCGCATCACGACGAAATAAAGAAGCGTAAGCACGACAATCGCGATCAGGATTGCATGGAAGTTGTGACTCTCTTTCACCGCCGTAATGAGCGCGCCGGCGTCCTTGGATTCCACCATCTCGCGAGTGATGACTTTTTGACCGAACCACGCGAGCACGGAGCACCAGAGCGCCGAACCGATGATGGTCATCGCGCTGAATGTGGCGAAGTTCATCCGGATGAGCCCAGCAGGAAGCGATATCAAATGGCGGATGACAGGAAGGAGACGCGCAAAAAAAATGCCGCCCGATTCATACCGATGCAGCCACAGCTCCGCACGTTGAAGCTTCGCTTCGTTGATAAAGAAGTACCGGCCCCAGCGGGCGATGACAACGCGGCCGAGCCAAAGCGCAACCCAGTAGCTCGCCGCCGCGCCCAGCCACGATCCGAATGTTCCTGCGGCCACCACACCATAAATGTTCAACTTCCCTTCGGCCGCCAGGAACGCGGCAGGCGGAATTACCAGCTCACTCGGTACGGGAAAGATCGAACTTTCCATCGCCATCAGTAGAATGATCCCCGGGTAACCCCAGTTCTGGACCCAGCCAAACCAAATTTCGAGGAGGTGATGCATAAGAAGGTATCAGATTTGGGATTTTGAAGTTTCGATTTCGGAATTAGCCTGAGCGGTTCGGCTGCGCGCCGGTAGTTCAAACGGAAATGTCCAATCCGCAATCTTAATTTTTGTCATGTCGATCTATCGCCGCGCGCTTCATTACTATCGGCCGTTTCTGGGACAAACCGTGATCGGTCTGGTGCTTTCGCTCTGCGGCATTGCCTTGAATCTGCTCAAACCTTGGCCTTTCAAGATCATCGTCGACGATATCTTGCCGCGGAATCCCCACGCGCATTTCGGAACGTCGCCCGACCTCATTCCCCTGCTCTGCCTGGTGCTCGTCGGCATTCAGCTCCTCTGGGGCTTAACCAATCTCGCCAGCAATTACATCTTTGTGAAAGTCGGCTTGCAGGCGCTCCTCAAATTGCGCACGGATCTTTACGCTTATCTTCAATCGCTCTCGCTTAAATATCATGACGCGCGCCGCTCGAGCGATTCGAGTTTTCGCGTCGCCTACGATTCGCAATCGATCCAGACGATCTACAACAAAGGTTTCACGAATATTTTCGGCTCCATCATCACGTTGATCGGGACTTTTCTCGTGATGATTCAGATCGATTGGCAACTAACGCTTCTTTCCCTCGGCGTCGTGCCTGCCATCGTGGCTGCGATTTACTTTTTCGCCCATCGCATTCGCCGCGACTCGACCTCGATTCAGGAACAGGAGAGCGCCTTGCTCGCCCAGGCGCAAGAGGGTTTGAGCGCGGTTCGCATGGTGCACGCTTTTGGCCGCGAGGAATGGGAGGTGCGTCAGTTTCATTTGCAGGCGCAGCAAAGCCTCCACGCGAATTTGCGGCTCACCCTCACGAACGTAAACAGCGCGCTTGTGATCAGCACACTCATGGTCATCGGCACCGCCGCAATGTATTACCTCGGTACTCTGCATGTCCTCGCCGGCACGCTTACCCTCGGTTCGCTTCTCGTGTTCAGCGCCTACCTCCTCATGCTCTACCAACCACTCGAATCCCTCACCTACACCGCGTGGGCGATGGAAGGCGCCACCGCCGGCGCAAGGCGATGCTTTGAGGTGCTCGACCGGGAAGATGATGTGGTCGATGCTCCGAACGCGCAGGAAATTACCCAGACCGCCGGCCCGATTGGATTTCAGAAGGTCAGCTTCGGTTACGCGACTGGGCAACCCGTTCTTCACGACATCGATTTATCGATCGCACCGAATCAAATCGTGGCGTTGGTCGGCGGAACCGGTGCCGGAAAAAGCACGCTCCTGAGCCTCGTGCCGCGTTTCTACGACCCAGATCGCGGCAGCGTTACCCTCGACGGCCGCGATCTCCGGCAGATCACAAAGAAGTCGCTCCGGGCGACGATTGCGATCGTCCTGCAGGACACGCTCCTTTTTTCCACAACGATCCGTGAAAACATCGCCTACGGCCGTCCGGACGCGACCGACGCGGAAATCCGTGAATCCGCCCGTCGCGCCCAAGCAGATGAGTTCATCAGCCGCCTGCCCGCCGGTTACGAGAGTCCAGTGGGCGAACGCGGCGGTCACCTTAGCGTGGGCCAGCGACAGCGGATCGGGATCGCGCGGGCGTTTCTGAAAAACGCTCCTATTCTGTTGTTGGATGAACCCACCTCTGCGCTCGATCCCACCACGGAAGCTGCCATCATGGAAACGATCAAAGACCTCATGCACGGCCGAACCACTCTCATTGTAACGCATCGCCTCGCGACCATTCACGGGGTGGACCGGATCGTCGTGCTCGAGAATGGCCGGATTGTCGAACAAGGCACGGGCGCGGATCTTCTGACGAAGCGTGGCGTTTACGCTACATTATACGCGGCCGGCAATTACCCTTCCCGCCCCAATGAGTAACGTGAACAGCGCGCGCCGCGTGGAAGGCGATTGGTGGTCCCAGCCCATTCCGCCGAACGTCATCTTTGGCGAAGGATTTTACTGCGAGACCGCGCAGATTTTTCGCCACCTCCGCGCCACGGCACCGGGAGCGGTGCGAATTGGCGATCACGTTTCCTGTTACGCCGGATGCTCATTCGCAGTCGGCAAAAATGGGACGTGCTCGATCGGTGATTTCACGCTCGTGAACGGCGCGCTTATCATGGCGGAAGAACGCATCGAGATCGGCTCGCATTGTCTAATCTCATGGAACGTCGGGATCGCCGACTCCGATTTTCATCCCATCGAGCCGGCCCAACGTCGTGTTGATGCGCAGGCCCTCGCGCCATTTTTCAAAGGCCGCCCGCCACGGCCGAAACTGCGGACCGTGCCCGTCATCATCGCGGATAACGTCTGGATCGGAATGAACGCCACAATCCTCAAAGGCGTGACGATCGGGGAAAACTCCGTTGTCGCTGCGGGCGCGGTTGTCACAAAGAGCGTCCCGGCGAACGTCGTCGTGGCCGGCAATCCTGCCGTCGTGATCAAAACATTGGAAGCGTGAGCCCTCCGCTCTCAAAAAACATCCAACGCAAGACTCCAGGCAGAGAAGTTCTGACGCTCATCTTAATTCGACGTTGGACGTTTTCCCCTCCCCCTTCCTCTCCCCCATGAAACGAAAGCGTCTCATCGTCATGGGCTTCATGGGCTCCTGTCCCATCGCGGGTGTCATCTGGCAGCACATCCACTACATCGTTGGCCTGCAAAAACTCGGCCACGATGTCTTTTACATCGAGGACTCCGCGCGGCTCCCGTACAACCCCGAAACTTTCGAGGTGAACAACGAATTCGATTACGCTGCGAAGATACTGGAACACGTTGCGACGGAGTTCGATTTCAAGCGCCGTTGGAGCTTCTGCGCGCGCTATCTCCCAGGCAATCCGACCGCGGGCCTTCCGCTAAAAAGAATTCGCGAACTCTACCGCGAGGCCGACGCGATCCTGAATATTTGCGGCACGCAGGAATTCAACGACGACCTGCTGGCGAGCGATCGCATTCTCTACATCGAAAGCGATCCGGGAGTCGAGCAGATCAAGGTCGATCAACGGGTGAAATCGACGATCAAATATCTGCGCCGCCACCACGCGCTTTTTACGTTCGGTGAAAATGTCGGCACCGAGGATTTTCCTGTACCCACACACAATTTGAAATGGCTTCCGACGCGCCAACCGATCGTGACCGATCTCTGGAAAACCAATCGCCCCCCCCTGCCCGCCGCCGTTTTCACATCTGTGGCCAACTGGTCCACGAGCGGCCTGAAAGATATCGAGTGGCGCGGAGAAAAATATCTCTGGAGCAAGTCGCGCGAGTTTCTACGGTTCGTCGCGGCGCCAAAGAAATCCGGAGAGCCATTCGAACTCGCGACCGACATCAAGGACGCGCGAACGCGCATGAAGTTCGAGCGCAACGGCTGGCGCTTCCGTCCCCCGCACGATTTGAGCGCGAACTATCGGCTCTACCGCGATTACATCCGGCGCTCGAAAGGCGAATTCACCGTGGCCAAGGACCAGTACGTCCGCCTCAATACCGGCTGGTTCAGCGACAGGAGCGGTTGTTATCTCGCTGCCGGCCGACCTGTGATCATTCAGGAAACCGGCTTCACAAAAATCTTCGGGAGCCACGACGGCCTCTTCGCCTTTAAGTCACTAGGCGAAATCGCCGATGCCGTGAAAAGAATCAACGCCGACTATTCCCGGCACGCCCGCGCCGCCTGCGAAATCGCCCGGGAGTTTTTCGAAGCCGAAAAGGTGCTGCGCTCACTTCTCGAACGCGCCGGAATCTAGCGAACACCGCTAGGCGTCAGTCTACTCCGAAAGCATCGGAGCTGCCTCAGTTGGTTACGCCGCTGCTGTCGTTGGATCAATGATCTGTTTGATCTCAGAAATGCGATTTGCGGGGAAGCCGCCTTGCCGAGCGTGCTCACGAACCATCGCTTCATTCGGAGCGATATAGACGCAGTAGATCTTGTCATCGGTCACGTAACTTTGAATCCAGCTGCATTGGTGGTCCATCAGATCACTCCGAAAGCATTCGGAGCTGCATCGCATGATTAGGCGGCTTGGTTATTTCTTCGGGTGCGCGTCATACCACTTCTTCTCTGCCGCCTTGCATTCGGGGCAGATGTAGATCAGAGCGTGTTTGGGAGAATCGCGCCTGATAACACAGCCGCCGAGATACTGATCGCGTGCAAATGGAAACTCACTCCGCTGTACCTCGAGAGACGGCCGGGGTTCAGGGAAGCGAATAAGCCCGTAGGAAATCTTCACCTTTAGCTTAGTCATCGTCAGGTGATGCGTCGGGCAGGTGGCGCTCTGGTGGGCCGTGGTGTCGAGAGTGCCCGTAAGGAGGTCGGGCAGGCTGTCCTCGGCGGCGGCAGTGCTCAGTAGTGCCGCTAGGACGAAAAGGAGTTTGGCGAGATAGGGTATTTGGGAGGTGTTCATGGAACAAGTGTAGCGGAAAGCACGTATCATCGCCCAACGAGGCATCTTACTTAACTAACTTAACTTGAATGTCCGCGGGAAACAAGCAGTTCCATCGGTTCTAATAGACCGATCCGTGATCGCGGTGACACACAACGTCCCCCTATTTTGGCTTGGTGGACGGCTCCATCGACGGCGCCGTGGGAGGCACGACTTTCAGCGTCCGCAGATCAAGCCGCTTTGCCAAACGGATATCGTCGACGAAAAATTGATCAAAGCTGGAACTTTGAAAATCCCAAGCGAGACAACTCTGCTGAGAAGTCAGAGCGTCCGCGCTTGTCACTGCCGATGAAACTTGATATGTGAAGCAGCAAAGTGTCGCCGCGCGCCCTCATTTTTATTTCCGCCGTTAGCAAGGAGCTGCGAAGCGCTCGCCAACTTGTCGTCAATACGTTGATGTTTCTCGGTTACGAGCCGGCGTGGCAGGACATCTTCGGCACGGAAAGCGGTGACCTGCGCGAGATGTTGCGAGGGCAAATCAACCAATGCAAAGGGGTAGTGCAGTTGGTGGGCAGTTGCTACGGCGCCGAACCACCGACCATCGACAGCGAATTCGGGCGAGTCAGTTATACTCAGTATGAAGCGCTCTACGCGCGCAAGCGTGGTAAAAAAGTCTGGTATCTTTTTATTGACGAGAATTTTCCGATCGATGCGTATGAGCGCGAGCCGGAGGAACTGCGCGCCATGCAAGCGGCCTATCGCAAAAGCCTTGAGGCCGACACACACATCTTTCACCCGCTAACCAGCCGGGAAGGATTGGAGGCAGGCGTTCTCAAACTCCGTGACGATCTCACGCGGCTGCGTCGCGGCGTGAAACAATGGGCGGTGGCGGTGGCAGTTCTGCTCCTGCTCAGCGTGGGACTGGGCGTGGTTATTTTGCGTGGTCAACGCAGCACCGCGAGAGAAGTCCTCGAAGCGAGAGACCAAATGGTGGTGATGACATCCGAGCTGGCCAAGCTTCGGCAGGGAATCGCTGACTATCCGAAAGTGGAAGCGCAAGTGCGCGGGATGCGGTCCGGCGACGACCCAGCGGCGGTGGAGGAAGCGGTCTATGCCGATTTGGGGAAAAAGCTTGGAGTGGATCCCAAAGTCCTACGCGAGAAATTGCCGCAGCTGGCTGAACGGTTGAAGAGCAAGGCGGATGCGCCGAGCTATGAGCGCGCCAAAGCAGCGTATGTTTCGGGAGATCACACAGCGGCCGAGCGTTTATCTTTGCAAGCGGCGGCTGACTCGGAGAAACCGGGTTCGACGCCATCAGAAGCGACGATCAAAGCTCTAAAGCTAGCGGGCTTGGCGGCACAGAAGAACTACGACTATTGGAGCGCGATGGAGCATTTCCGCGAAGCGGAGAAGCGGATAGATCGACAACGCGCTCCGGAAGAATGGTCCGAAATCCAGCAAGCGATTGCCGATCTCTTATCCGAACAAGGACAACCGGGTGAGGCCGAGAGAGTGTTGCGAACGTTGATCGATTTTCGCAACCAGGCGTTCGGTCCCGAGAATCCCGACACGTTGAAAAGCCGGAACCGTTTGGCTTTCGCGCTCAACAGTCAGGGCCGGTATAAGGATGCTGAAACCGAATTTCGCCGGAACATTGAACTGGCGACAAAAGTATTGGGCCCCGAACATCCCGATACTCTCTCAAGCCGCAGCGGTCTCGCCGTTACGCTGAACCGGCAAGGCGATTTCTGGAATTCCGAAGTTGAATACCGCCAGGTCCTAAAACTCAGAGAAAAAGTGCTGGGACCGGTCCCTCCACCCTTCGCAGTCGTGCCGGTTTGGCCAACGTGCTTGTCGATCAAGCCCGATATGAAGAGGCCGAACCGCTTTATCGCGAGATCATCAAGTTAGACGCGAAAACATTGGGCGCGGAGAATCCCACGACGCTGCGAACGTCCATGGGTCTGGCGAATCTTCTCCTTTGCCAAGCCAAATACGATGAGGCGGCAACGTTGTATCGTGAGATCACGAAGTTGAGCGAGAAAACCGTTCGTGCAGACCATCCGCAAACCCTTCAGTCCCGCGCCGGTTTGGCCGAAGTTTTGTTGCAGCAGGGCAAATATGACGAAGCTGAAACCGAAGGTCGTTTGGTTGCTGCGCTGCAGGAAAAAGTCATTGGCCCGGAACATCCGAACACGCTCAAAACCCGCTACAACCTGGCCAGGACGCTGGCGCGCAAAGACAATTATGAGGGGGCGGAAGCGGAATTTCGTGAGGTCCTCGCGCTCTACGAAAAGGTGCTCGGGCCCGAGCATCCAGACACACTGCGAACATGTTTGGGCCTCGCGGATTGCCTTTCGCGCGATGGAAAGGTCGAAGAAGCCAGGAGACTCGCTTCGCGAGCACTTGAAGGAATGCGAAAAGTCTTTCGACCGGGACATCCGACTACACTCCAGGCCGAAAAACTTCACGACGATTTGGAAGCTAAACGAGCAGAGAATCCTCCGCCACAAGGGGGCGGATGAGTTCTTTTGCGGCGGTAATGTCCGGCGCCGCATGACCAGATAAGTCGGTGCAACAGATGGAAGCGACGTTGACGTTCTGTGTCCGAGCGAGCCTAACGTTGCCAGGTTTAGGCACCCTTTTCAGATTTCAAACTGTACCACTATCTGATCTCAGTTCTCTTGGTTCATGAATTGGCGTAATCGGCGACAGACCTTGGCCATATCGAAAGAGGAGCAGAAGCCACCAGGATAAGCGTCCAACGCCGGATTGCCCGGTGTGTTCTATGTGCGCTTTATAGAGGAGCCGCAGCCACCGGGATAAGCGTCCAACGCCTGAACCAGATCTTTTACCGGTGAGAGAGAATCACGAAGCTGCCGGGCAAGACGCCGGCTAACCGTTGCAAAACCTAATAGCCCGCAGACACTGGCGCGGGGAGAATGCGCACTGGCCGCGCCCGTGACAAGACAAATCGGCGCGTAAAAGCTTGCCGCGTTCTACGCAGCTTCGCTCACGCGCCAGGGTGCAAAAGAGATGGAAGCGACGTTGATGTTCTGTGCCTGGCCTCCCGGAGGGACGTGCTTCCGAACATCCACGCCTCCAGAACCAAAATAAGAATCTTTGTTGGGGCCCGTGCCTTCTTCGGGGTTAACTATCCGTCGCAATCTCGATTTCCTTCCTCGACTCCTGGCCTCCAGATTAATCCCGATCCCATTTCCTATTTTCCTGCTTTCCTGATTAATTGCACAGAATGCTACAAATAGCCGAAGACTTGAAGGAATTCGCTTCCGTCGAAGACGAGAAGTTTGACCTGATCTACCCGCCGGAGATCCGGCAACTCTCGTCGCTCCATTGGACGCCCGTGGCTGTCGCCGCGGAGGCTGCGAAACTGTTGGTGCCTGACCGGGCCTGCGGCGCCGTAGGCCTGGAGAAGGCGGGCACTCGCGTTTTGGATATCGGCTGCGGGCCCGGCAAGTTCTGTCTGGTGGCCGCATCTCTGACGGACGGCCGGTTCACGGGAGTGGAGCAGCGAAGCGACCTTGTCGCGGCCGCCAGGCAGGCTGCGATTGATCAACGGCTTTCCAACGTCGAGTTCATTCACGGCAACGTGATGGATGTGGCCTTCGCGGATTACGACGCGTTCTACCTGTTCAATCCTTTCGAGGAAAACATGCACGGCGGAAACAAGATCGACTCCGCCGTCCGCCTCTCCCCGGCGCTGTTCAAAAGATATACGAGCCATGTCGCCGCCCAGTTGGGCGCGAGGCCGATCGGCACTCGCGTCGTGACCTACGCGGGATACGCCGACGACATTCCTGCGTGTTACTACTGTGAGTCAGCGCAGTTCGGAGATGATCTGAAGTTGTGGATCAAGCAGCGGGATTATGAACCCGACATCGAACGCCTTGGGCTCGGCGTATCGCGCAGCTACCGCGGCGCGATCGGCTGGGCCCCTCCCCGGAAACTTTAAATCGAACTACTAACCAATTTCGATCAAGTCCCGGAAGCGTCCGGCTTGCGAGATGTGTGACCGCCCTGGGCCGGCGACCGTTTACGCGTATAGCCAGCCGGCGAGAAGTTCTCTAACTCATCCCTCACTGAAGCTCCGAGCACGTGGCCCAGCAAGGGGACCACAGCCGCGATCTCCTTGGGCTCGCACCCCTTGAAAAAGCGGCGCGGCAACTCGACCGCCCCGCTGTCGGCAGCGATGCACTCGACATGATAGGTGGCCCCCGAATCCCCGCCCAAGTCCTCGCGGAACGCCCGCACCGTCGCGACCCGGCCCGCGGGACGGATGAGCCGGCCCCGGTATTCGATCTGCCCGTCCGGGTTGATCACGAGAGGGTGGCGGGCGGGCGGCTTGCGAATCGCCATCCAAATCGCGGCCAGAGCGATAAGCGACCCCGCGACCTCGACCGCCCGCAGAGACCACATCTTTTCGCCGAAGAGGGCCGCGACCGAGGCGAGCGGAGCGAACAGCAGCACGATCAGGATCACCGCCCCGCGAAAACTCACCCGGTTCCGCACCTCCAGCGCTTGCGTCGGCCGGATATGGAACGTCGCATCGAGCTTCGTCACCTCGTAAGTGGAACCAGGAAATAGCTGGCCAGGGTCGGTCGTGTTCATGCGCCACCCATCACCATAAGAAGCTTCTTCATATTCGCGCCTGCGAAGACCTAACGAGAATGGAACGGACTGGCAACCCGTGACATAGACGGGAAGCCCGGAGGGTGAGTGAATGGCATGAGCGAATCAATAAGATCGGCTACTCCGAAAGCGTTCGCGAGCAGGCTCGCTGGCGGGAGCGAGCGTGATCATCATTTCTTGCGCTTGAGGGTGAAGAGGACGTGTCCCTTGTCGGAAACTTCCGTTGGACGCTCATCGGGTGAAGTAAACGCGATCTTGAGAGTGTCACCATCCAATTCATACGGGGTGCGGTCGGGTTTCGCGTCGGGTAGGTGCTGATCGTGTTGAACGACAATTACTTTTGGCTTGGACGTTAGATCAAGCGTGAAGGTAGCCTTCTGCTCCTTACCGGCCTCTGGACGCACGATGAGCGTTTCTCCCGTGAAGACGTACAGCACGGTTACGCGGGGCATGGCATTGCCGTCTATCGAGGCGGTTTCGAGCGTCCAAGTGCCTTGGATGTTCTCTTGGTCGCCGGCTGTCGCTGATTCTACAGCGAAGCCGCAAACGGCGATCAGTGCTAGGGCGAGTGTGGTTATGGTCGTTTTCATGGTGTGGTGCTTAGTTGAATCGAAGAATGCGCGTTGCGACGCCTAGACATTATGGCAGCGTGAGCGTTGGAAAAGAAGCGTGCTTATCCTCGGAAGGAAAACGCGGGTTGTTCCGTTTGGGGCGGGACAGAGCCGCAGGATTGGCGGTTGTGACCGGTCAATCAACCTATTGAACTCCAGGAGGACAAGCACATGAAAAAGCATAGTTTATTGGACTGGGGCGTCCATAAAGAAAGCATCTCGATCGCGGTGGCGGAAGCTGGGCGCACGGGGGAAGTGCGTGAAGAGGCGAGCGTGGGGGGCTCGCTCGTGGCGCTGGAGCGCACCTTGCGCAAGCTCAAGCAGCCGGGGGTGGAACTCCATTACGTCTATGAAGCGGGGCTGGAAAGCGCAGACCCGGCGGAACAACCTCATGGAGTTTTGGAACGAGGGATTCGGGCTGTCCGGGTCCAAACGGAGCGGCGAAGACAGGCTGCAATGATTTGATTTCTGAGTCATCTGTTTCATCTTCTCGGCTTCCGATGAGGCTCTTCGCATTTTTCCTGTCCACTTTGCTCTGCTTGAATGGAGGAGAAATCCTGGCGCAGCAGAGGACCGTACCACCGCCGCCTGGAGAGACGCCTGTCTCCACGCCCACGGCGGCAGCACCGCCGAACCCTGTCCAGGCGCCTGCTGTCGCGACGCGTCCGAACGGCAAGATCCAGAAAAGTCTGGTCCGCATCACGGCGACGGAAGTCGAGCCGGATTACAGAGCACCCTGGAATTCGGGCGGAATCCAGCGGGGCATCGGCGCAGGCTTTGTGATCGAGGGCAACCGCATCATGACCAACGCGCATGTGGTCAGCAACAGCCGTTACCTCACCGTGGAGCGCGATGGCGACCCGAATAAATATCCGGCGACGGTTCTGTTTGTCGCGCACGACTGCGATCTGGCGCTCCTCAAAGTTGCGTCAACGGACTTTTTCAAGAACATGACGCCGCTAACTCTCGGCGGGATTCCGGAACTCGAATCGGTCGTGTCGGCCTACGGTTATCCTCTCGGTGGCGAGCGAATGTCGGTGACCACCAGAATTGTTTCGCGAATCGATTTCCAGCTCTACACGCACTCTTCGATCGACCAGCATCTCGCGATCCAGATCAGCGCGCAGATCAATCCCGGCAACAGCGGCGGGCCCGTGATGCAAAATGCGAAAGTGGTCGGCGTGGCGTTCCAGGGATATAGCGGCGACGTCGCGCAAGGCGTCGCATATATGATTCCCACGCCGGTGATTCAGCGTTTTCTCCTGGACATCAAAGACGGCCATTACGACAAGTATGTGGATCTCGGGCTCACCTACACGAAGCTTCAAAATCCTGCGCAGCGACATTTTCTTGGTTTAAAAGATGACGATCGCGGCGTGCTCGTCGGCACCGTGATCGCCGCCGGTCCATCCGCAAAAAGCGTGCAGGCGGGCGACGTGCTTCTCTCGATCGACGATCATCCCATCGCGAGCGACGCGACCGTGGAGCTCGAAGGCGAGCGGGTCGAAATGCCCGAAGTAGTCGAGCGGAAATTCAAAGGCGACGTAGTGAAGCTCGAGATCTTGCGCGAGAAACAAACGGTCACCGTCAGTATCGAGCTCGGATCGGTTTGGCCCTACGCCTACCTGGCCCACGGTTATGACGTGCGTCCGCGTTACGTCGTGTATGGGGGCCTGTTGTTTCAGCCGCTCACGCTCGATTTGATCGACGCGTATCAGCCGACCGACATCCGCATCCGGCATTATTTCGATTATTTCGTCACGGAGCAACTTTACCGCGAGCACCCTGAAGTAATCGTCCTGACCAACATCCTGCCCGATCCGACCAACAGTTATTTGGCTCCCTACCGGGCCAGCATCGTGGACGAGATCAATGGCCAAAAAGTCCGAACGCTGACTGACCTGGCCACGGCTTTTTCAGAAACGCCAGATCGCTTTGTCGTTCGCATGATCGGCGACGGACCTCCGCTCGTGCTCGACCCGAAAGAGGTCGAATCCGCGCGGGAGAGAATCAAAACGCGTTACAACGTCGTCTCGGAACAAAACCTGGAAGAACAGCCGGCCAGGCGCACGCCAGCCGATCAACACAAAACCTGATGCGAGCTTGCCGTTTCAATCTCGCCCTCATCGGCGTTCTTTTCCTGCCACTCGGGATGTTCGCGGCAGCCAAAAAAGAACCGGGCCCAGCGACCGTCGTGAAGCCGAAGGAGCTTTCGCTGGTGCGGGTCAATGTCACCGGGCAACCCTACGACTACGTGCGGCCGTGGCAGAAACGGGCGCCCTTTCAAAAACGCGCTCTCGGCGCGGTGCTGCCGCAAGGCCGCGTCCTTGTCACGGCGGATTTGGTCGCGAATCAGAATTACGTCGAGCTGGAGCGCGCGGAGTCCGGCGAAAAGACCGCGGCAAATGTCGTGGTCGCTGATTATGAAGCGAACCTGGCGCTTCTGGAGCCCACCGATAAGAAATTCCTGAACGGCCTCACGCCCCTTCAACTCGCGCTCGATACCGTGGTCGGCGATCGCCTCGCGGCCTGGCAGCTCGAATCCACCGGCGCCCTCGTTGGCACCGAAGGACTCGTGACCACGATCCAGATGACCCGTTACCCGGCCGACCTGGGCCAGTTTCTGACCTATCGCATCAGCATCTCGATGCAGTATCGCGATAACAGCTACACCGTCCCGCTCGTCAAGAATAACAAGCTTGCTGGTTTGCTCCTGCGGTTCGATCCGAGGACTCAGGTGCTCGACGCGATACCAGCTCCGATTATCGCGCATTTCTTGAAAGACGCGGAGACGCAGCATTATCGCGGTTTTCCTTCCGCAGGATTCGGCTTCTTCCCCACGCGTGATCCGCAGCTGCGCAGTTTCGCGGGGCAAACCGGCAAAGCCGCCGGCGTCTACGTAACGAGCATTGAACCGGACATGCCGGCAGCCAAAGCCGGTTTGAAAGTGGGCGATATTGTAGTCGGCTTCGGGAACAACGAGATCGATCAAAACGGGAACTACGTCGATCCGCTTTATGGGAAAATCGAGTTTACGAACCTGATCACAGCGCGCGCTTTTGCGGGCGATACCATGCCGGTTCAAATTCAACGTGAGGGCAAGGCGATGCAGTTGAATCTTGCGCTGGATCATCGCGCCGCGAACGATTACGTGATCCCGCCCTACAATATCGATCAGGCGCCCCTCTATTATGTTCTCGGCGGCCTGATTTTTCAGGAGTTGTCCCGCCAATATCTCCGGGAATGGGGCGCGAACTGGCTGAAGGACGCGCCGCAGCGCTTCGTCTACAAAGATCGATTCCAATCGGAACTTTATCCGGAAGGGAATCGCCGGGTGGTGGTTTTGACTCAGGTCCTCCCGGCGAATAGCACGATCGGCTACGATGACCTGGCGTATCTGACGGTCACCAAGATTAATGGCAAGGAAGTAAAGTCGCTGGCGGATTTGGCGGAAGCCGTAAAGCAGCCGCTGGACGGTTTCATCAAGATCGAGACGGAAGAAGATCCGAAGCAGATCGAGCTCGAAGCAGCGCAAGTGGCGGCGGAAGCGGCCGCTCTTCAGCAGAATTACGGTCTGCCTTCTCTGCAGCGGCTCGAGTAGCAGCCAGCGCTGACGACATCATTTGGCAGGGCGACGCTCCGCGGAGCGGTTTTCGTGGGAAAATAATTGCCGGCTTACCTCCCATTCGGCCCGACAGAGTCTCGCCCTACCAAGAGAGAGGCGCACTGCGGCGCTACTTCAGCGTCTCCGGAAGAATTGATTCCAACGAGCGATACCAAATTGCGTATCCCTTCGCACTCAAGTGCACTTTGTCGGGCATGATGTCGGTGGGAATATTTCCGTCGCCATCAAGAAACTGGGCGCCAATGTCGACAAAGCGAACTTGCGCCCCATCGTCGAGATGTTGAATCTGTTGATTTACAGCCGTGATCATTCGCCGGACCCGGCTCTCTTTCTCGTCGCGAGGAAAGATTCCGAGAAGAAGCACCTTGCTCGCCGGCGACCGCTTCTGAATCACCGTGACAATTTTCTCGATTCCTCTCGCCGTCCACTCGGGTGTTTCATCGGCAAAGTAGAAGACGTTGTTGCTGCCGATGAGGACGACCACAACTTTCGGGGATATCGCGTCCAACTCTCCGTGCTCGAGGCGCCAGAGAAGGTGCTCGGTGCAATCGCCTTCTATCCCAAAGTTGGCGGGTTTGTAGGGCGCGAGTTTCATCCAGCTCCATTCCCCCACCCTCGGCCACCGGTCTGTGATCGAATCTCCAAGGAATACGAGATCGATATCTCCCTGCTTCGATCGTTCGAGAAACTGTACATGACGCTCGGGGTCCTTCGCGACGGCAGTGATCGCGTCCTCCGCTTTTCGCGGGCTCTGAAACTTGCGGTGGAAATGCGAGAAAATTTTCCGGTCGCACTCGGAGACGGCGACCACCGCGCCGAGCAACAAGACGCCGGCGACACATCCACAAGACAGCGCGAGGACTCTTTTCTTCGTTGACGGCGCAGTCATCGCGTTTGCTTGAGATCTGCATCGGTTCTCATCCGACGCAGCGCACTAGTTTTCTTCTCTTTCGTTCCGGAATTTTTGCCCAGTGCCGGGCGTCCGTGGCGGCCGCGGATGCGCCAAAAACCTCGCGACCTCCGCCGTGTAGTCCTCGAATGGGTTGCCCATCACGAGAAAATCGCGGTTATCGCACGCGATTGAATCCCAATTGATCACGTAGGGTTGATTGCTTTTTTGAAACCCCGCGACGGCCTGCGCGCGACCGGCCGCGCGCGTATTCGCCGGCGGATGATAGCTCGCCTCGTTCCGGCGGACGCTGTTGTTCCATTCGCCGATTCGTTTCGCTGGGTTCACCCCAAAGAACAGCCCTTTCTCAGGATCGATGTTGTGATATTCGAGGTCCAAGCTTTGCAGCCACGGATCGTCCCATGTGAGCCCTTCGGATTCCATGAACGTTTCCAGTAGCCATTTCTTTGTGATCCAATCCACGCCTCCGATGAGGGATTCCGGTTTGTTGCCCAGCGCTTCGAGAGTGAAATTCCAGCTCTCGAGAAGCCAATCGGTTTCTTCGTTGGCGCCGCCGAGATGTTTGTACGCCAGGTCGTAAAACTGCCATTGAATCTCGAGGCCACCGATCGTCTTGCCATTTTCGAGCCGCACGATCCAGGCACCTGTCGAGTCGCGAGAAATGTCGCGCGTGCTCTGAACTGCATCGCTCAGGCTGAGATTCTTTGGAAGATGGCCCTCTTCGAGCAGCGATAAGACGCAAGCCGTGGTTCCAATTTTTAGCGCGGTCGCAAACGGACTCATATTGGAATCGCCGATGAGAAGATGGAGCCGCCGGTATTTTCGATAATCGGCGAGCGGCTCGTCGCGGGCGTTGATAATGGCGCGATTGAATTGCACCCACTGATAGATGTCATTGACGATGTGATCGGCGCGCTGGCTGAGCTGAAAATCCACGTGCACCTCGGGCTGCGGGAGTTGAAAGTCGAACGCGAGAGGGTTCGCCTGCCCCACACGGCCCGCGCCTGTGAAAATCTGGCGCGTGGCGAGGAAGGCCAGCAACGTGCCAAGCACCGGCGGCGTGAATTGCGCTTCCCGTTTCATCAAGTAATTCTCGTGGCAGCCGAAGGTCGCGCCGGTGTTGTGATCGATGTTGTTCTTGATGAATGAAACGCGGTCCACCGCACCGAGCGACTCAAGGGCCGATTGCAGCAAATGGTCGCCGGCGACGTCGTAAGTGACCACATCACGCAGATGCAGACACTCCGGAGATGCGTACTCGATGTGACCCATGTCGAGGTAGAGGCGGCCGCCATTAAGGAGGAAGCCACCGTTGCCCGGCGGTTCCTCGTAGTCCCGGTAATGCAGGTCGATGGCGCCCGCTTCGTTCTTGCGGAAGAGGAAATTTTTTACTTTTACCGGCCAGGCGTCGGTATGCCCGCGCCCGTCTTCTCCGCTGACGAGGCAACCGTATTCCGTTTCGATTCCGGCAACGCGATCCATTGAATCAATTAGCGATTTAGCGACTTAATGATTGAGCGATTGAAATTCATCCAATCGTCGCATTGCTCAAATGTTTAAATTCAGCTTGAGTTTCAAAAACACAGGAGGCAAACCACTGGTTCAACGACATATGAAAGATTTCGCCGTTCGGAGCCCCGGCGCAAAACTGCGCGGGCTCGTCTATTTGGGCCGCATGCTCGACAAGATTCGCGTGCACGCGAAGGGCGAACTGCCAGGCGAGTATCAACCGAACCTCGGCAAGGGTCTTGATCGGGCGTGTGTCGATCTCCTGCAAATCGATTACGGTGAGCTCGTCGAACGCATGAAGGAAGGTGGAGTGGACGAGGAGATTCTCGATTGGTGCTTTGCGAGAGGGCGGAAGCCTACGGACGGTGAAATCCACGTTTGGAATGAGTTCATGCGAAAACGGGGTTGGAATGATGAAATCTCCGAGACGTTGACGCGTCGTAAGAAGGAGGCGGGAATGGCCGGGCGCTCCGAAATCAGAACGATGTTTAACTTCATCGACGCCGATGAAGGCCGGGCGCTCGGCCAGAGCTAGTGCGAAATTGGTACCTCAGTGGTTGGCGCTGATGCGTTGCTCGGTGGCGGCGGTGGCTGCATGCGGTAATCGATAAACTTCCAGACAGCGATGAAGATCAACACGACAAATGCGCTCTCAAAGAAGGCTCTTCCGCGTGTCGGGGTTCCCTTCGTGCCGAGCGCGGCGGGCATCGAGAGTTACTCCGAGAGCGTATCGATCCGTTCAGCGAGGCTGAAGTCGAGCTCGGTGAGGCCGCCTTTGCTATGCGTGGAAAGAATCAAGCGCACCTTGTTGTAGCGAATGTCGATGTCGGGATGGTGTTCCTCGTCCTCGGCAACTTCCGCGACCCCATTTACAAAATCGATTGATTCGGAGAAGTCGTCGAACTCGAATGTGCGTTCGATATGCTTCTTCTCCAGCTCCCACTCCGGGATCTTTTTCAGGCGCGCTTTCGCCTGGTCCGCTTTCAGCAAATCAGCCATAACCGGGAACGAGTAACATCCCAAACTCGTTTTGCAAATAGGGAATCAACTCTCTTTAGGACTGTTGCTGTGAGGCGTGGTGCATCGCGCGCTCCGTCGCGCGATGCTAAAGAAATGCGGCTGCGCCGCTCAAGTTAACATCGAGCGCGGAGCGCTCGATCCACCTCACAAATCGAGAATCCTGCGCAGATTTTTCGCCGAATCGAAGGTTTCCACCGCGCAATTGCGCGCTTGCTTTGAAAGTCGCGTCCAATCCGCGAGGACTTCATTCGCGGCCACCTCCGCTTCGTCGATGCTGCTAACGAAGCGGAACCCGCTCTCGCGTGGCAAATATTTTCGGGCGCCGGTATCTTCCGTAATCACGGGCCGTCCGAGCGCCAGAAAAGCCGCCGCCCGATCGCTCACCCATCCTGTGCGCCAGCCCACGTCAACGCCTTTGATCGCGGTGAATTCGCCCAGCGCGCTGGCGACGTAACGCCGATACGCGCGTGGTGTCCGTGCGACGCGGTGCGGAGAGACGACATGCCAGCCGCGCTCGCGCAGTCGCGCGATTTCGGGGTCGCCGGCATTTAGATTCATGGCGAGCTCGAAACGAGCGTCCGGGACGCGATGAGGCAAATCCAGATACGGTTCGAAGGCAAACTTCTTCGAGAGATCCGGAAACTCGCCATCGACCTCGACTCCTCCTCCCCAGTACCATTGCCCGATCGTTGAGAATTTCGCGATTCTCGGGCGGGGATGCGGCTGGAGAAGTTCGGTGTCGGCCAGCGGATAAAATGTCCTCCAGTGAAGCGAAGAGGGAGGCAGCCGGCAATCGGCCGAGTGGGTGTTGAGCCCAATCGTCCAGAATTCGTGGTGATGCGATTGGCCCATCTCCATTTTCGTCATCCAGAAAAAAATCTCGCTCGGATCGAGATCGCAAAAAATCCGCCGCTCAAACTCCAAGAGAAACGGCGGATGCAGCGAGTAACTCAGATTGAGCAACGTATTCGGACCCGCCAGACGCTCGCGCAATTCGCGCCGCGGCATTCCGATGCAGCGCATCGCTTCGCGCTCGTGTACGTCGTCCGCGGGTTCTTGAAGCAGCAAGCAGTATTGTCCCTGGAGGCCATGCTCGCGCAGGCGTCGCTGGAAATTGCGAATGCGCCCTTCATCTTCGCACGCGTCGCCCGTCGCTGGCAGGAGCTCCAGCCAGACAGCGTCGAGACCGAGCCGGCGCAAGCCCAGCATCCATTGCAGCGGCACCGAAAAATTGCCGCCTCCTTCCGGGTATTTCGCCGCAAACCCGCAACCGAGGAAGATCGTCACAGGCAGAGATTCGTCTGTCTCAGGTTCTGCTCAAGCCGATGCTGTCCGTCATTTGACGGCCTATGCATCATCCGCTAATTAGCATCCGCCGAGCACCCGTAGCTCAACTGGATAGAGCATCTGACTACGGATCAGAAGGTTTGAAGTTCGAATCTTCACGGGTGCGCCAAATTCCTCAGACGCCCGCGAGGCTCCGCTATTTCGCCCGCAGGAATTTCTGCACCGGCGAGGTCGTGCCGTCCTTGTACGTCACCTGCACGTTCGCGAACTGGGAATCGCTGGGAACGGCGAGATAAGGCAGCGCGTCTCCAATCTCATACATCTTGTCGCTCGGCTTGAACTTGAAGGTCTGGTCGAGCTTCTCGCTATTGAGGGAATACCGGATCTCTTTGATGATCGGGCGATAAGACAGCAGCTGGCTGAAATAAAGTAACACTTTCCCGTCGTAATCGCGAAACATCAGCCACGAACCCACGGTCATATTGAGCGCCATCTTTCCCTGCGCGAGCTGCTCGTCGCCCGTGGAGAACTTGAGCGTGTAGGGGCCGTTCGTCTTCTCGTTCTTGTCCACGTATTTCACCTCGATCGTGTGCTCGCCGGGCTTGAGGTTCGGCAGCGGGAGGTGGGTGTTGATCATCGGCAGACCGGTCTGCGCGTTCTTATACGGGAGCTGGCCCGTGGACTGGAAATCGCCTTTTCCGTCGAGCTTGTAGAAAAGCTCTTTCGCCTTGAAGTCCGTCAGCGTGAAGATAACGGCCCAGCCGCCGCTGGAGAACTGCGCGGTAAGCGTGACCGGATTTTCGAGGACCCTATCCGGCGTGCTTGTAAGCTTGGCCCAGCGAGCCTCCGCGGCTTCAATCGACTTCAGCGCCTCCTTTTTATCCAGAAAATATCTTTCGAATTTCCCCGCGGCATGCGCCGCGCGAAACTTCTCGAGCCACTCCTTTTCCGCGCGCTGGTCGGCGAGCGTCTGGTCGCCGCGCCGGGCCTCTGAAAACTCCTGGCTGATGAGCCACGCGAGCGGGCCGAACTCGGGGTGGCTCGCGGCGAGCGTTTGGAGTTTTGTCATGCGCACCTCCCCATCCTCGAGAAGGGCGAGCGCGGTCTGGTAGGAGACCGTGTGCGGCACGAGCTTGTCGCCAAGATAGCGCATTGCTTCGACGGCACCGGCTTTGCCCTCCGCCGACTTTAGCATGGCGGAATAACTCAACCACGGATCGAGCGCTTCGAGATTCAAAGAAAGGTAGTCGGAGTATTCCTTGCGCGCGGCGGCGAAGTTCCCGCTGAGTTCGTGGACGCGCGCATTGTGATAATGCTCCTCGGGAGTTTTCGCGCCGGTAATGAGCCCGCCTGTCGAGGCGAGCGATTCAAAGCGTTGTGCGATCTTCTCGAGCGATCCCTTCGTTTCACCCTGGCCGTGCACAAGCCAGATAACCAAAACCGCGATGAAGCAGAGCATCGCTGCGACCCCCAAAGCCCATCGTTTTGCGCCACGACGCAGTTGAGTTAGATCGTCGCGGAGCTTGAGAACACCCGCCTCCAAAGCCTCGCGGCTTGCCAGCGGATGAAAAAGGTGTGTGTCGACTTTCAGAATATTTCGATAGGAAGCCTGTAACTGGCGCAGCTCGTCTGGTTCCGGTTCGTGCGCGTCGATCGGAAAACTCTCGTCCATGAAAAGGTACCAGACTTTTTTCCCGCGCTTTCGGGCATAAAGGGCCTCGTATTGAGTGTAACTCACTCGGCCGAACTCTTCGTCCGGAGCAGGCGGTTCGGCGCCGTAGCATTGACCGATGAGCTGGACGACACCTTTGCATTGATCGATCTGCTGACGCAGCATCTGGCGCAGGTCGCCCCCCTCCGTCCCAAAGATGTCCTGCCAAACAGGCTCATAACCCAAAAAGGTCAGGGTATTAGCGACGAGCTGCCGTGCGCTCCGCAGCTCCTTGCTAACCGAGGAAATGAAGATTGTGGGACGTGGTGACATCGCGGAACGAGAGCTAGCAGTTTGACCAGGGCCTTTGCAAGCCTCGAACAAAAAGCTGCCATTTGCTCAGAGACGGTCTGATCTCACGATCTTGCGCCGTTCCGATTTTACACGTCTGCCCGTATTGGCTTGCCGCACCCAAAACCCCGGGGACGCAATCGGGCTCTTCGGCGTTCACTGTAAAATATTGACGTTCAAGAGGGAGAACTTCATCTTCCGTGTTGCCATGCCGCATCAGGCCACATCCAGTCATGAGCAAGATCTGAACTTTGCGCAGAGCGTTCTGAACGTGAACAGCACCGCCGCGGCGGAGCTGCGCACCCGATATCACGGCAGGCTGGTGGCCGTTCTTTGTGCGAGAGGAGCGAGTGCCACCGAAGCTGAGGATCTGGTCGCCGATCTCTGGTCGGACTGTTTCGCCGCGCCTCCCAATCGCCAGACTCTTCTCGGTAAGTATCAAGGTCGATGCGCGCTCGAATCCTGGCTTCTGACCGTGGCGACGCACCGCCTGATTGACTTGAAACGCAGACAAAGTTTCCGCGTCGAAGTCCCCGCTTCAGATCGTTCCTCAGACGATTTTTTTGACAGAAGGCCGCAGCCGGAGTCGGTTCCGCGCGAGGAATCCCTGCTGAAATTGCTTCGAGCCGCGATTCGGATCGCCTTCGCCAGGAGAGATTCCGAATCTGTTTTGATGCTGAAACTCGTCCATCTGCATCAACTGACGCAGAGAGAAATCGCACGGATGTGGGGCTGGCATGAATCGAAGGTCAGCCGCGCGCTCGAGGTCGCACGCGAGAGTATTGCGCGTGACATCCTGCTGGAGTTGAAACGGGCGGATCCGTGGCTCGATCTCCGCTGGGAAGATTTCCTCGAGCTTTGTGCAGGTTCAGCTGATGCGCTTTTTTAGTGTGACGAAGATAATTCGCAAAATGTGCCAAGTTATGAGTCTAAGATACGAGGTCGAAACAACGATGTGGCCGCTCTGACCTGACGGCGCCGCCCTTCGTTCTTTTGCTCGAAAGCAAAATGAAAACCTATTTTTTCGCCATTGAGGTCGCCCGGTTCATCTCTACCACTCACGCTTGTGAATGATGATTTTCAAATCCTGTTCGAGCTCCTGGAGGGTCGTGACCAAGAGGTTACCGGACGTGCTGCAACCACGGTACCAACCGAACTCCGGGAAAAGATCGCCAGGTTTGCGGCTGGGACGTGCTCGGAGGAAGAGCGCGATCAAATGAAAAAGTTGTTGCGGGAAAAGCCCGATTTGATTCCGGTGCTTGTCACCGAAACGCGTGCGCTCCGACAATCTGACGGATGAACCCCACCTCACGCGCAAATTTTCTTCCGGAGCAACGCTTTCTGCCGTTGCGGCCGGCTCTGCAAGAACATCTTGCAAAAGTTGGGCAAGCCATCTCGCCCGAAAACTTTCTGAGCATTTGCGACGAAATGCTGCTGAAGGTTCTAAGAGATACGTTTGAACGGATTTCCGCCGACGAAGGCAGCATCTGGTTACTTGACCAGGAAAAGAAACAGCTTGTCGCCGCCTACAATAGCGGTCCGAACTCCGAAAAGATTGTCGGGTTCAAGAATCCACTGAGTGAAGGCATCATTAGTCTGGTCGTGGCCAGCGAACACGCTTTCATCGAGAATCAGGTCTACAAGAACAAAAGCCACAGCGCCACGCTCAATAAGAAACTGGGTAAGACGACCTATGCCATGATCGCAGTACCGCTTTACTTTCTTAACCAAGTCCGGGGCGTTATCTCCTGCGTGCAGCTTTTGGATGTGCTAGTGCAAGATGGACAAGCCGCTCCGGTGGGGAGAACTCCGCCCGGTTTTAGCCCGCGAGATCTGAACGCCGTCCAAACGACTGCGGCCGTGGTTAGAGACCTAATCGATTATCGACTGCTCGGGACTGCCATAGGATGGAACCGGCTCTAAGTACCGACTCCAGTCCATTCAAATTGGACGAAGCTCGCGAGGCTTTGGCAAAGGGAACAGGTAAAGGTGTTCGGATTGCCGTCATAGACTCAGGGATTGAAATCGATCATCCCGATTTGGTTGGTCTCAGCCTTTTGGATGATCTTCACGTCGTCGACGCCGGGGTTCAGATCGAGGTCAAGCCAGGAGATGGGAGCGATATCTATGGTCACGGCACGGCGGTAGCGGGAGTGATCCGTCGCCTCGCGCCTGACGCGGAAATCGGCAGCATTCGCGTCCTGGGGGAAAACCTGGGCTCGCGCACAGTTATCATCCGTGAAGGGGTCCGGCAGGCGATCGATCGCGGCTACCACATTTTGAATTGCAGCTTTGGTTGCGGATTATCGGAACATATCTTTCAATACAAAGAGTGGATTGACGAAGCGTATCTCAAAGGAATCCACATCGTTTCCGCGTGCAATAACTACGACTTTACCACACCGGAGTGGCCTGGATACTTTCCGAGTGTCGTGACCGTCAACATGGCCCGCTCGGAAGATGACCACAGCTTCTTCTACAAACCAGGCCATCTCGTCGAATTCGCCGCTCGAGGTGTTGATGTCACACTGCCCTGGAATCATCATTCTACCAAGGAAGTCACGGGGAGCAGCTTTGCCGCGCCCATTATGAGTAGCTTGCTGGCGCGGCTAATTTCCGGAATGCCGGGCCTTCTTCCGCTGGAGGCCAAATCGATCCTGCACCGCCTGGCCATGCCCTGGCGGGCCGACGTGACTGCTCCCAATGTCGCGGAGGGACCCTCATCCGAGAGTCCAGCTCCGGCTCCACGTCTTGGGCGCCCTCCTCCTACCTAAATGACGGCTGAGACGCCCGCCACATCACAGCTTCTGTCTGTATCGATCCTGGCAGGGCCTTCTGCGCGTGCGCTCATGCACGACGTTGTTTCTCGTGATGCGAAATGCCGGTTCGGCCTGCTCGCGAGTTCGCACTTCGATTCTCAAACAACCCCAGACGAGCTTATGGTGGAGCAGCTGGTGGCCGCGAACGGTGGCGGCTACGACCCGGGACGAATAAGAGTACAGATCGCAGCAATTGCGGAAAAGGCGTTGGTTGATCACCTGATCATTGAGTGCAACTCCAAGACACACCCGATTGCTTTTGCGTCGCTTTTCCTCCCGGATGGTAGCGATGGACAACGTTTCTCGGAAATCGCACGGCTCAGCTCCATTCTGCTGGCGGTCGATTCAGAGACCCTTCTCAACTCCATCGTGCATGGCAACCCTGCTCCCGGTGTGACCTCGCCCTGCATCTTCGCAGATCAAATCGAGTGCGCCGATGTCATCGTGCTGAACGGTGAGCCGGCCGATCGCGATTTCATGCTGGCGCGGGCCGTTGCGTCGGCCCTCAACCCACGGGGACGCATTCTCCAGAGATCCCGCGAGGCGATACCGCCGAAACTGTTGGACGCTGGACTCTCGTTTGACTTCGAGGCGGCATTCGCCGGCGCTGGATGGCGGAAGCTAATGGACGAAGAGCCAGGCGCCCGGCGTGGTGACAAAGGCGTGACGATGTTTGTTTATCGTGCCCGTCGGCCTTTCCACCCGGAGAAGTTTTGGAATCTGATACAAAGCCATTTTCCTGGCGTGTTTCGCGCCAAGGGTTTCTTCTGGCTCGCTACACGGATGAGCGTCGTAGGAGGACTCAACATCGCCGGATGGGAGTGCCACTATTCGCCGGCCGGTCAATGGTGGGCTGCGAATGCTCCCGGTAATCATTCCGACCATCCTGAGATCCCCGACCGCTTAAAGAAAGAGTGGGCGGAACCATTCGGCGACCGTCGCCAAGCGATCGCTTTTATGGGAGTCGATGTCAATTCCACTGATCTGAGCGCGCGGCTTGACGCATGCTTGTTAGACGAATCCGAAATGAAATCGGGCGAGCGTAGTTGGGCGATGCTGCCCGATCCATTCCCGGCATGGCCCGCAAAGACGCACGACCATGAATGCGAAGAGCACGATTGCTGCCATCATTAGCCGCGACCCGATTCGAAGGCTCAAGAGAGTGGTAGAAACATTGGCCATTCGATTCCCGGTCGACTTCTGAATCGCAGAAATTACTGGTCAGCGCAGTAGCTATCGGTTATCTGCATGGCGTCCGCCGAGTCGCCCTTCTTATGGGCAGGCTAGATGGCCAGGAAACGTTGTGTCTGACTTGCCTAAAACTAAGAGCCTACCAAGCGCCGCCGTGGCGCTGCATGAGCTATGGAAACGCCGGGTAGAGTGGATGCCCGATGTCACGACTGTCCACGACTTTGTGCGCCGCGCGCTTTCCGCGGGCGAATTCTTAATGGCATACGATGCAGCACGCGCGGCCGTCGGCGAGTTTCATCCGGACGACGACTGGCTCAAACAACGAATGGCGCTTGCGCTCGCGCAGATGGGCTCGGCCACGCGCGCCCAGGAAATTCTCACACCCCTTGCCGCGAATAACCCGCCAAACCGGGAGACACTGAGCATCCTCGGTAGAACCTACAAGGATCAGTGGTGTGCGAATCCCTCCAACGAGCACTATTTACGACAGTCTTTCGACTGCTACAATCGCGCCTTCGAAATTGAACCGCCAGATTTCTACCCCGGAATAAACGCGGCGACGGTCGCTTTTCTTCTCAAAGAGACAGACAAAGCGAACAGCCTGGCTAGAAAAGTTTTGGAAATCTGCCAGGCACAACCAGATGACTATTGGAAAAACGCAACCATCGCTGAAGCACTGGTTATCCTAGGGGACCTGGATGGAGCTAAGCAGGCGTATCGGGCGGCGGTTGGCGCAGCCAGCGGCAATTTACACGCGCTCTCTTCCACCCGGAAGCAGGCGCGAGTGTTATCCCGGCATCTCCATGGCCGCGCGGACTTCTTCGATGAGTGCTTCCCGATTCCGAAGCTTGTCATTTTTTCCGGCCACATGATCGACGCGCCCGACCGGCGGGTGCCGCGATTTCCTATGGAAAAGGAAGAGGCGATCAGGCAGTTACTTGAGAAGCAACTCGAGGCCATGAATGCGGGCATCGGGTTTGCGAGCGCCGCCTGTGGCTCAGATATCCTGTTCCTCGAAGCAATGCTTGCCCGGGGAGGCGCCATCCACATCGTGTTGCCGTGGCCGGCCGACGAGTTTGTAAAGACCAGTGTCGACCTTGATGGCAAGGGCACCTGGAATAAGCGCTTCGAGGCTGTGCTGGCACGCGCAGCGTCGATTCGAGTTCTTGGGCAACTCTACATGCCAGGCAGCGCAACTGGATTTGAATACTGCAATCTCGCTGTGAATGGATTGGCGCGTGTTTTCGCCCGATCGCTTGATCTCGGCATCACTCCGCTGGCAGTCTGGGATGGCTTCGTCGGAGGGCCGGGTGGCACAGGTTCGTTCGTTCGCTATTGGCGCCACCAACGGATTCCCGTGAAGATCGTGCCCATCGCCGCACAACCCCCGTCGATGTTAGTCGACCCTCAGACCTCCGAGACCGACGGTGGCGATCCTGGCGACGAGTTTGAAGCATGGGTGCGAGCTTCAGGTCGACAAGAGATCAAGGCCATCATGTTCGCCGATGTGGTCGGGTACAGTAAGCTTCCGGAAACTGCGATTCCCAAGTATGTCGCGCAATTTAACCAGAGGGTGTCCAGGCTCATCGCGGAAAGCTCTTCTTCACCGATCAATGTGAATACCTGGGGCGACGGTCTTTTCTTCATTTTCAGTGGCGTCGAAGACGCTGGGCGGTTTGGGCTGGATCTACGCGATCTCGTTGTAAAGACTAATTGGGTCGACCTCGGCCTGCCCACGAACCTAACCATCCGGATCGCCGTCCATGCCGGGCCCGTCTACGTGAACTTCGACCCAGTGGTTCGACAGATGACTTTCACCGGCGCTCACGTTAGCCGCGCCGCGCGGATCGAGCCGATCACGCATGAGGGCGAAGTGTTCGCGAGCGAAGAGTTCGCTGCGCTCGCAGCAGCGGACCAATCAAAAGGCTTTACCTGCGATCTGGTGGGAACGACTGCGCTCGCCAAGAGCTACGGGTTGTTCCGGATTTACAGTCTCGAGCGCGTGGCAGATTGACGTTTCTTGCGATTCCTCGCTGCACTCGAGCCAGGGACATCCGCATTGAAACTGTCGATCGCCCAGTAGACGAGTTGATACAAGGGTGGTCGCTTTTGCCTGTTTCCGCCGCTCTTATGGCTTGGTCGCTTTGACAATGTAACAGCAAACTCCGCTGCGCTCGGTGGCAGCTCGCCTATCGTTGCCGGGCGCGGTCGAGGCAATCGCCCGGAAGCGCGCGGGGTGACGACCTGAATCGTGGGACCGTAACCCAGTGGAACGATGCCGCGGGACGGGTCCGAAGCCGCGTTGAGCCAATGTTCACGTCGCTTTTTCACCCATGCGGTGCCCCCGACCTTTTTGTTATCCCCGCCGTCCCAAAGAAGGATTAGCACGTGGCTGTGACGGGCGATAAAGTCCCCCACTTCCGCATACTGCTTAATGCGACTTTCAGTGCCAGGGTTTGTGGCAATTGGAATTTCCCAATGAGATTCTGCCATCGCGAGTAGCGCGCGAAATTCCGCCAGCGACTCAGCCGTTGTGAAGTCCCGCTCGTATTCCTGCCGCTCCATCGGCAATGGCACGAAAAGGCTGATCTCAGACGCCAATGCAACTTCGGCAGTCAGGCGGTCGGCCCCTTCTGCAAGGGGCGTTAGGAGTCGAAAAGGAGTGTGCGGGTACGCTGCGCGGAAACGCGCAAATATTTGCAAAAGTCGATCACGTAACTGCGGCACATCGGCGATAAACAAATCGCGGTGCCCGCTTACGCCGAAGATGAGCGGGAGCCGCCTGGACGCCGGACCACCGTTTGGATCTCCGTCTTTCGCCTTCACCAGTTTGTCTTAGCAGATAACAGGTAGTCGACAAGCAGACATCTTACTGAGCACCATGGCACTACAGACATCACGGAAGCGATTTCAATATGAGCGGGCCTTTTGGTAAGGAACAGTTAGCCAAAATGAATTCTTGTGCAAAAACTGGAAGGCCGTCCGTCATAGGTCAGTTATGATCGATTGCTCGTCCTCGACATCGTCCGCAACGTTCGAACCCGCACATGATGATCTGCCCGCTCTGCCCCTTTGGACGTTCGCACTCGGCGTGCTTGCACTCCTGACTTTCGGACTTACCTCCGTGCCTGCGATCATTTGCGGGCACCGGGCCCTCGCGGAAACAAGACGGTCAAACAACGAATCGTTGGGACGATCCGTGGCCGTTACTGGTCTTGTGATTGGTTACGCTGGCGCGGCCCTTCTTGGGGCGTGGATCGTACTCTTGGCAAGATTCTTGTCCGGCCACTAGCTCGCGAACCAGCGCTGTCGCCTTGTTCCCTGGGCGTTGCGTCAGGGAAAAATCAGGGCCGCCGGTTTGTCTGCGGTGAAATTCACGCTTCGAGCCGAGTCACGCCATTCGAACCCGGAAACCATCCGGAAAACCCCGCCGACCTCGACGTTCTCATCCTTCGCAACATGATCCGGGCTGGCCTTGTCGATCTTCGCGTGGCCAATCAACTCGCGCAGTTTGTTTGCCTGCAAATTTGCGACCTTTTTAGTCTTCGCGTTTTGCATTGCACCGACGAGATTCTTCAGTTCGGCGCTCTCTTTCGAGCCGGGTGCGAAGATCAATACATATAGCTCGATTGGGCCAGCGTCTTTCACCCAGTCCCAGCTAACGGGAGACTTGGGCAATAGCACTTCATTCCACTCCGCCACTTCGACAAATTGCGGCGGCCAGCCGTAGGCAGGCTGCCCGGTTTTGCGGCTAAATGCTGCAATGACGGCTTCACATTTCGCGTTTGCATCGATGTGCGCGACGATCCTCTTCCCCTTCCCTGGCGTGGAGACGGCCTGAAAAGCTTCTTCCCTTCCCGTAGCGGAATTCATGACGGCAAGACAAACCCGCGCGTAGGGTTTATTTTTGTCAACGGCTTGCGAGAGTGCCAGGCAGCAGCTTGCGTTAAGCACAACTGCAACGAGTAGACCGCATTTCACAACCGCCGTAGTGCACCGAGATCGAACTTGAAGTCGAGTTAAAATTTAGACTCTCATTGCCAGGAATGACCTCGTTTTCGGTGCAACCCTTTACAGCAATTAAGAGCATGAGCTGTAACCAGGCTTTGCGATGAGGGCAGACTCAATGAAATGCAAATCGGTTGTCGTCATCGTTTTTTTCCTGCTGCAGCTCGTGCCCTGCGCAGCGGAAAGTGGCGATGACCTAACAACGCTTTGGAATCGGGTTGGCGAGCTTTTTCAGGCGGGTAAATATCGCGAGGCGATTCCGTTCGCGGAAAGAATTATTGTCGTTACCGAGTCGTCTTTTGGTCGCGAAAGTCCCGAGACCGCAGAAGCGCTCAACATTCTCGGGAAGGTCTACATTGAAACCGGAGAGTTAAAGAAAGCAGAACCAGCCTTCACGCGGGCGTTGCAGATGTTCGAAAAGGCCCGTGGATCGGAACATCCCGACGTCGCCACTGTGCTGAACAATCTGGGCGCTCTCAGCGACAAGACGGGTGACTACAAAAAATCGGAGGCGTTTTACGAACGCGCGATTGCCATTCGCGAAAAGACGCTAGGCCCCGACGATCCTTTAACGGTAAACGCGCTGAGTAATCTCGGAGCGCTTTATACTAGTCAGGGTAAATTCGCCAAAGCGGAGCCGCTGCTGCTGCGCACCCTGGCGATCAGGGAGAAAGTGAAGGGAGCAGAAGACGCCGACCCAATCAACAGCGTCAGCAATCTCGCCACGCTTTACAATCAGATGGGCGAATACGCGAAAGCGGAGCCGCTTTACGAGCGCGCGTTGCAGGTGCGCGAAAAGCTGCTCGGTCCGGAGCATCCGGACACGATTCCGGTGCTGAACAACCTCGCCATTTTGAAAATTGCGAGCCGGGCGACGGACGAAGCGCTCGAGTTGAGCAAGCGCGTCGAGCGCGCAGGCGAGAAGCAGTTCAGCGATATCCTATCCTTTACGTCTGAAAAGCAGCGACTCGAATTCCAAAAGACGGTTCAGCCGTACACACTGTTCGCGATGCTCGGACGCGCGCCCGAGCTTGCCGATGCGCTGCTGCGCTACAAAGGCATCGTGCTCGATTCGCTCCTGGAAGACCGCCTCGTCGCCGAAGCCAGCAACGATCCGGGACAACGCGAGATGATCGATCACGCCCGGTCTGTCAAACAGCGGCTGTGGCAGTTGGAACTGGAAATTCCAAAAGATCTTTCGCCAGAAGCGCAGCAGCACCGCGTCAGACAATGCGATGCTCTCGCGCAGCAGGCGGACTTACTCGAAGCCACGCTAGCCTGCCACGTTGCGAAATTCGGCGCAGCCCGGCGCGGTCTTGGCGTGAGCGCACGCGACGTGCAGAAGGCGTTGTCCTCTGGGCAGGCCCTGGTCGAGTGCGTGCGTTATTCCCATTATCTGGGCAAAGAGAAATGGGAACCGCGCTACGGCGCTGTCGTCATCGCAGCCAGCGAGATCAGGTGGGTTCCGCTGGGCGAAGCAAGCACGATCGAAGGATCCATCCGCCTTTACCAGAAATCAGTGCGCGGTAAAACCGACGAAACAACGCTCACGCGGGTGCTGCACGAGCTTGCCACACAGGTCTGGGCGCCGATCGCGGAAGCACTGCCACCGGAAGTGAGAAGCGTTATTATCGCTCCCGATGCTGAGCTGAACTCGATCTCATTCGCGACGCTGTTGTTCGCGCACCGATGAATTCGTCTGTCAGAAATACAGCATTCGATACGTCGCGAGCGGGCGTGATTTGTTGAAAGAAGTGAAATCACCGGCGAGCGAACCAATGACGATACGGGTCTTTGCTAACCCCGATTTCGCCGCAAAACGAGACGCAGGTAGGTCCGCTGAAGAAATTACGAATGGGATCGTGCTCCGTTCGATGGAAATGCACGATTTCCAGGGAATCTCGTTTCCAAGTTTGCCTGGCACCCAGAAAGAGGCTGCTACCTGGAAGTGCGTGCGAAGGAGGCAGGTTGGCAGTTGCAGGCTTACGTCGGCCCAAACGCGACGGAGGCCGCGCTTCGGAATGTCCACTCGCCACGCATTCTGCATCTCGCTACGCACGGTTTTTTTCTTCCTGAAGTAGACTTGGCCCCGTCTAAGCTGTTCGACTTGCAGGCCCGTTCATCATGAGCTCGCAGGGAAAACAGTGATCTTAATCATTAGGGCGGATTACGCCGCTGCTCAGTCAGCGCCCGCCGGTATCCTTTTCCAGCTTGTCCAAGAGGATGAAGTATCTCTTCGTCGAAGGATGATCGACACCCGGAACTTCCGGCGTGCCTTCCGCCGCTTTGCGTGCAAACGGCTTTGCCTCCCGCCGCTTGCCGGCCCGGGCCAGATCGAGTACAGATTGTAGTAGGAGGTCAATGTTTCAGGATGCCGGGGGCCAAGGCGCCTTTTCCTTTAGTGCGATGACTTCGCGAAGCTCGCTCTCTGCCTTTCGATATTTACCTTGCTTGGCCGGTTCGTGTCCTAAAACATCAGCGTGTTAGCCACAAGCTGCCGCGCGCTACACAGCTCGCGGCTAACCGCGGAAACAAAGATTGGAGGACGCGGGGACATCGCGGCCAAGGCTTTCCTCTAACGCCAGTCGCCCATGAGAACAAATGGCGCCCAGTAGAGGGGGCGTGAGAACTTGGGATTCTTCAACAGTTTGATTTCGGCGCTTTGCAAGGCCGCCGCTTTGGACTGCCCGGCCGCAAGTTGACGGTAGAACTCCACCATAAGCTCCTTTGTGCTGTCATCGCCTACACTCCACAGGCTCGCGAGCACAGTCGTAGCTCCTGCGCTCGAAAACGCTTCGGCTAGAGTGGTGATCTCGCCTCCGTCCGGTTCCTTGTCTCCCAGCGCCGATTCACATGCAGACAAGGTAACGAGAGTTACCTTCTTGAATGGAAGGTCCCAGACCTCGCCCACGGTCAGATGCTCCTGGCCCGGTGTCGCCGCTTTCGCCAGTTGAATGTAGCTCTCCGCCGGGGTCGTCGCATTCAGGATGCCGTGCGTCGCAAAGTGAACGATGCGCTTGTTCAGCCTTTGCTCAGCATTCAGCGCCACCTTCGTCACTTCCCCGCCGGAAAGCACCTCCGTGGATGGAAACACCTGAGCGATGGCGTTCACTTCCGCTTCAGCCGCCGGAAGATTCGCCCCGGTCGGGTTCCCGAAGGCGACCATGCCGTCCAGCGATTTTTCATTATCGGGCGGTTGCACAACGTTCATGACGTCGGCGGCGGTGAGGTAAACAATTTGTTTGTCCTCGATCAGGTATCTTAGTTCGCCGTCGGCCTTCTTCTTCGCCAGCGCCTGCATCGGCAGATAGAAAAGGAGCTGGTTCGGGATGAATGCGATCGTCTTGACTGGCTCCAGTTCTGCTTCAATAGGCGTGATGAGCAGGTCATAAAGAGCGACAAGATTCTTTGTGAGCGGCCCTCCCGATTCGCCGGTGGTAATCTGCTTGCGCACGGCCTTGATCTTCTTCCAAAGATCTTCCGGCTTGCCCGGCGCAATCACGATCTTCAAGCTCTCCTTGCTGACCAGGAAGATGTAAAGCTGCTCACCGAGCGGCGCATACTGGACCAGCATCACTCCCGGCGGAATGCTTCGCTGCGTTTCCTTTAGGGCCTTCGGATTCACCGTCATGAATTTCTCCCAGTTCGGGTTCGACGACTTAATCTGTTCGACGACGCGCCGAAACTCCCCTTGAGTAGAGGCGACCACTGTCTTTAAGTTTTCGATCTTTGTTTTGTCACGCTCCGTTTCCGGCTTTGCTTCTTCAGTCCGTAGTTGAGTATTGGCGGCGTTAAGCTTTGTTTCCAAACCGTTCGCCCGATCCAGCAAGGCCTGCATCGCCTTGTCTCCGCTTTTCATGCTGGAAAGGCGCAGTGACTCTTGCAGCTTCTTTGATTTTGCGCGGTTGAGATAATCAAATGCCTCGCCGGCTCGATTCAGTTTGATTAAGATCCGTACGATTCGTTCGTAGGGACGGTAGTTTCGCTTCACGTCAGCGAACGCTGTCTCCGACGCAGCGGTCGAGCGGACGGTTTCGACCAGCTTCACAGCCTCCTGGTAGGCTTCCAGCGCCTTCGCGTTGTTCCCCTGTGCTTCCAGAATCTCGCCCTCGATTCCAAGAGTGCCGATTCGATCGCCGACAGAACCCGTTTTTGTATCGGCGGCACGCGCTTCTTCAATTAGCGTCTTCGCTTCGTCCAGCTTGTTCTGTTTCACGCGGATCGAGGCCAAGGTGCGCGCCGAACCGGAAACCGCTCCGAGGTTGCCCGTCTTGCGAGCCAGCAAGAGTGCTTCTTCCGCGCGGCTCGCCGCCTCGTTGAGCTTGCCCTCATCCCGTGCGATGACTGCGAGGAAGCCTGTGGCCGAAACGACGCTGTTCAATTTGTGGGCGGCGGCGAAGATCTGCCGGGCTTGTTCGAGAAGATGCCGGGCGTTCGCTGTGTCCCCCTTGCCGTGAGCCAGATCAGCCGCCTGTAGCAACGATTGCGCTGTCCAGTCGTCCTGCCCGATGCTCCGCTTGATCGCGATTGTCTCATTTAACTCCTTCAAGGCCAAATCAACCTCACCGCTTTCCGCATGCAATGATGCCATGTCACCCAGCGCTCTGGCGCGAATTCGCGCACGGAAGATCTCGAAGATGTTGATGTAGCCACCCTTTGGAAGACCCTCTCCGAGTTTAAGGGCTTTCTCATAATAAGAGCGCGCGGTCTTCAAATCACCTTCCTCCTGGCTGATGCCGCCAAGATTCGCCAGGGCCAGGGCTTGTGACATGCTGTCCAGCGCAATGGTCATATCCCGGTTTTGAGCCTCCATCTCTTCATGCTTTGCTAGCTCTTCCTTGGTCATGGCTGCCTTCTCCTCCGCAGTGTAAAAGTGATCCTCTCCGAGCGCTTTCTTGCGCACGGCAGCCGAGGCCTCAATACTAGCCAGAGCCTGCTGGTAGTAATCGCGGGCCTTGACCAGATCTCCTACGTTGTACACGTACATGCGGGCCAGGGCGGTTAAGCTGTCGTCCAGCTTGCGTTCCGGCAGGTCCTCGGGCAACGCCCGGCGAAGAGCCAGGGCTTCAAGGCCATTTTTCTCAGCCTTCTCAAAAAGAGCGAGGTCCGCTTGCGCGCCAGACACTCGTTCCAGGGCGGTAGCTACCTGGACATTCTTTTCGTTTATCTCCTCCTTGGGCGCATTGGCTTTCTGGAGGTAATTTATTTCCAAGCGCCGGATTTCCAGCTCCTGTTCGGTGTACTTGAGCAGGCTTTCAGCGTCGTTATTTTCGCGAGCGATCTGCTCGAGCATGGAGATGGTGTTATAACGCGTTATGTATTGATTTTTCTCAAAGCCATGGATGAGCTTTCGCAGCATTTCCTTTTTTGATTCCTCCGCCGTAGCGAGCTGAGCTTGGAGTCTTTTGATCTGGTCGTCTATTTTGCCGTCCAGCTCGACGGCGGTCGTTTGCCGGTATTCCTCCCAGTAAGCACGCGCGCTGACATGGCTCTCTTCCTTGAGGTCCGCGCTTTTCGAAAACCAGTTCGCGGCTTCGTCAAATTTGCCAGCATCGAAGGCCAGCCAGGCGATGTCCGACGCACTCTGCATCGCGTTCCTGGCCGCATCGGCCCGCTCCTTCGTTTTCTCCTTCGCCGCAGCCCGATCGGCGTCCGCCTTCTTAAACTGTGCCTCCAGTTGTGCCCGGTCGGGCTTAGCACTTGCGGCCGGCGAGGGCTTCGCTTCTTCACTCCGAAGTCGGGAAGGAGTTCCCAAGGCTATGAGCGCCAAGGCAACGAAAGCTGACCGAAGGATGAATCTCATCGCGTTGTTAGAGACGTTTCTTTTCATCACCTTTGCATTGGATCTTACGCCCGATCCATTACTTTGTCTTCAGTTCGTAGATTCCGTTCCATTCCTTCGGAGGATCAGCGCTCAGTTCGCGGCATCTTTCCGCCATGAGCGCGCTCGGCTTGTCTTGCTCATCATCGCGGAGAGCAGCGAACTTTCGTTCCGCCCCGGGAAAGTCGCCTCGTTCATAATCGGTGAAAGCTAAGTTATACTGCCCGGCGATCTCCTCGAACTTATCCGGGCTGAACGGATGCCGCACGTCGAGCAGTTCCAACGGGAGAGTTTTGCCTTTAACAAGGACCTTATCAACCAGGCGCGTCAAGGGCGGCGCCGACAGCTTCGCATACGCCTCGCGCGTGATAAGGAATAGCACTCCATAGTGCTTGGTCAGTGACTCGACCCGCGCCGCAGAGTTGATCAAGTCTCCCACCAAACCGTAATCAAGTCGTTGCGCCGAGCCTTTGTTCCCAATCAAAGCAGTCCCGCTGTGAAGGGCAACGCCATAACCAAAAAGCGTTTTCACCTTCGGATCTAATTTGGGACGCACCTCCTCCATTCCAGAGATGAGGGCCAGCGCCGCCCGAAAGGCGCGATCAGTCGCGTCCGGCTGGGCATCGGGAGCGCCCCAGTAGCTTAGAAACTGGTCCCCGAGAAAATGTTCCATGCTACCGTCTTCGCCCAAGATCGCGTCCGTTTGGGTTTCGAAGACCTGGTTGAGTAGCTGGAACATGCCGCCAGGTCCCAGTAATTCTGCGAGACGTGTTGAATTTCGCAGATCCGTCAAGAGAACCGTGATTTCTGCCTGTTGCGGCTCCATCGATCCGGGATTCTTCAAGACATGCTCCATGATGTGCGGTGAAAAATAGAGACTCATGGTCGATCGAAGCTTGAGTCGTTGCATGAATTCGTAGCTCTGCCGTCTGCCCAGTTCGACAAACGTCGCAAGGCTCCAGACCACGCTCGTGCTCACCAAACCCGGTACCCAGCCTGCCTTGATGATGAACAGCGCGCTGAGTACGCCCGCTACCGCTACGCCGGCGATCCAGAATAACAAAAGCAGTAAGGTCCCCCTGAAAAATTTTGCCAGCGCTCCGAGCAGAATGAGCGACAGAATGGTGAAAACGTCCACCCATCGGGGGCCGCGCCGGATCCAGTTGCGCTGCGTCAGATCGTCCAACGCGGTCGAGTGCAGAAGGACACGCGGCTGATTCGCCGCCAGCGATGTAGTGCCTACGTCTCCCAATCCCGCGCCGCAATAGGACACCAGCACGATCGCGTTCGTCAACGGCTGCGCGTTGCTCTTTCGGCTCGTCTCGTAGAGCTCGCCCAGCTGCGCCACATTGTAATGCCTGAACGCAGCCGGACCGGAGCCAGACCAGGGGCTTCGATAGTTCAAGAGAACCGGATCCAGCTTAAGCTCGCGCGGCTCGATCGTCGTGAAGTCGCTCGAAATCTCCTCCCAACGCAAAACGCCCTGCCTCGGGAAAGTGACCCCTTTGTCCCAATCCACATCCCGCCAGGCCAGGTAGCAAGCCAGACCTAATGACGGCTCATACTTATCACCGGAGCGATGGACATATTCATAACGGCGCAAGACTCCGTCACCGTCGGCTTGCACATTGATCAAGCCCGCCGGCATCACTCTATCTCTAAATGGGAAGGATCGGATGCGTTCCTCCTTTCCGCTTTCCGCGGAAGGCAGAAGCGCTTCCGCGAATATCACGGTGCGGTTGTCACTCCTCGCTCGCTCGACCTGTTTCAGAATCGGATCGGCGATGGCTTGATCTCCGCGCCCGAAGACGACATCGAAGGCTACCACGCGCGCGCCGAGCTCGGTCGCTTGCCGGATGATGGTGGCTGCGTTTTGATACTCCAGTTCGAGTGTCGGCAGCTTCTCCAAGGCTTCCCGCGTGATATCGATATGAACGATGCTGGGATCCGCCGGAGGAGCCAGGCCCCGTGAATACCGCCACCGCAGGACCTGCCCGAACCATCGCATCTCCAATGGCTCGACCGGACTGCCCGCGACCATAATCCAGACCGCACCCAGTCCACAGATCGCGAGAAGAAGCGGCCACGGTGATCTTAACCAAACCTGCTCACCCGCCGAATTTGTCAGGACCGAGTTACCAGCCATCACGGAGCGGGCGAGTCCTTTGCCGCACCTTCGCTGGAGAGAATTAACACGCCGGGACGATCGTCGGCGAAATTAATGCTTTGCGCGAACTCACGCCAGGGAAAGACCGCGTCCACGCCCGCGCCGCGGAAAACGCCGCCTAATTCCGGTTCAGTCATCGGGGCCTGATTAACCTTCTCCTTCTCGTTTGTGATTCGCCCGACCAGCTCCCGGAGCTTGTTTACTTGCATCGCCAGGAGGCGGTCGTCGATCTTGGGAGCTTGCATCGCTCCGACCAGCTTTTTCGCCTCCTCGATTTCTTTCGAACCGGGCGGTAGAAACAAAACATACAAATCGAACGGCGCCTTGGGTCCCGACCATTCCCAGGCCACAGGCGATTTCGGCAACTGGACTTCTTCGAACTCCTCGGGCAGTTCCGAAAGTTGCGGCCGCCACCCATTGGCGAGCTTCCCGTCCTTCGTCAAAGCGGCAAGCAGCACCGTGCATTTGTTGCTGGCATCGATATGCGCTCTTACCGTTGCGCCCTGTCTTCGCGTCACTGAAATCTTGAACGGCTCTTCTTTTCCCGATAACGAGTCGAAGATTGAGATACACACCCGGCCATGCGGTTTTTCCTCATCCGCTGCCCGTGCGCTCGCAGCGCCAAATATGGTGGCCACCCCTAATAGAACGCAAAGAAATCTAGTCATGGAGATCCCGTCCGGGTAAAACGAGCCACTCTTGGAACGGCCCAACCAGCCTCTTTTGCACATAAACTGTCATCAGCCGCCATTTTTCCCATGAACGAGAGCAATGCCAGCCTAAACCTTCATCGATATCACATCCATCTTTCATATGCCCGGCGCCTCGCTGCTGAAGTTGATGTTTGCGCACCATGTTCGAGGATACCTGATTCCTCAAGAAATGAAGTGAGGCCAATGATTATGCGGATGTGCTCCCAATGAACGAAACGGTTTTAATCGCTCTGACCGGATTCGGCATCGCTTTTTTTCATGCGGCTATTCCCACCCACTGGCTTCCTTTTGTCATCACCGCACGGGCACAGCGCTGGAACCGCAACAAAACGATCTGTGTGACCGCTTTGGCTGGTACGGGACACGTGCTCTTTACCGCACTTCTTGGCGTGCTCATAGCCTGGTTTGGAATTGCACTCCACGAGAAGATCGGGGCTTGGTTTCCATGGATCGCGGGAGGGGCGCTGCTTCTTTTTGGACTCGTATATGTTTATCGCCAGCTCAGCGGAGCAGGCCACGTGCATAGCCACTTGTTCGGCGGCCATTCGCATCACGGCACTACGCCCCATCTTCATGTGCACGAACACGCCACGTTGCAGCCCGGTCCGCACGGTGGAGCGCTCATCGAGACCGGGAACGGTTTGGTAGAGATCGCAATCGTGAAAGAAGCCGATACGGCGAAGTTTCGCCTCTATTCGGTCACTTCGCAGAAGCAGCCAGTCGCTACCGTGCCAGAACCGGACATGACCCTGGAGACGGTCCGCCCTTCTGAGGAGCGGCAGAGTTTTTCCTTTCAAAATGCGGATGGTTATCTCGTCTCAACCGAGACGATTCCGGAGCCTCGTGAATTCACCGCGATTCTGAGCGTGCCGCACGGAAATCATGTGCACGCATACGAGACGCATTTTCATAAGCGAGGCGAACAGAAGTCGCCGGAAGAGACAGTCGAGATCGTCGCGCCGCAGCGTGGCCGTATCTCTGATCGCGTGGCTATCACCAGCCTTCTGGCGTTGCTCACCTTCTCGCCCTGTGAAAGTTTCCTGCCAGTTTACGTGTCTGGCGTTCGCTACGGCTGGATGGGCTTCGCCCTGCTTACTGCCATCCTATCGATTGCCACGGTCCTGGGTATGGTCGTCTTCACCTGGCTCACTCTAAGTAACTTGGAAAAACTCAACCTTCGTTTCCTCGAGAAATACGAAAGCGGAATCATAGGAGGTTTGCTCTGCACGTTGGGAGTATTGATTATTGTTCTCGAAAAGTAGCTAAACCCAAAGGGATCAATACGCTACTCTAAAGCCTATCCGCATGGTAATTGATCACAGATGAGCAGCCACAGACACGACACGACTGATGACTGTTGCGGACGCTCTTCTAGCGCCGCGCGGCACAGTCATGCTCCTGCCAGCTTCGGGTCCGCCTTCGCCATCGGAATCACTCTAAACCTCGGTTTCGTCATTATCGAGGTAGTCTGCGGCGTCTTCGCCCATTCACTCGCGCTCGTCGCGGACGCGGGTCACAACATGGGAGACGTCCTAGGCTTGTTACTGGCCTGGTGCGCTACTTTCCTGGCGCGCACCGCGCCGACAGAACGCCGCACCTATGGACTAAGAAGCTCATCGATTCTCGCGGCCCTTTTCAACGCGATTGTTTTATTGATCACAGTAGGAGCGATTGCCTGGGAGGCGATTCGCCGCTTTGGCGATCCAACGGTAGTTGAAGCCAGGACAGTTATCTGGGTATCCGTCATTGGGATTGTTATCAACTCGGCGACGGCTCTAATGTTCATGTCTGGCCGCAAACGAGATCTCAACATTCGGGCGGCTTTTATGCACATGGCGGCCGATGCAGGCGTTTCGCTGGGTGTTGTCGTCGCCGGTTTTCTTATCATCGCCACGGGTTGGCGTTGGATTGACCCCGGGATAAGTCTCGCAATTGCCGCCGTTATTACCTGGGGCACATGGGGGTTGCTCCGTGATTCTGTCAATCTCGCGCTCCACGCCGTTCCCCAGGGCATTGAGGTGGCCGATGTGCGACAGTATCTCTCCGGCCTTCCGCACGTGACCGAGGTTCACGACCTCCACGTTTGGCCGATGAGCACCACGGAAACGGCTCTCACGGCTCACCTGGTGCGAGACGTTGACGACTGCGACTGTGCACTTTTGGACCAAGCGGCCCGGGACCTGTATCGCAAGTTCGAGATCCAGCATGCTACCCTGCAATTCGAAACGCTGGATCATCACTGCCACCTGGCGCCCGAAGAGAAAGTCTAATCGAAAGTCTGTTTTCACATCGATTCCCTCTCTTTGAAGGAGACGGCGTTTTTCTCCCGCGGGGGGAAGGTTAGGATGAAGCCAACGGAAGGTCCTCGAACGCGCTCATCGATTTGAACATTTGATAACGCTCGTCGATTTCATCCAAAGTCAGGGTTCGTAAGCGCTCGAGACTAAATGCCTCGACGTTGAAACTCGCGAGCACGCTTCCGTAGATGATCGCCCGGCGAAGATCGGCAAACGCCGGATCTGTTTTTCTCGAGGCCAGATACCCGGCCATTCCGCCGGCGAAGGTGTCCCCTGCCCCGGTCGGATCGTGGATGTCCTCGAGCGGATAAGCGCCGCAGCTGAAGAACTCATCCTCGCCGAAAAGCAAAGCTCCGTGCTCCCCTTTTTTGATCGCGACGTATTTCGGCCCTGATTTGCGAATCTTTCGGCCCGCTTTGATCAGGCTCGTTTCCTTCGTCAATTCTCTCGCTTCGCTGTCATTGAGGATGAGCAGGTCTACGCGCGGCAGCAGTGCATCGAGATCGGTGCGCGTGGTTTCAATCCATAAGTCCATCGTGTCCGCGACGACGAAACGCGGCCGTTTCATTTGATCGAGCACGTGTGCCTGCAGGGCGGGAGCGATGTTAGCCAGCAAGACGAAATCGGTCCCGCGATAAGACTGCGGCAGCTCGGGGCGAAAATGTTCGAAAACGTTGAGCGCCACGGAACGCGTCTCCCGCGTGTTCATGTCCCACGCGTACTCTCCCGACCATCGGAAAGTTTTTCCGGCCACCCGCTGAACTCCTTCCGCACCAATCTTGCGCGATTTCCAGAAATCGAATTCGGAGGCCGGAAAATCGTCGCCGACGATTCCAACAAGTTTCACCGGAGAAAAAAAACTCGCACCCAAAGCGGCGTAGGAAGCCGATCCGCCTAGCAAGTCGGCGTGTTCTTCCACGGGAGTCTTGACGGCGTCGAGCGCAATGGAACCAACAATGAGGACAGACATGCGATTTTAGATTTTGGATTTTGAAAGCAGCGTCTTTGCGGCACGCGCATACGATGCAATGTCCGCGGCCTGAAGCAATCCTGAGACGATGACAACGCGGCGCGCGCCAGCCGCGATCACCTCGGGAAGATTATCCAATTTGATTCCGCCGATACAGAAGATCGGAAGGCGAATGGCCTCGTGAACTCTTTGGACCTCGTCGAGGCCAATAGGTCGATAATCGGGTTTGGTCGGAGTCGCGAAAATGGGTCCGAAGCCGATATAGTCAGCGCCTTCGTAAAAGGCGCGGATTGCCTGGTCGACGCTGTGAGTCGATTTCCCTACCACGCAATGCGACCCGGCGATCTCTCTCACTTCGGCGATCGGAAGATCGTCCTGCCCGACATGGACACCTTCCGTTGGCACTATGCGCGCGATCTCGGAGTGATCGTTGATGATAAGCGGAACATTGCCTGCAAACGTGATGCGGTGCAGGTCGGCAGCCATCTTGGTGATTTGCGCGGCGGGGTGCCCTTTCGCGCGGAGCTGGATCAAATCGACGCCCCCGTCGACCATCTGTTCGGCCACCTTTTTGGTCTCCAGGCTATCTACATAGCTTAGGTCCAGGATACCGTAGAGCCGGCAGCGACTTAAATCTGCGGCGGTCAAGGGCGAATAATTATTCGTGCAACCGCGTCGGCGTCGGTTTCAACTCGAAGTTGTCCGAGTTCATGACGCGTTCCACAAAGCCGGTGTCGTAAGTGCCATTGCGGAAGTCCGCGTTGCGCATGATGGCGCTATGAAATGGAACCGTCGTTTTGATACCGGTGATGTAATACTCATCCAGCGCCCGGCGCATGCGAGCGATCGCCGAAATGCGCGTCGCCCCGACCGTGATCAGCTTTGCAATCATGGAATCGTAGTAAGGCGGAACGACGTACCCCGTGTATGCGTGCGAGTCGATTCTCACGCCGCGGCCACCCGGCGCGTAGTAAAACGCTATCCGGCCCGGAGACGGTTGAAAATTTCTCTCCGGATCCTCGGCATTGATCCGGCATTGGATCGCATGAAGCCGCGCCGTAGCATTGGCAACATGCGGCGAGAGCCGTTCGCCCGCCGCGATCAGAATCTGTTCCTTAACCAGGTCGCAACCGTAAACCTCCTCGGTGATCGTGTGCTCCACCTGGATGCGTGTGTTCATCTCGATGAAGTAATAATGGCCTTCGTTATCGACCAGGAATTCCATCGTCCCGGCGTTTTGATATCCCACCGATTCCGCGAGCTTGACTGCGGCGTGGCCCATTTTCTTGCGCAACCCGGGCGAGATCAGCGGAGACGGGCACTCCTCGATCACCTTTTGGTTGCGCCGCTGAATCGAACAATCCCGCTCGCCGAGGTGGACGGTATGTCCCTGCTGGTCAGCCACGATTTGGAATTCGATGTGATGCGGATTCACGATCAGCTTCTCGATATAAACATCTCCGTTCCCGAAAGCCTTTTCTGCTTCCGTGCGCGCAGCATAAAACCCGGGGAGCAGACTTGCCTCGTTGTGCGCGGCACGCATGCCTCGACCACCACCACCGGCGACCGCCTTGATCATGAGGGGGTAACCAATCTTGCGGGCAAGCTTTAACGCGGCCTGCTCGGTCTCGACGATACCGTCGCTCCCCGGTGTGACTGAAACCCCGGCTTTGCGGGCACACGCGCGCGCGGAGTTTTTGTCGCCTAGCGCGTGCATCGCGCTCGCGGGCGGGCCGATGAACTTGATTTTACAGCTTTCGCACACTTCGGCGAAGTGCGCGTTCTCGGAAAGAAAACCGTAGCCGGGATGAATCGCGTCCACGTCGCCGACTTCAGCGGCGCTCATAATGCGGTCGATCTTGAGGTAGCTCTCCGCGCTCGGAGGCGCGCCGATGCAAATCGCCTCGTCCGCGAGTTGCACGTGGAGTGAATCTACATCCGCCTCGGAATAAACCGCGAGCGTCCGGATTCCAAGTTCCTTGCAAGCTCGGATAATGCGCAGCGCGATTTCGCCGCGGTTCGCGATTAGAATTTTCTCAAACATCAATCAAGGTTGGTGGCATCCGGCAGCCGCCGGCCTGGCCGCGCACCAGACGGCCCGGCAGGCCGTTCCTCCTGCGTCTAACGCACGCGGAAAAGGACCTGGCCGAACTGCACTGGTTTTCCGCTCTCGGCTAGAATTTCGGCGATCACGCCTCTTGTTTCCGCCTTAATTTCGTTCATGACTTTCATCGCCTCTATGATGCAAACGACAGTTTCTTCGGTGACCTCTTTGCCTATGTCCACGAACGGCGGGGATTCGGGCGAACCGGCCCGGTAAAATGTCCCGACCATCGGCGACACGATCTCTCTTAAGGCCGAGCCCTTTTCAGTTTCCTGAATGGCCGGGGCCGCCTGTGAAACTGGCGCGGGAGCCACCGGCCTTGCCGGTGGCGCTGAAGCAGGAATGCCGTTGGCCGGCGCCGCGAAAACAGTCTTGTCGCCCGCGCCTTTTTGTAACTTCAGCTTAAACCCGTCCTTCTCCATCTCGAAGACCGACAAGTCGTTCTTCTTCATGAGGTCGATGACGGCTTTGATGTCTTTTAATTCCAAGGTGACTCCGTGGTCGAGGCTGGGCGTTTAGGTAAAGCGGTTTTTCGGGCAACGTCAAGCAAACGAATGTGGGAGGGCCTCAGTGCCCCGATTGGATCGCTCCCGTCGCGGCACTGAGGCCGCTCCCACATTTTATCCGGAATCTCGGACCACTCTCCCGTCGCGCATTTCCACCCAACGCGACGCAGCCCGCGCGACTTCGTCGCTGTGCGTGACCACGACCAGTGTGGTCAACCGCTCTGCGGCGATCTTCTCCAGCAGTCGCATCACGGTCGACGCAGAATGTGAGTCGAGATTGCCGGTCGGTTCATCCGCGATCAACAACGACGGCCGGTGGACCAACGCGCGTGCGAACGCTGTCCGTTGCTGCTCGCCACCGCTGAGTTGATGAGTGAAGTGAGTCGATCGATCACTGAGTCCGACCAAATCAATCAGCTCCGCCGCCCTTTCTTCACTTTCATGCGGCGGCAGACCTTGCAAAAGCAATGGGAAGCTGACGTTTTCGAGCACGTTCATCGTCGGCAGGAGATTGAAGAACTGAAAGACAAGACCAAGCCGCCGACGCCGGTAGTCCGTGAGAGCGGTGTCATCAGCGGTGTGCAAGGCGAGACCATCAACAACAATTTCGCCCGCTGTCGGATGCTCCAGGCCGGCCAGAAGATGAATGAGCGTGCTCTTGCCGCAGCCGCTCGGTCCGCTCACCACCACAAATTCATTCCGCGCGATTTCCAGCGAGACGCCGTCCAGCGCGTGCACCGCTCGTTCCCCGGTCTTATAATGGCGCGTGACATTCCTCAGCGAGATCAAGGGAGCTTTATCCGCCACGGACGCAGCGGGCGCAAATGACGCGCATGACTTCGCGATTGTCGCGGAGAGCGATGATTTCATCGTCGTCGAGAAGCCACCATTCCTGCTCGTTCATCCCACCAAGCCGACTGGAGCGCGCACACTCTGGGGCGAACTGAAACATCTACTCGCCTTCGAGATCGCGAACGGCGGACAAGTTTCGATCGTCAATCGACTCGACCGGGAAACCAGCGGATTGGTGCTCGTGGCAAAGAACGCGGCCGCTGCGCGGCGTTTTGGCTTGTTGATGCAGGAGCAGCGCATCGCCAAAGAATATCTCGCAATCGTCTGTGGCTGGCCGGAGTGGGATTCCAAAACGGTCGATTCGCCTCTCGCCAGACAAGGAATTCACGCGCCATCGCCAATCTGGCTCAAGCAAGCGATTCATCCGGCGGGGGCTCCAGCTCGCACCGATTTCCAAGTCGAGCGACGATTCACGCGAACTGCCGCCGGTGATCGTTTCAGCATCATCCGCGCGGCCCCGCGGACTGGTCGCACGCATCAAATCCGGGTGCATCTCGCTTCGCTAGGCCACCCGATCGTCGGCGACAAAATTTACGGGCCGGACGAAAAACTTTATCTTCAGTTTATCGAGACGGGTTGGACGCCGGAACTTTCCCGCCAACTTCTCTTGCCGCGTCACGCTCTCCATTCCGCGACGTTGGAAATCGAAGGCGGCGAAAGGTGGGTCAGCCAGGTATCCGCAGATTTGGCCAGTTTTGTCAGCGACGCGATTTAGCGATGCGATTTGGAAGGAAGCCCTTCGTGGCGTCCGCAACGCGACCGGGACGGGACAGAGCCCGTCCCTCCAAGGCCACTATTTGTCTGTGACTACTTTGATGTCAGCCAGCTTGATCGTCTTGCCGCTAAAGTTGTGTTCTGTCGCAAGATTCAGCCCACCGAACGATTGGAACTTTTCCCATGTCGCCTGCATTCCCGTGCCTGACTGCGGAATGTAATCCCAAGCGAGGGGAAGCTTCGTCTTCGGATCGATATAAAAAACATACTGATCGGTCGGGGTGAGGCCCACGTTGTCGAACTTCAGGCGCACTGTTTCACAAGTGACACCATTGAGATTTTTCGGTCCACCTGCTTCCACCTTCACCCCGCGATCCCGAATTTTGAGCGGCGCCAGCAGCCAATAGGAATCGTTGACCCATCGTGCATAACAGGTTTTCCCCTCGTCGTCAGAAGCTGGTGCAGCGAGATTGGCGGTGACATGGTGATCCTTCCCCTGCTTGTCTTTCCATTTCACCTCGTCAGTCCCGGCCGCGACATTCCAAACATGTTGCGCGCTGAAAAGAGGCTTTCCATCCTGTTCCACCGCAAAGGTGAAGTGCACCTCTTTGACCTTCGCCCAATTTTCACCGCCGCTGGCCTTCCAAAGGTCGGTCGCCAGTTGCTGTCCTTTGTCGGCTGACTCGCCGGCCGCGCGCGCCGTCGCGGCGGTAATGGCAAACACTGAAACTATAACCGCGATGTGGGGTTTCATGCTCACATCGTGACAGACAAGGCGCTCAATTGCAATTCAGTGGACTCGCAATATCGTAGCGCGGCCTGATGAAAATTTGCCGGATCATCTTTGCATTTTTGCTCGTCTCTCTCTGTGCGCCACTCACGCGCGCGGCCGGCGACCGCGTCTCGACACACTTTACTCCCGATGATTCGGACGCGCCCAGTTTCGAGATGGCGACCGAGACGGCCTACATGCTCGGCGTTATCGGCAATCCGAACGGCTATGAGATTGGCGCGCAATTCGTCACCGCGAGATGGCGTTTCGGACCGGTCTACCGCGAGGGGTTTTTTCGTGGCTACAATCAATTTTACGTCCTGGCCATGGCAGAGCCGATCTTTCGCGGCCCGGAGAATTTCTACTACGGCATCTCGGTCGGCCTCCGTTACAATTTCATCCGGCCCGGGAGCCGATTCACTCCCTACATCTCGGGCGGCGTCGGGCTCGGATGGATCGACAGCCACGCCAATGTCAATGGCGCCCAGGGACAGGACTTCACCTTCAACTGCCTCGGCGCCGTCGGCGTTTCCTACAAGATTAACGATCAGTGGAAAGCGAACGCGGGTCTCGTTTACCAGCATCTTTCCAACGGCGGACAAACTGATCCGAACCCGAGCCTCAATCTGCTCGGGCCGCAGATCGGCCTGACCTACTCGTACTAGTCAGCGCCGCGGATGAGCCAGCCTGACGAAAATGTTCTGGTCGTCAGGCGAAGTCTCTTCGATGAGCTCGGCAGTTTTCACGGCCTGAATTTTGAGCCCGAGAAATATCTCCGGGCACTGCTTTCGCGCGGGAACAATTTCTTTCTGCCGCGCGCTCAGGCGGAAAACGATCCCACGCACAAACAGATTATTCCTTACGCGATCATCGCGCATGGCGACACCGTGCTGCATTACGTGCGCGGCAAAAAGGCCGGCGAACAGCGTCTGGTGGCGAAGGGTTCGATCGGCATCGGCGGCCACATGAACCAGGAGGATGAATCGCTTTTCAATTTTGCAATCGACGAAGCGGCTTATCGCGCCGGCGTCGAGCGTGAAGTGAATGAAGAGATCAAGATCGAGACCGCGTTCGAAGATCGGATCGTTGCGCTCTTGAATGATGACACCACCGAAGTCGGTCGAGTCCATCTTGGGATCGTGCATGTCTTTCGCCTCGCGGAGGAGAACGTGCAAAAACGCGAAGCGATGATCACGAACATGGCGTTTCTCAACAAGGAAGAGCTCCTCGCCCGCCGCGACAGCCTGGAGACATGGTCGCAGCTCTGCGTCGATGCGTTCGATCGTCTGCTGAGTTAGTCCATCACTGCCGGCTCGGCAGAATCTCGCCTTGCCAAAAGAACCGCAATCCGCGGTAGCAGGGCGACGCTCCGCGGAGCCGTCGGCCCTCTTCAACCCTTCCGCTTCCGCTTTGGTTTCTGCTCCGGTGGCGGCGTGGGAGTCGACGTCACCACCGGGGTTGGCGCCGGTGTCGGTGTCGGCGGGGGATTCCACGTCAGATTGATCGTGTCGACCTGCCACACGGTCATCCCACGAGAAATGCCCAGCTCCAGTTGGGCGGACGTTGTTGGATAATTTAGCTGCGCGCGAAACGTGCCTTTGGGATCGAAAAAGTAGGAGGTAAATGCGACATCTCCCTGTAAGTCAATCGGCTGTGCCGGCACGCCGAGCTCGCGCAACCGGTCCAATAATCGATCTCGCCATGACTTCAGGTAGTTGATCTGCGCCTCGGGGCTCAGGTGAACATGGAGATACTTTTCGTCGTAACTTACCGCGACCCGCTTGGTAACTTCAGTCGCGAAGATGCGCGCATTCTTCTCGGCATCCTGGCGCGATGAATACAACCACCAGACGATGCCACTCAGGAGCAGCAACACGATCACCAGAAGAGCGATGCCCCCCTCACCCTTGATTCGTGCTGTTCGAGCCAGTCTCATTTAAAAACCGAAGCCAGTCCCCTTGATCACGCTGCCATCACGGATGAGGGCCCCGTGTTTCTGCTTCCCCGTGTAAGCGCCGAATCGGTTTCGGGAACTGACCTTGAATTCCACCAGATAGCCATAGAGACGCTTTCCATTCGGTCCCGGCAGATCAGCCGGTTTCGGCGCGCTTGTCCACTCGATTTGCGCGCTCTTCGGATCGGCCAGCTTCGTCTCCAGCCACCTCATAATGATTTCCTGGTAGGCCTTTGGATATTCCCCGTAGATCGACGGATCTGCGACGATCTCGATTTCGGTCGTCTCCGCCCGGATCAAAGTTGGACAGGCAAACGCGAACAAGAGGAGCAACGCGATCGCTTTCATTCCGCTGAAACTAATGAACGGCTCGGGAGAAGTCGAGCGTCTCGCGCGAATGTCATCTAGGGTCGCTCGTCGATCGGAACAACTTTTTTCCCCACCGGTTCGCCCACGTATTCGCTCAGAGGTCGATAGAGCCGATTATCTTCGAGCTGCTCGATGACCTGCGCACACCAGCCAGAGCAGCGCGCGATGGCGAAAATCGGCGTGAACAAATCCGTCGGGATTCCTAACGAGTAGTAAACCGTCGCAGAATAGAAATCTACGTTCGCGTTCAGGTTCTTTTTCTCCTTCATTAGCTGCGCGATACGCTCGGACATCCGGATCCATTTCGGATCGCCGAGTTTCTCACTCAGCTTTACCGCCATGGCGCGAAGGTGAGGCGCACGCGGGTCGAGCGTCTTGTAAACGCGATGGCCGATTCCCATGATCTTCTTCTTCTCCGCGAGCTGCTTCTCGATGTACGCGTCGACGTTCTCCTCGCTCCCAATCTCCTCCAGCATATGGATCACCCCTTCGTTCGCGCCGCCATGCAACGGGCCCTTGAGTGTGCCGATGGCGGCGGTGATTGCGGAGTAGAAATCGGTCAGCGTTGAAATGGTCACGCGCGCGCTGAAGGTCGAAGCGTTCATGCCGTGATCGGCGTGCAAAATAAAGGCGATGTCGAGGGTGTCGCTCGCCTCTTTCGACTGCGGCTCGCCGCACATCAGGTAGAGAAAATGCTCGGCCTCGGTAAGATCATCGCGCACCGGCGGGAGCGGTTTGCCATTGCGAGCGCGATGAAAATAAGCCGCGATCACCCCGATCTTTGCGGTAATGGAGACGGCGCGGTGCCGGTTTAATTCCGGCGTGGCCTCTTTCCCGATATCGGGGTCGTAGAGTCCGAGCATGGAGATCGCCGTGCGCATCACATCCATCGGCTCGGCGTCGCGTGGCGCGGATTTCAGAAAATCGATCACCGGTTCCGGCAATTGGCGTTCGCCGCGCAATCCTCTCGTAAATGCTTCCAATTCGCCGCGGTTCGGCAGTTTGTTGTGCCAGAGCAGATAAACGACTTCTTTGTAGCTGACCTTGCCGGCCAGCTCGTTGATATCGTAACCGCAGTAGATGAGCTGGCCCTTGTCTCCGATGACGTCGCTCAAGCGCGTGGAGTTTGCGATGACGCCTTCCAGTCCGCGCGATACCGTCATGACTTTCCTTTCATCCGTGCGATCAATGTCTCCGCCATTGTCGCTGGTGTTTCGGCAACAGCAATGCCCGCGCTTTTGAGCGCCTCGATTTTTCCCGCGGCGGTTCCCTTGCCGCCCGACACAATGGCGCCTGCGTGACCCATGCGCCGGCCCGGCGGCGCGGTCGCCCCGGCGATGAATGCGGCCACGGGCTTCTTGCAATTCTCCCTGATCCATCCCGCTGCTTCTTCCTCGGCGGTGCCGCCGATCTCACCGATCAGAATCATCGAATCCGTTTTCGGATCATCGTTAAAAAGTTTCACCGCATCGAGGTGCGACATCCCGTTGATCGGATCGCCGCCGATGCCGATGCAGGTTGATTGGCCGTACCCGCGCGAGGTAAGCTGCCAGACTGCTTCGTAGGTGAGCGTTCCAGAGCGAGAGATAACGCCCACGCTTCCCGGTGTGTGAATGTAGCCCGGCATGATCCCGATCTTGCAGGCGCCGGGCGTGATAATTCCCGGGCAATTCGGCCCAATGAGACGGCCCGGCTTGCCGGCCATTTGCGCCTTCACCCGCATCATATCCATCACCGGAATTCCTTCCGTAATGCAAATGACGAGCTCCACGCCGGCATCGACCGCTTCGAGAATTCCATCCGCCGCGCCCGCCGCCGGCACAAAAATCACCGAGACATTGCAACCGGTTTTCCGTCGCGCTTCCCAGACTGTGTCGAAGACCGGCACGTTGCCATCGAACATTTGGCCGCCCTTTCCAGGCGTCACACCCGCGACCACATTCGTCCCGTACTCCATGCAACTGCGCGCGTGGAATCCTCCAACGCTGCCGGTGATTCCTTGCACCAGCAGACGCGTATTTTTGTCGACGAGAACAGACATTCGCTACTTCGCCTTGCGTTTGTGCACCATCAACTTGTTGCCATCAGGATCGCGGAACTGCGCCATCCAGCAAACGGGCGACTCGGTTTTGTCCAGGTCGAAGGTGACGCCTCGCTCTTTCAGCTTTGCGATGCTCGCGTCGATGTCATCCACTTCGAACGCGACCGTTGTTCCATCGCGCGAAGGTTGCCAGGCGGGATGACAGCCAACACCGATGGTCGTGCCGCCCAAATCGTATTCGACCCACGCGCCTTCCATAGCCGTATAGCCCGGTTTTAGCTCGAGAGTCTCCTGGTAAAATTTGCGCGCCCGTTCCTTGTCGGATACGGCAATGGCAATAAATGCGACTTCCTTGATCATGATGCTTTTAATTTGTGGATCATTAACTTGTTTCCATCGGGATCCTGGATCACGGCCATGTGGCAAACCGGTGTTTCGAAAGCCTCGGCCGCAAAGGTGACGTTCGCTTTTTTTAGTTCGGCGATGGCCCCATCGAAATCTTCCATCTCCAGGGCCGCGCCGGTTCCTTGATCCGACGGTATCCAGGTCTCGCTTATATTTGCGATCGCGAGCGTGTCCTTGCCAACGCTGTATTCAATCCAAAGCCCATCCATGAATTCGCCCGATTTCTGTAGTCCAAGCAAGCCTTCGTAGAACGCGCGAGCGCGCTTGATGTCCGTTACCGGTATCGCCACAAAACCAATTTCTTTGACTTTCATTTCTTCTCTGCCGCTTTCACGACTTTTTGCGCGGCGTCGGCGAGATCGTCCGCCGTGATCACGGGCAGGCCGGAATTCGCGATCAACTTCTTACCCGCTTCCACGTTCGTTCCTTCCAGCCTAACGACCAATGGCACCGGCAGCTTCACCGTTTTCACTGCGTTGATAATTCCCTGCGCGATCACGTCGCATTTCATGATGCCGCCGAAAATGTTGACCAGGATGGCTTTCACCTTGTCGTCCGAAATAAGGATCTTGAATGCCTCGGTCACCTGTTCCTCCGTCGCGCCGCCGCCGACATCCAGAAAGTTCGCGGGACTGCCGCCGTAAAATTTGATGATGTCCATCGTCGCCATGGCCAGGCCGGCGCCATTAACGAGGCAGGCGATGTTTCCATCGAGGCCGATGTAATTCAGTCCGTGCTTAGAAGCTTCGACTTCGCGTGGATCTTCTTCCGCAATATCGCGCAACGCCGCGAGCTCCGGGTGCCGATAGAGCGCGTTGTCATCGAAGTTGAACTTCGCGTCGAGCGCCAGCACCTCGCCCTTCGGTGTGACAACAAGCGGGTTCACTTCCACCATCGAGCAATCGCATGCCATGAACGTACGATATAAACCGTCGAACAATTTCGCCGCCGCTTTCAATTGTGGCGATTCGAATGCGAGTTGTTTAGCCAGCTTGCGCGTTTGATAAGCTTGTAACCCGGCGAGCGGATCGATTTTCTCGCGCAAAATCTTCTCGGGTGATTTCTCGGCCACCGTCTCAATCTCCACCCCGCCTTCGGTGCTGGCTACGATGATGGGCGCGGCGGTCGCGCGATCGAGAAGGATGGCAAAGTAAATCTCCCGCGCGATTTCCGCAGACTCCGCGACCAAAACCTTGTTGACGACGCGACCCGCCGGCCCGGTCTGATGTGTTACCAATGTCTGGCCGAGCATCTTCGAAGCGGCCTCGCGCGCCTCCGCCGGCGATTTGCACAAGTGCACGCCACCTTTGAAACCATTCGCGAACGTCCCCTTTCCTCTGCCGCCGGCGTGAACCTGCGCCTTGACCACGAGATCGTTCGTGCCCAGATCACGGGCCGCTTGCTCAGCCTCATCGGGCGTAGACGCGGCCTTTCCGCGCGGTGTCGCGACGCCGAATTTTTGCAGCAATTCTTTCGCCTGATATTCGTGGATGTTCATCGGGCTTGGTCGTTGACCACTAAGCCTTTGAACCGCACACCCGGCAATCGAAAAGAACAATTGCAATGACAGAACCGCGCCGCAAGGTTCGCGTCGCATGGCCGCGGCCGACTTTGATTTTGCATCTCTGTTAGAGGAGGCAACTCGAACGGGTGAGCTCCGTGGTTCCGCGGCCGGAAACATCCGAGAATTGCTCGGGGCCTCGGCGTCCACGGTCTATATCGCGGCGGTTTCGGAGCTCGCGCGAGCGGGAGAATGGGCAGAGCTCAATGACCGCTTTTATCGCACGCTTGCGTTTGGCACTGGCGGCCTGCGCGGGCGGACCATCGGGAAAATCGTGACCAAGGTGGAGCGGGGTGAGGCCGGCGCGACTGAGCGGCCGCAATTTCCCTGCGTTGGGACGAACGCGATGAACTTTTTTAATGTCAGCCGCGCGACGCAGGGGCTAGTTGCGTATTTGCGCGATTGGCGCACCCAGGAAAAAATCGAGGGAAAACCGAAGATCGTGATCGCCCACGATTCGCGGCATTTCTCGCAAGAATTTACCGAGCTCGCCTCGAAAACTGCCGCGGAAAACGGTTGTGATGCCTGCGTCTTCGAAGGGCCTCGATCGACGCCGGAACTATCTTTCGCCGTCCGCCATCTGCGCGCGAGCGCGGGCATCGTGATCACGGCCAGCCACAACCCCCCACACGACAACGGCTACAAAGTTTATTTCAACGACGGCGCGCAAGTGGTCGAGCCGCATGCGAGCCGCATCATCGCAAAGGTCAACAGCATCCAAAGCGAAACATCTGCCGCCAGGCCGAAGCAGTGCGGCGAAGTGATCACGCTCGGTCGTGAAATCGATGAGGCGTACATGAACCGCCTCGAGAGTTTGATCTTGAACAAGGAGCTCGTTCGCGCCGCCAAGTCGCTCCGCATTGTTTTCACGTCGCTGCACGGAACGGGTGGCGTCATCATCAAGCCGATGCTCGCGCGGCTCGGTTTCAACTTCCGCGTCGTCGAAGAACAGGACCGCTTCGACGGAAATTTTCCCACCGTCGATTCCCCCAACCCGGAGAACGCCGCCGCGTTACGGCTCGGCGTGGAGCTGGCGGAAAAGGAAGACGCCGATCTCGTCATCGCCACTGATCCTGATTGCGACCGCATGGGCGTCGCGGTCCGGACCGCGGGCGGCAAGATGCAATTGCTCACGGGAAATCAGATCGGTTCGCTCCTCGCCTACTACCGAGCGAAGACGCTTTTCGATCTTGGCGTGCTCAACAAGGAGAACGCTTCCCGCGCTGTCATCATTAAGACATTCGTCACCACCGATCTGCAAAAAGCGATCGCGGAACATTACGGACTTCGCTGTGTCGAGACGTTGACCGGTTTTAAGTACATCGGTGCGAAGCTGGGCAAATACGAGAAGGCCCTGCCGCCAGATGTGCAGCAGAGGTACCGCGACTTGCCTGAGGAAGAGACGCGCCGGCGCCGGCTGGAACAATCTTCCTACTACGTCCTGGGCGGCGAAGAAAGTTACGGATACAGCGGCGGTGATTTCGTCCGGGACAAGGATGGCAACGGCGGGGCGATCATGTTTTGCGAAGTGGCGGCCTATGCGAAGTCTCGCGGACTAACGGTCGACGCGTTCCTCGATGAAATCTTCTCCGAGTTCGGCTACTTCCAGGAATACACCGGCTCACTGACTTTCGAAGGGGCCGAAGGCGCGGAGACGATCAAGCGTCTGCTGGCATCGTACGTCAGCAAGCCGCCTAACGAGATGCTCGGAGCACAAATTGTTCAGGTGAAAAACTTCGAAACGGACACCTATCGGGACATCGAAGGGGACGAAATTCCGAAGGAAAAAATGCTGATCTTCGAGTTCGGAGACCACACGAGAATTGCGGTGCGCGCGTCCGGCACGGAGCCAAAAATTAAGTATTATCTGTTCGCGCAACGGCGTCCGGAAGGGGCGAAGTTCACTGCCTCGGAGCTGGCGGCAATAAAGCGAGAAGTGAGTGAGCATCTGAAACGGGTCTGGGACTGGCTGCGCGAAGACGCCTCCACGCGGGTGGGCCCATAAGCTGCTCGACATCCGCAAGAACAAGCGGAAAGTTTTTTCATGGGGCGCGAAATCAAACTGGATGGCGGCGAAATCACGCTTTTGAAAAAGATCGGCCTCTCGGGCACGCAAGTGTACGGCAAGATGCTCATCGATCGCGCCGAGGGGATGGAAACCGCGGAGTTTCTCGAGACGCTGATAGGCCTCATTGATCAGGGCTACGTCCTCTCGAACAAGGTCAACGTTCGCTTGATCGAGGACGTGGAGAGGGCTTTTTTCCGCGTCAACGCCGCTTTCGCGAAAGACTTGCACGATGCGGTGAACCCTGGCCGGCGGCGCGAACAGGAACGCACCGCGCGCCGGCGTCGCCGCTGAGAAACAGGTGGCCTGGTTATTAAAACCGCTCCGGCTGTGGCCGTGGCTGGCGGCCATCTCCAGCGGATTTCTTTACGCCGCATGCTTTCCGCCGTTCGACCAGGCCTGGCTCTGCTGGATCGCTTTGACTCCGCTGCTCGCGGCGGTCTGGTTCTCCGGCCCGAATTCAAAACGCCGGTGGCTGCGAGATCTGTCGCTGGGATATGTGGCCGGGCTCGCGTTTTTCTGGACGGTTTTCTCCTGGCTTAGAACTGTCACGATTCCCGGCCTGGTCCTCGTCGGTTTTTACATGGCGATTTACTTCGCGCTCTGGAGTTGGATTTGCGGTTTGTTGCGCCCAGCGTTGCGAGCGCCCGCTGTGGCGAACCGTTGGACGCAACCGCCGCCTAACGAGTCGCCCCTCAGCCAATCGCCCTGGCTGCGTTCGACGAACAACCTTCGCCTCGCCTTTCTTCTCGCAGCCGTCTGGGTTGCCCAGGAGTGGCTGCGCGGCCTGGTCTTTTCCGGCTGGGGTTGGAACACCTTGGGCACCGCCTTGCACGCGCAATTGGCCATCATTCAAATCACGGAATTTACCGGGGTCGCCGGCCTTTCGTTCCTGGTCGCCTTTACCAATGTCATTCTGCTGACCACGGCGCGCCGGTTCATCCTGGAAACTCAGGTGCGACCGATGCGGCCGCATTACGATCTGACGCTCACGATGGCGGCAATCGTCGGGGTGATGGGCTTCGGTCTCCGTTCTCTTCAGAGTCAGCATCCCGGGAAAACCCTCAATATCGCCCTGGTGCAGCCCAACATTCCGCGCGAAGAAAAATTCAGCGCGGAGTTGGCCCAGAAAACCTTCGACCAATTCACGCGCCTGAGTACTCCAGCGCTCGGGGCCAATGCCCGGCCGGATTTGCTGGTCTGGCCGGAAAGCTCGATGCCCGGTCCTGTCCTGCAAGACGAATTGAGCCACCGCTTCGTCATGGATTTTTCGGCGGCGGCCAAAACCGATCTGCTCCTGGGGACGATCGATCTGGACGAAACAGGCGACTACAACGCCGCCCTGCTGGTCTCGGACGGCGGCGAGCGCGTGCAAATTTATCGAAAGATCCACCTCGTGCCGTTCGGCGAATATGTCCCGGGCCGGCACACTATCCCGATTCTTGCGCGCGTGGTCGGCGATCAAGTGCCGGCCGATTTCGCATTTGGGAAAAAGCACACGGTCTTTCACCTGACGAATGATAAGGCGCGGGTCGCGGCGCTGATTTGTTTCGAAGATACGATTGGAGACCTGACGAGACAATTTGTCCTGGGCGGGGCGAATCTCCTCGCGAACGTGACCAATGACGGCTGGTTCCTGCGCTCCGCGGCGTCGCAACAGCATCTCGCGAATGCGATCTTCCGCTGTGTCGAAACGCGACTCCCGATGGTCCGGGCCGCGAACACTGGCGTCACCTGTTTCGTCAATGAGTTCGGGCGCATCACGCAAATTTTAGTGGACGAGCATGGCAGCCAGTTCACCGACGGTGTGCTGACAGGCGAAGTATCTATCCCAACCGGACACGAGCTGACGTTTTACGTGCGACACGGCGAGCTATTCGCGCAAGGGTGTGTAGGCGTCGCGTTGCTGGCGCTCGTGATTCTCAGCCTACCACTCGTTAGGCGGAAACGAGCTCCTGTGACAGAGCAAACAACCTGAATGGCGCTGGCATTTTCATTATTTTGTCGCTCATTCATCGCGGCTTGATCTAAACGTTTTCTCTTGAAAAACGAGTTTGCCATCTACGTGCGCGGACTTCGCAAGTCGTACGGAAGCTTCGAAGCGGTCAAAGGCATCGATTTCGAGGTCCATCCCGGTGAAGTCTTCGGGTTGCTTGGACCAAACGGAGCCGGTAAGACGAGCACGGTCGAAATCCTGGAAGGCTTGCGACCGCGCTCCGCGGGCGAAGTCACTGTGCTCGACTTCGATCCCGATCGGCAAAAGCAAAAACTGAAGGACCGGATCGGAGTGTGCCTGCAAGCGACGAATCTCCCGGACAAGATAACGGTCCACGAAGCGCTCAAGCTTTTCGGCGCATTTTATACCCGCAACGTGGACGGTGACGCGTTGCTCAAACGTTTGCAGCTGTGGGAAAAAAAGGATGCCGGTTACGCCACTCTCTCAGGCGGGCAAAAACAGCGGCTCGCGATCGCCCTCGCCTTGATCAACGATCCGCAGATGCTTTTTCTCGATGAGCCCACTAGCGGCCTCGATCCGCAAGTGCGGCTGGAGATTCGCGACCTGATCGAGGAACTCCGCGCCGAAAAGCGAACGATCGTAATGACGACGCACTACATCGAGGAAGCAGAACGGCTTTGCGACCGCGTCGCGATCATCGACGCGGGCCAGATCATCGCGAGCGGTTCGCCGCGGGAATTGCAGGCGAAAAGCGCGAATCAAGCCGCGATTGAAATTGCTTTCACGGAGCCGTGGCGCGGCAGCGAACTCCCTGCCTGGCCTCATGCAATTCGGAGCACGCTGAGTGAAGATCGGCGGCAGATCAAAGTCACCTCGGAACATCCGGCCCGGACGCTGGTCGAGATGGTGAAATGGATCGATGCGCAAGGAATCGAGCTGGACGATGTGCACCTGACCCGTCCGACGCTTGAAGATGTTTTCATTGAGCTGACGGGCAAGAAACTCCGCGATTGACCCAATGAAAGCGTTTCTAGCCCTCGCGCAGATCGACCTGAAGCTGGCGCTTCGGAACCGGTCGGTCCTGTTTTTTAACTACTTCTTTCCGCTCATCTTCTTTTTCGTTTTCGGTTATTCGATGCATGCCGAACAGGGATCGAGAGTCATTCAAGTGGTTAACATGGTTGTGGCGATCGGCATTCTTGGGAATGGCTTGTTCGGGGCGGGCATGCGCGCCGTGCAGGACCGCGAAACCGACGTCCTGCGCCGGTACAAAGTGACACCGATCACACCGGTCCCGCTTCTCGCGGCGTCCATGGTGACCGGCGTGATTCTCTACCTCCCAGGACTCATCGTCATACTCATTCTCGCCAATCGGCTTTTCGGCATGGCGGTCCCGCCCAATCTTCTCTCCTTGTTTCTTTTCGCGGTCGTCGCGTGCGTCGCGTTTCGGTCGATCGGCCTGATCATTGCCGCCGTCGTTAATTCATCGCAGGAAAGTCTGATTTTGATTCAGCCGCTCTACATGGCGATGCTTTTCCTGAGCGGCGCGACGTTCCCGATCAGTTTCTTTCCGGATTGGTTGCAAATCGTCACCCAGTTCATCCCCGCAACCTACTTAATGACGGGCATGGCTGGAATTCTACAGCACGGCGAATCGGTTCTGGACAATTGGCAGTCGCTCATCGCTCTCCTCGTCACTGCTCTGGTCGGCATATTTATCGCGACAAAGCTTTTTCGCTGGGAAAAAGAGGAGAAGCTGCGCAACTCCGCCAAGCTTTGGGTGCTGGCCGCGCTCGCGCCCTTCCTGATCCTCGGCGTTTACCAATCATGGAGCCGCCAGGACCTGGCCAAGGGAAAGATACTGGCACGCGATTTAGAGCGCGGAAAAACGTGGCTCATTCAGAACGCGCGCATTTATGTCGGGAACGGCAAGGTAATCGAGTCCGGCTCGGTGCTGATCCGTGGGGGCAAGATCGCGGAGATTTATGAGGACTCCGTTCCCGAGCCAAAGACAATGAAGGCGGATACGATCGAGGCCGCGGGCAAGACCGTGCTGCCGGGGTTGATCGATGTGCATGTGCATCTCGGCGCCACTGGCGGTTTCTACGATGACTGGAGCAAGTTCGACGCAAACAAAGCCGCCGACCGCGAGATGGAAGCGTATCTATTTTGTGGTGTCACGGCGGTGCGCAGCGCCGGCGATGCTGTCGAAACGATGCTGAAATTGCGCAAGCAATTCGGCAGCGGCGAAAAGCTCGGGACAGAATTGTTTCTTTGCGGCCCGCTCTTCACCACCGAGGGCGGGCACGGCACCGAGTACGGCAAGTATTTGCCGGAAGCGTTGCGCGCCGACTTTATTGCGCAGTTTGTCAGGACCCCGAAAACGGCTGACGAAGCGCGCAAACAAGTGGACGCGCTGGCCGCGCAGCACATCGATGCGATCAAAGGGGTGCTGGAAGCCGGCGCCCCGGGGTATCCCTTCAATCGAATGGATGTGAGCATCCTGCGCGCGGTCGCCGACGAGGCGCATGCGAAACATTTGCCGGTGGCTGTTCACACGGGGAACAGTCAGGACGTAGTTGATGCCGTCGCGCTTCCCGCGGATTCGATCGAGCACGGTTCCTATGTGGACGAAATTCCGGACGCGACGATCGCCGAGATGAAGGCGAAAGGGATTGCCTTTAATCCCACGCTGAGTGTGGTGGAAGCCTTCACGAACTTTGCGCAGGGTAACACGACGCTCCTCAAGCGCTCACTCGTTCAACAAGTCACTCGGAAAGAATTGCTCGAAGGCACCGAACACGCCGGCACGAATGCCGAGATGGCTGGCCTGCGTGAGGGTTTGAAACGTTACCCGATGTCGCTGGAAGTCGGCGGCAAGAACCTGATGAAGGCATGGCGTGCGGGCGTGCTCCTCGTGATTGGTTCGGATGCCGGACATTTTCTCGTGCTGCATGGGCCCACAGTGCAACACGAGATCGAGCTGTGGGTCGCCGCCGGGATTCCGATCGACGTCGCTCTCCAGGCCGCAACATATAACGCCGCGAAGCTGCTGCGGGTGGAGTCACGCATCGGCACGATTGCAAAGGGCAAGGAAGCGACGTTGCTCATTGTGGATGGCAACCCGCTCCAGGATGTTCGGGCTCTTTCATCCGTTTCCACGGTCTTCATGAAAGGCGAACGCGTCGGCCGCATCGGACTCTTTGAGCAGCGTTAATCGCCGTCTTGACAAGGAAGCTAAAACGGCGACCCGAACTTCTCCGGATCGCCGTCCTAAAATATCCGTTGCGGGAATGAGCGCCTACGCCTTGGTGTCCTTATCGTGCGGCTTGCAGCACTCGGCCTTCAAGGTCGCGAATTGCTCCTTTGAGAGAATGCCTTCCGCGGACTTCATGAACTTATCCATGCTCTCTTTCGTGCAGCCGGCCTTATGGCACTGGGCTTCCAGTTTCTCGAGCTTTACCTTCTGCTCCGGCGAGAGATTGAGTTTCGCGTAAGACTGCGGGCAACTCATCTTGTCATTCTTCGCATGTGACGCGCAGCAAGCTTTGTCCTCGGCATAGGCCGAGGTCGCCGCAAATACCGCCATCGTTATAAAAGCTAGTCCCTTGAGTTTCATCATGGCGGGACTGTGTGACAGAAAGACAGGGGGCGCAACGCGCAATTTTACCGGCTTAAAGTCAGCTCGCGTTGAATTTCAAGGCGCCATTCTCCACGCCGACCTTGATCGTCTGTCCTTCGTGAAATTTTCCCTCCAGAATGTCCATGCTCAACGGATCGAGAATGTCTTTTTGGATCGCGCGCTTTAACGGGCGCGCGCCGTAGACCGGATCGTATCCGTGGCTCGCGATGAGAGCCTTGGCCGCGTCGGACAATTCCAGGGTGATCTTCTGGTTCTCGAGCCGTTTGACGAGGCGTTTCAACTGGATCTCAACGATCCGCTTCAGCTCCTCCTCGGTCAGCCGATCAAAGATGATGATCTCATCGATCCGATTCAAAAACTCCGGCCGGAAATGTTGCCGCAACGCATCCATGACCAGGCGTGAGCGGCCTTCGCTGGATGACTCCTCCATGATGAACTGCGAGCCGATGTTCGACGTCATGATGATAACGCTGTTTTTGAAATCGACCGTCCTCCCCTGCCCATCCGTGATTCGCCCGTCATCCAGCACCTGAAGCAGGACGTTGAAAACATCCTGGTGCGCTTTCTCGATCTCATCGAAAAGAACGACCGAGTACGGCTTGCGCCGCACCGCTTCGCTGAGCTGCCCTCCCTCTTCGTAGCCCACATAACCAGGTGGCGCGCCGATCAATCGCGCGACCGTGTGTTTCTCCATGTATTCGCTCATGTCGATCCGGATCATGGCGTTCTCGTCGTCGAACAAAAACTCGGCGAGCGCGCGGGAGAGTTCCGTTTTACCGACGCCGGTCGGACCGAGAAAAATGAAGGAGCCAATTGGCCGGTTCTCATCCTGCAAACCCGCGCGCGCGCGCCGGACCGCGTTCGACACAGCCACGATCGCCTCTTTCTGGCCGACCACGCGTTGCATCAACCGCTCCTCCATCTTGACCAGCTTCTCGCGTTCGCCTTCTTGCAAACGCGCGACTGGAATGTGCGTCCAGCTCGACACGACCTGCGCGATGTCTTCTTCCGTCACCTCTTCGCGCAGGAGCCGATTGCCGCCTTCCTTGATCTTCTCCTCGATATCGCGCAGTTTTTTTTCCAGCTCGGGGATGCGCCCATATTGCAGTTCGCTCGCTTTCCCCAATTCGCCGCGGCGCTGCGCCCGCTCCAACTCGGTGCGCGCCTGATCGAGCTCTGTCTTCAATTTCCGCTGCTCGTCGATGACCGCTTTTTCTTTCTGCCACTCCGCTTTCAGCGCCGAAGATTTCTCCTTCAACCCGGCCAGTTCCTTTTCCAACTTCTTCAGCCGCTCTTTGCTGGCCGGATCCTTTTCCTTCTTTAATGCCTGGCGCTCCATCTCCCGCTGCATGATCTCGCGTTCGACGACGTCGACTTCCGTCGGCATCGAATCGAGCTCGATCTTCAACCGCGAGGCCGCTTCGTCCATAAGGTCGACCGCCTTGTCCGGCAGGAATCGATCGCTGATGTAGCGATGTGATAAGACGGCTGCCGCCACGAGTGCCGCGTCCTGGATGCGCACGCCGTGATGCACTTCGTAGCGCTCTTTCAATCCCCGCAGAATCGCGACAGTATCTTCCACGCTCGGCTCATCCACCATCACCGGCTGAAAACGCCGTTCGAGCGCCGCGTCCTTTTCGATGTATTTCCGGTACTCATCGAGCGTCGTCGCACCGATCGTGCGCAATTCGCCGCGCGCCAGTTGCGGCTTCAACAAGTTCGAAGCGTCCACCGATCCTTCCGCCGCGCCCGCGCCGACGATCGTGTGCAGCTCATCGATGAACAAGATGACTTCGCCCTGCGAATCGGTGACCTCCTTGAGGAACGCCTTCAGCCGGTCCTCAAACTCACCGCGGAATTTCGCGCCGGCCACCATCGAGCCGATGTCCATCGCGATGATCCGTTTCTTCTTCAGCGATTCCGGAACGTCTCCGCTGATAATGCGGCGCGCGAGCCCTTCCACGATCGCCGTCTTCCCGACACCCGGCTCGCCGATCAGCACTGGATTGTTTTTCGTCCGGCGCGAGAGCACCTGCATCACGCGGCGTATCTCGTTGTCGCGTCCGATGACCGGATCGATCTTCCCCCGCCGTGCCAGCTCGGTCAAATCGCGGCCGTATTTTTCCAGTGTCTGATATTTTCCTTCCGGATTCTGGTCCGTGACCCGCTGCGAACCGCGCACCTGCTGCAACGCCTGCATCAGCTTGTCACGCGCAACTCCCGCTTCCTTCAGCAATTTCGCCGCGGCGCCTTTTGAATCGGCGAGTGCCAGCAGATAATGTTCGGCGCTAAGGAATTCATCCTTCAGCTTCGCCATCTCCTTCTCGGCGGCATCGATCGTCGCGCGCAATTCGTTGCCGACGCGAACATCATAATTTCCGCCTTGGATTTTCGGCCGCCGATCCAGTTCCTTGTTCAGCTGATCCCGCAACTGCGGGACGGTGACGCCCATTTTCTCCAGGAGCGGTCGAGTCACGCCGTCCGTCTGATCGAGGAGCGCGAGCAGGAAATGCTCGTTCGTGATTTCCTGCTGGTTGAACTGCGAAGCGACATCCTGCGCCGCTTGCAGCGCTTCCTGCATCTTCTCCGTAAATTTATCCGGTCGCATCCCTCACCCTAGTGTTCGAATGTCGACGAACAACTAGACTTAAGTCTCGTTCTTCGTTTCACCCTGCGCGCCGCCCTTTCGCCTTGCGGAAGACCGCTCGTTACGCTGTCTTATCGAATGCCCGCGGAGCGTAACCGGCCGAAGCGCGACAATTTCAACGCCGCCGCGTCGCTTTCGTTTCAGCTTCCGCTGGAAGACTTCGAGATCGCGATGCAGGACGTCTACGACCTTTTTTACACCGTAAACTTCTTTCTCGCCTAGCCTCCCTCGAATGTTCACCTTGGCAGTTCGGCTCTCTGATCTGGAATTTCTTTCCCCGCACGATTTGGGCGGAGGGCTTTCGACTGCCGAAATCGTCGAAGTGATCCGCAAGCAATTCGGTTATCTGCCCGGAGAAGTCGACGTCGAAATCAGCAATGGCGTTGCTACCATTCAGTTCGAGGAAGCCACCGAGCAGAAGCAAACGGAGGCGCGTCGACTTCTCGAGAAGGCGGCAAAGCGGGCGAAGAGCGGTGAGTTCCGAAAAGCGAAGGAAATTTACGAGAGAGTCCTCGAACTCGATCCGGCGATGGCTGACGCGCGGCGCGAATTGGCGATGACATTCTTTGAGCTTGGCGACATGTCCGCGGCGAAGGACCAGCTTATCGACGCGCTACGGCTCAAGCCGGACGACGCTTGGAGTTATGTCGTGCTTGGAAACATCTACGTGAAGCACGATCGTGATCTCGAAACAGCAGCGCGCTTCTTTACGCGTGCGCTCGAGTTGAAGCCCGGGGACCCATACGCACTGAATAGTCTCGCGGCCGTCTCACAGGAGCTTGGCGACAATGCAAAAGCGTTTCGGTGTTTCGATGAAGCGATTGCGTCGAATCCGGAATTTGCGAATGCGTGGGTCGGAAAAGCAATGCTCCTAAACGCACAGACTCAACGGGCGCAGGCTGTCGAAGTTCTTGATTCAATGTTTAGCTGCGCTGACGTGATGGACGCTCGGTCACAGCCGATCTTTGCCGAGGCCCGCAAACTTTACTTGGCGGCGCAGATTGAACTCGCGGAGGCGCAACGCTCCGACGTGTTCAAGGCCCTCGAAACCTACAAGGCGGAGGTCGCCGCGCTGTCCGGGTATCCTGTGAAAGTGCGAATGGAAGCAGTGCTGGGACAACTCAGCGGCGTCGCGCAGATGGCGTGGAAACGCGGACGCGATCATCACGTTGTGCAAGTGCGGGAGTCGCTTACCCCCCCCATGCACAACATGTTGAGGCTCATGAACTGACCCACATCCGGCTCGAGGCGCTGGCCAGAAAGCAAAGCCGGAATAAATGGTTCGCCACCACGGCGGCGTCCCGGGAAAAGGCGATCCGCTCGCTTGCGCCAGACATCAAGAAGCTGGAGCGGCAGGGGTACTCCGGCGACTCAATCACCGATGTGGTGCTCAATCTCGTCAACGGTCTTAGCGGAGCCATTTTCAATACGCCGCTGGACATGTGGATCGAAACGCTGCTGCACGGGGAGTTGCCTGCGTTGCGCCACGCGCAATTTGTTTCGCTCCATCGCCTCGCGAGTGAAGCGCTCGCCGCCACACTCCATTCGGAGATTCGCAAACTGACTCCGCCAAAAGTCCTACGAGCACTAACCGCGCTCAATGGTGCGTCGGCGCTCTTCCTCGACGACTTCACGCGCGGCGTCACCGATTTTTGGACCAACTACCAGCGGCTCGATGGCGCAAATCTGTCGCCACGTCTTTTCCAGCTTTGGAAAGAGCGCCGCGACTCGCTCCAGCCAGGCGATGAATACGACCTCGTCGATGCGTTCGCCGACCTCCTCGGCCTACGCGGCTGGTATGAATGGCAGCCCGACCCCGGCACGCACGAAGTCACGGAACCACTAGCCAAGGAAGGCACGACCAACCCCGAACTGCTGCGAGAAAAATTTCCCGCTGCCGTCTGGTTCCTGCTCGACGCGCTGAAGCGCTACGCTCCGATGGACGTCGAGGAAGTCCGAGCCATAGCGTTCGAGATCGGGATGCTCGGTCGCAGCGGCTTGGACTACTCCAGTGCGGAGAAGAAATACACATTGCGCACCATTCCCGGTGAAACCTTCTCGGGCCTTCACCTCATGTGTCTGATGCACGCGGGGTTCAAACGAATCGCGCCAGAGCTCGACTCGGGCATGGACCTCGAAGAGCCGTTTCTCCAGGCGCTGGAGCTTTTCAATGCAGGGAGCGAGGAGTGAACAGGAAAGCCCTCCACCCGCTCTGCGTCGGATGCGCCACCAGTCGCCATGAGATTTGATCTAGATAACGCCTAACACTTCTGACTTGGCACGGAATACGTCGACGGATAAGCCCGCCTCAGCTTCTCCGAAAAATTCATCGATCTCATTTATCTTCTCGTAGGAGAGATAGCGGACCTTCTCGTGAATTCGAAGATGTCGAAAACTGGGACGTGTTAGCTGTTCGTGCACCCGGTTTCTTCGTTCTCCCGGAGCAACAATGAACATCGGGTAAATCGTGTTCGGTGCGACCATCGTAAGATCCGCGAACCGCAATAAGCCCGAGTAGATCGACGTGCTGTTTTCAATTTCGAATGCAGCATCAATCCGGAACTCCTCTTTCCAAACGACATCGATGTTCTCGATATACTTAACCTGCGTATCGAGACCGGCTGCAAAGGTTTCCGCAAAATCGTCGAACTTGTATTCCGAGGTGATTCTTTGTTGATCATTCCGCGGCGCCCAGACTTTCTCGCCAGCCTTCTTCCCCATTTTTAAAAGCAGCCATTGCATTCGGAGGTGTTCCGAAGCGTCTCGCGGCGGAATGGGCGCGGTTTCTTCGTCGCGAATCGGCTCCGCCTTGTAAGCATCGGGTTCTGGAACTTCTTCGATACGGCGTCCCTGTTTCAGACTGATCAAAATTGAATACAAATCGTCATACTGCGCATAGAAGGCTTCCAGTCGCTCTTTCGCGATGCTCGTAAACCCGCGCAGCTGAAAATGTTCTTCATAGTCGAACAGTCGACAGAATTCAGCGAAAGGAAGATCGATCTCCCGAGGATTGGCGATGAAGTAGATCAGATCCCATCCTGCGACCACGTCGCCACGAAGGTTCTTCCAAAGCTCGACGGACAGCGACGGACTCACGAGCTTTCCCGCGACGCGTCCAAGTAACTTGATAGTGCTGCCCTCGACGATCAGTATTTCATCGCCCTCGCACATGCGGTCGAACTTCGCTCGATTCGCGGAAGAATTGCGCGATCCCCACACCGCGATCGGACGCGGACCGAACACCTGTTGTAGCTTCCGGCCGAGTGTCGGCGTGACGTGCGGCCCAAGGCGTTCAAAGGCGACTTTATTCCGGATCGTGTCTTGGTAGTGGACCATCGCCTCGGCGTTTCCCGGTGGGATATAGAGTAGAAAGATGTTTCGCATAAAGGAGCGCCGTGGTTCGACCTGGAGGTCAACCGCATTCCCGTTATGTCACTGACTCGTTGGTTCGTCGACGACATTCGACGAAGGCGGACGCCTATGGAGATCGCCGAGGTTACACTTAGGGATGCCACGAAAATGATCCATTGTGCCAGATTCTGAGTTCTCAAATTCTTGCCTCGCGCTCTTCTATCTGGCACTATGACCAATACGAATGAATAAGATTCAAATCGTCGGCCGGCGACGCAAGATGAGCGCAGTATCCCAATCGCGAATCGTATGCAATAAACCCGGGATTTAGTTCTTCTCCGATGCCTTATCTCCGCCATTCATGTGCTGCGTTGAGGATCGCTGGGGATTCGCTCAACCCCGATGCAATCTCCCGGCTCCTCGGTTGCAGCCCGACGCTTGGCTGTGTCAAAGGCCAAATCGAGCCATCGAAAGGAAAGGCCATAGTCCGTGAGACCGGGGGTTGGCATCTCGACGCGGCCGGGCAGCGACCGGGGAACCTCGACGCTCACGTCGCTGAATTGTTCGGACGAGTGAACAACGACTTGTCGACATGGGCGACATTATCCGGTGACTACAAGATTGATCTGTTCTGCGTATACTTCACGGGCGAAGTGGACGAGGTTGTGCAGACATCAGCAGAGACGCTGAAGGTATTGGGAGATCGTGGTATCAAGCTCGGAGTTCGTATCTACTCGCCCGCAGAGGAAGACGACAATTGATCTTCCCGACGAACCTGTCAAAGAGTGGCCACAGACCAGTTACTACCCGGCCTTTTTCAATGCCACGTATCCTCGATCTGCGCCTGATCTCCGGGTGCTGCTTCGTGATCGCAAATCATTTCCGTCGCGGCTGGTAATGGCGTGCCCCACCTCGACCCGCTTGTATTCTCACCGAGTCTAGCGCATCATCAGAGGCGTGACTTTCACCGTCGAGACTGAGCAAGAAGCTGATGGACGCTGGATCGCTGAAATCCCACAGATTCCCGGCGCCATGTCTTAC
>DASVJK010000063.1:0-16850 GCA_036385955.1 Chthoniobacterales bacterium | reverse complement strand
CCAATCTTTCGGCGTTGGTTCGCAAGCGAAAAATGTCTCGCCGCTTTTCTCCAGGGGTCCAGGCGAATCGCAGTAGGCGATCCCCTGCCCGCGCTTGAACTCCGGCATGACAATGACCTTCAAGGGTTTGTCCGGAACGGTAACGAGATTTTTCTTTCGCACGAAATCGGTCGCTTCATTCACGACCTTTTGCGCCAGACCCACGATCGTGTTGTCGTCGGGATGTTGCTCGGCCAGCTTGTCGAGCACGGCCGTCGTCACTTTTTTCTTGTCGCTCAGCGTCGCCTGGTCCGCGTTCGGGAAATACTTTTTGTAGAGCGGCAAAGCCGTTTCGTAGATGGCTGTCTGAGTCGAGGTGAGGTCCGCTTGCGCCCGTTTCATGAGTTCTTCGACCGATAAATCGGAGGCGAGCGCGAAACGAAGTTTCTTCCGGAACTTATCCATCCCAAGGCGGAAATCGCCGTCGGAACGAGGCAGCAAATCGGTTTGGAGCCATTTCTTGTATTCTTCGAGAGCGGCCGCCGTTTTCTCCTGAAGGGGAGCGAGCTCCTTCTTCATCTGCGGCGCGCGATCGAGCAGCGGATTGAGACCTTCGCGCACAAAGCTGACCGCGCCCGCCATCTGATCGATCGCCGTTTCGGTGTGGACCTTCGGCGAGTGTTTCAGATTAGCCTTCGCCTGCGCGATAACGGCGGGAATCCCCTCCATCCGTTTGCGCAGATTCGGAATGCGTTTTTCGGGCTTATCGAATTCGCGGGCGACAAGGAGGTAGAGGCTGTTCGCCAGACTCTGGTTATAGACCAGCGGGTTCCAATCTTCATCCTTCAATTCCTCGAGATCGAAAATCTCGTAGTCGACGTTGTCCTTGAGGATGCGGAGATCGACGCTGTTCCCAGCGCTCAGCTTCGCGTCCGGTCCGAAACTGTTCAGCTTTTCCCGAAAAGCTTTCGCGTCCGCGAGTTCCTTCGCGCGCGTTTCCGGCGAGTAATCGGTCAGCCGATCATCGAAGCGATGATCGCCCAGTTCGGTCGCCTGCTCCGGATGGGTTTGGAGGGTTTGCTCGATGTAATCCGATGCGATTTTTTGAAAGGCTGCATCCTGTTCCGTGCTCCCACTACAGACCACAATCGGCATAGAGATTGCGACAAAAATGGAAATGACATGTGTTCTCATTTGAGATCCTGTCGCTGGATTGGAGCTATAACTCTGGCTGGGCGGCCAATCCTATTGGTGATGCGGAGGGAGGTAAGCCGTCGGATTGGTCCTGCAGGTAAGTGCGGCCTTTGTAAAACGGCGTAACAATAACGAAAACCACCGCCGTGCCCAGCATCACCCACACGAAGAACATGAAGTAACTCGTTCCTTGCAACTTCACACTGCCGTCCGGATTTTGGATGAAGAAATTGACCGCGGCAGTGAATTGGTTGCCGAGCGAGATGGCGAGCAAATACGTGCACATGACAAGCGATTTGAGTTTGACCGGCCCTTGCGTGTAAGAAAACTCGAGGTGCGTCGGCGAAACGAGTGTTTCACCCGCGGTCAGGATCACGAACGCCCAGACTTGCCAGACAATGCTTGGTCGCGCGCCGGCGTCGATACGGGTTTGAATCATGGCTACGAGAAAGAATGCTGCCGCGGTGATGAACAAACCGGCGCCCATTTTTCGCAGTGGCGTCAAGCGAACCACTTTCTCAACCAGCGGATAGAGCCAGTAAGAAAAGAGCGGCAGCATGATCAAAATGAAAATGGGATTGACCGTCTGAATTTGCGACGACAACCATTCAATCCCGAACAAATGCCGGTCCATCGACTCGGCTTGGACGATCCAGGAAGAGAAATTTTGTTGCCACAGCGCCCAGAAAATCATGACGAACGGGACAGGAATCATGACGTTGAGCAGGATCTTACCTGTCTTCTTGTTGAAAACCTCGCGGGCATATTTTCGCGCGCCAATCGGTGGGATATGGACAAATTTCTTGCGACCGAGCCAAAAGACGATTGTGGCGATGGCCATGAAGACACCCGGCAGTCCGAAGGCGATGTCCGGACTGTGGAGACGCGGACTTTCCAGGAAACTCACCATACTGGGTGAAAGCTTTGCCGCCAGGTCAGGCGAAGCCGTGTAGGGCTCGAGCAACCACGGAATCAAGAGCGTGGAAAACGCCGAACCGGCGTTAATGGAAAAATAAAACCAGTTAAAGACGCGCGTCAGCAAGTGCTTGTTGGTTTCGCCGAACTGATCACCCACGTTGGTCGAGACACACGGTTTGATTCCACCGGCGCCCAGCGCGATCAACAAGAGCCCGATAGCCAGCAAATAGCGTGGCTCGATCGCGTGCGCGACGGGCGAACCGATCAAGGCCAGGACAAGATGTCCGCCGCAGTAGACGATCGACAACCAGAAGACGATCCAAAACTTTCCGAAGATCGCATCGGCCAAAACCGCGCCGACGAGTGGGAGCACATACAGCACCGAAACAAACGTGTGATACCAGGCTTCCGCGTTCGCGGGCTGCATCACACTGAGGTGACCCATCTTGTCCAAGAGATACTTGGTCATGAAGATGGTCAGGATGGAATTCATCCCGTAATAGGAGAAGCGTTCGGCCGCTTCGTTGCCGACGATGTAGGGCACGCCCGGCGGCATGGTGCTGATCTTCGGAGGCGAGGTCAGGTAATTCTGGGCCATACTGGGTTTCGTCGTTCTAGTGCGGTGTATTTTCCGGGAAGAAATTGGCCGGGGTCATTCGAGGCTCAGGAGCGTGGGGGCCAACTGCATGTTTTTCGGCGCCCTTGGTTTCATGCTCAGCCGGCAACTCCCCGTCGCGATGGCGCTCGCAGGAGCAACAGAAGATCAGCAGTCCAGTCGCCAGCGGGAGGCCGGCTCTGCGAAGAAGGGATCGCATAATGCGGCGCACAGTAACCGTCCAGCCTCGGAAGGCGCAAGAAGGAAAGCGAGGCGTGGAAAGGAAACGTCCAATCGTGGTTACTTCCTTACCCCCACACCAACAATAACAGCGTGTCATCCCGAGGCTGGCGGAGGCCGGGATCGCGACCTGGGAGGAGCGTTGACCTCACACCTGATCAAGCGCCAGCGTGACACATCCGGCGTGTTCTGCGGGTCAGGCGTGATCCTCCTTTGCGTGACGTAAATCGCGTTGAGAGGTCCCTCCCCGTCTACGCGGTTCGGGATGACCCGCAATCACCGTTGGCAAAAGGTTCGAATACCACTTCGCTCCGAAATCCGCACTAACTATTCATGTCATCCTCGCACCAGAAATCACGCCTACGGTTTTCAAACTTCTCGGAATGAAATTGAAAGGGCTCTCCGTCGCATTACTGTGAGTCGAAGTGGCTCGAACTATCAAAAATACCGCGTGGAATGAGGTCTTCGCTCTCCTTCTCCTCGGCGCGGGCACGCTGCTTTTCCTGGCGCTGATTTCGTACGCTCCGAGGGATCTGCCCTCGTGGGTCCCCTTCAGCCATATATCTCCCCCGAACCGTCCGGCGCAAAATTTCATCGGCCCGTTCGGAGCGATCATCGCGGGGTTTTCGTACTTTATGATCGGCGCCGCCTCCGATTTGCTGGCCGTGGTCTTGCTGGGATTTGGCGCTGCCAAGTTGTTCCACACCAGATTGCGCGTGACGCCGCGCCTTGTTTGGATCGTGCTCTTCATTGTCTCGGGCGCCTGCTTGCTTCAATTGCAAACGCGATATCTGCAGAGCTGGCGCGCGGCACTCTATATCCAGGGGCCAGGTGGCTGGGTCGGCTATTCCCTCGGGAAAAAACTACTGCAAACCTGGATGGGCGGGGTCGGGTCCGTCATCCTTCTCACCGGCGTCTACGTGAGCAGTCTGATTTTGATGACGGGCCTGCGGCCGATTCACATCGTTCGGCAGACGGTCGTGGGTATGCGCAACGGCATGGCAGCGTTGCGCGAATGGGAGCTGAGGCGACGCCTGCGGAAATCGGACTTGAAAGGTCAACTGGAGATCAGCCAGCGCGAGCTCACGAAACAACAGCGAGTGATCGAGAAGCAGCTGAGAAGAAAGGGCGCGCCGGTGCCGGAAACGGCCGGAGTATTTATTTCGCCCGAGGAATTGGCGAACCGGCCGAAGCCGAAAGTCGTCGATACCACGGCGCTCCCGGATGAACCGGCGCGGAAAAAGCCGTCCCTGGCGGAACTCCGCGGCACGGAGAAGAAGGCGAAATCTCTTGCCGGCCTAACGAGCCAGACGTGGGATGCCGAGAATTATGTGCTGCCGGGTTTCGATTTGCTCGACGCCCACGACACCGAGGGCCGCACCGCCGCGGATCCGGCGGAGCTGGAGAAGATTCAGCAGATCTTGATCGAAACGCTGGCGCAATTCGGCATCGCGGTCGCCGCGGGGGACATCACGAAAGGGCCGACGATCACGCGCTACGAAGTGTACCCGGCCAAGGGTGTTCGGGTGGATAAGATCGTCGCGCTCGAGCGCGACCTGGCGCGGGCCACGAGCGCGGAGCGGATCAATATTCTCGCGCCGATTCCCGGCAAGGACACTGTCGGCATCGAGCTGGCGAACACGCGGAAAGTAAAAGTGACGTTGCGCGAATTGCTCCAATCACAGGATTGGGAAGACGCGAAAACAAAATCCAAACTTCCGCTAGCGCTCGGCAAGGATGTTTACGGGAAAACGATCATCGCCGATCTCGCGCAAATGCCGCACTTGCTCGTAGCCGGAACGACCGGCAGCGGCAAGAGCGTTTGCATCAATGCGCTGGTCGCGAGCATGGTCTTCCGGTTCACGCCGCAGGAACTGCGTTTCATCATGATCGATCCCAAGGTGGTCGAGATGCAGATGTTCAATTCGTTGCCGCATCTCGCGTTTCCAGTCGTGACCGATCCGAAAAAGGTGCTGCTCGCCTTGCGCTGGGTGATCGATGAAATGGAAAAACGTTACAAAATTTTCGCGCAGGCAGGCGTGCGCAACATCACCAGTTTCAACGGACGCCCGACGAAAAAGACGCAGAAGGAATTAGACGAGCTGGAAGGCGCGAGACCGCGGGATAAAGGACGCGACCGAGCGCGTGCCTCCAATGAAGACGAAGAAATCAAGGTGCCGCGCGAAGACGAGCTCGTGATTCCGGATCGAATGCCTTACATCGTCATCATCATCGACGAGCTGGCGGACTTGATGCAGACCGCGCCGGCCGATGTGGAAAGTGCGATTGCCCGTATCACGCAGATGGCGCGGGCAGCGGGAATTCATCTCATCGTGGCAACGCAAACGCCACGCGCAGATGTGATCACGGGCGTGATCAAAGCGAACATCCCGAGCCGGATCGCATTTCAAGTCGCATCGAAAATCGACAGCCGCGTCATCCTTGATGAAAACGGCGCTGACCGTCTGCTCGGCCAAGGCGACATGCTTTACTTGCCACCGAGCACGTCGCGGCTCATCCGCGCGCAAGGCGTGCTCGTCACCGATGAAGAGATTCATCGGCTAGTGGAATTCGTTTCCGCGCAAAGTCCGCCGGCATTCGATCTCGCCATGCAGGACAAGCTCCACTTGTCGAGCGCACCGGCGGAAGAAGTGACCGACGAAGACGAGGAACTCGTGGAAAAATGTCTCGAAATTATCCGACAGGAAAAACGCGCGTCGACTTCGCTCCTGCAACGCCGGCTGCGCCTCGGCTACACGCGCGCGGCGCGGATCGTTGATATTCTGGAGCAGCGCGGCATATTGGGTCCCGGCGAAGGCGCGAAGCCGCGCGAGATTCTCGTCGACCTCGACGCCACGGTGTAGCCAGGCGCCGCACGAATTTCCATGGAAGGCCTCGGTAAAAAATTACAGGAAGCACGCCTCGCGCGGAACCTCACGCTCGATGAAGCCGCACGCATGACCAAGATCCGTCCGGGGCGCCTTCAAGAAATCGAGAACGAGGATTTCTCCGAGTTCGCCAGCCTCGCTTACGCAAAAGGATTTCTGCTCATCTACGGAAAGTTTCTCGATGTGGACGTAAGCCCGTATCTCGAGGCATTTGAAACGTCCGAGACTGTAACGGTCGACGGCTATTCGTATCTCCAGGACAATCCGGCGCCGAAGCCGAGTCGTCCGGTTGTCGTGCGAAAGCACAGCGGCGGCGGTCGCGGGTCATTCGTGCCCTTTGTCATCGGCGTTATCGTTTTGGTAGTCGGGTTCGTGGGCATGAAATGGATTCTCGAGGTCCAGCGCCTTAAACCAAACCCTCGCCCGGTCGTGGGGGCTTCGCCGACGGCGAATGCCGCGCCGGAGAAAATCATCGCGCCCCACGCTTTGCCGGCAGAGAACGCGGCCAGTCCGACACCAGCCGTCGCAACCACGCCAACAACACAGCCCGCCATCGCCGCTCCTTCGCCGATTCCGCAGCCGAGCGCGTCCGAACCAGAAGTGCGCCGAGCAGAACCGGTGCATCCGCAGGACTTGCCCAAGACGAAGCCCAGTGCTTCGCCGGCCGTTCGGAGGCAATTGCGCAGCCCGACTCCAGGTCCGTCCCTGAGTCCCACTCCGCGGCGGCTAATTTCCAGATAGCTCGGCCCGCGATGTCCCGATCTGGCAACGTGAAAGCCCAATTGGCGGAGCCGCCTGCTGTAGCGACGGGTAAACCGAAGGTCGGCATGATCAGTCTGGGCTGCGCGAAAAACCTGGTCGATGCCGAGATCATGCTCGGGAGCGTTCTGCAACACGGCATGGAAATCACCTCGGTCGCAGAGGAAGCGGACGTGCTCGTCGTCAACACGTGCGCATTCATCGATTCGGCCAAAGAGGAATCGATCGACGCGATCCTGGATGCGCACCAGCAGCGCGGGCTCGGGAAGAAGCCCGGCCAAAAGTTGATCGTGAGCGGATGCATGTCGCAGCGTTTTTCGCGCGAGCTTCGAGAGTCGCTTCCGGAGGTGGATGCTTTCGTCGGCTTGGATCAGGTGAGTGAAATGGGTGCGATCGTGCGTCGCGTTCTCAGCGCGGACAGCCTTTCCGGCTACAGTTTTGTCACCGACCGTCCGACCTACATTCCGAATTACGACACGCCCCGGTTTCGATTGACCCCGGCGCACAGCGTTTACCTGAAAATTGCGGAAGGGTGTAATCATCCATGCAGCTTTTGCGTTATCCCGCAAATGCGCGGCCGCCACCGCAGCCGGCAGCCGGCCTCGGTGCTCTCCGAGATTCGCGCGCTCGTGGCTGAAGGCGTGAAGGAGATCAGTTTGATCAGCCAGGACACGACTTATTACGGAATGGATTTATGGGCGGCCAAGGCGGGTCCGCGTCAGCCGGTCGATTCTTTGCGAGGGCCGACGCTGGCCGCATTGCTGCGCGAAATCCAAACGATCGACGGCGACTTTTGGGTGCGCCTGCTTTACACGCACCCGGCGCATTGGAGCACTGAGTTGATCGAGACGATCTCCCTATGCGACAAGATCGCGCGTTACATCGACATGCCATTGCAGCACATCGATGAGGCGATGCTAGGCCGCATGCGTCGTGAAACAAGCCGCGCACACATCGAAGATTTAATCGACGCTCTTCGCGCGGGGATTCCGGGCGTCGCTCTGCGCACGACATTCATCGTCGGGTTTCCCGGCGAAACAGAGGAGGCTTTTGAATCGTTATTGGAGTTCATCGAGCGAACACGCTTTGAGCGGCTTGGCGTTTTCAAATACTCGCAGGAGGACGGATCGCGCGCGGCCAAGATGCCGGAGCAGCTCCCGATGAAAATCAAGAACCAGCGCTACCGTCGCGCCATGACCGTGCAGCAGCGAATCGCGCGTGAGATGGCAGGCGAAAAAGTCGGACGCGAACTGCGCTTGCTCGTGGATCAACCGTTGGTTGCCCGCACGGAGGCGGACGCGCCGGAGGTGGATGCACGCGTGATTCTTTCCCAGCCCGCCACGGTAGGCGAGTTTACGCGACGCCGCATCACGGGCAGTCGAGGTTACGATTTGCTGGCGTGAAGTCCGGCGTCTGGCACAGACGCCCCTACAGCGCGGGAAATCGCATTCGCGGAAAGTTAGCGAGTGACAACCAAAGAATTTTCAGCGATTTTTCTCGACGCAACATGATCCGTCATGGCTGAACCGAAGAAGGAAACTGTTCGCATCGCGCTCCCCCAGAGGCCCGAGACAACGCATTGCCTCCAGAACGACGCTGCAAAGCATGATACAGCCCGAATCCTTCTGCCATCGCGAACACCAGCCATTCCGCCACGTCGATCTCCCCCGACGATTACCCCACCATCACCGGTCAACACCGGTACTCCCATCATCTCATCGCACCGTCCGCCGGTGTTGCCACCAAATGTCGCGGCCGCACCGATCCTGAATCGCCTACCGACGCCCGCGGATGCCACCCCGGTGTTGTCCGAAGCTGGAACCACCGCGAATTTGCTCTCGCCCGCGGATGCGCCTGTCGCATCCGAGAATTTCGCGGGCGTTTCGGTCCAACCAGGTCCGAAAAAAGAAACAGCGCGCATCACCATTCTGCCGAAGCCATCGCCGGCGCCCGCACCAGCGGTAAACATGGAGAAAACGCAGTCGCTCATACCGCGTCCGGCGGCGACCATCGTGCAACCTTCGCAAGTCGTCGCCACATCCAATGCAATCGATGCGTTCGATTCCATTCCGAAATGGTTCTGCTGGGGATTGCTGGGCATTTCCGCTCTTATTTTTCTCATCCAAATCTGGAATTACGCGTTATCTTAGACGCATGGAAAACTCCGCCACCTCTCCGACCGTAACTCTGGACGACTCGAATTTTGAAAAGGAAGTCACGCAAAGCGATCAGACCGTGCTGGTGGACTTCTGGGCGCCCTGGTGTGGCCCGTGCAAAATGATCGCGCCGCTCCTGGACGAGATTGCGACGGAAAAAGCGGGCTCAGTGAAGGTCGCAAAAGTAAACGTGGATGAGAACCAGAGCCTCTCCGTGAAGTACAACGTGCGCGCAATTCCAGCGTTGCTCTTCTTCAAGAACGGTCAACTCCGCGATCAAGTCGTCGGAATGACGACACGTAAGGATCTGCTCGGCCGCCTCGACGCGCTGGCGTGAATACATTGAGGGATCGGGAGATCGGGGGATTTAGTGATTGCCCGCTCGCTCACTCACTAAATCACTCAATCGCCCGCTGAATTGCGCCCGGCGCGGCTCGAACGCGCAACCTACAGCTTCGGAGGCTGTCACTCTATCCAGTTGAGCTACGGGCGCAGTGCGTTCCGATTATAGTGGGCGACCGCTAAAGCACAACCGCACCATCGGGAGGCCGCTCATCTTTCCTTTGATTTTTTCTCCCAAACGACTGAAGATGACCGCCCGCCAGCGGGCCGGAGGAAATCATTATGAGCAGCATTATCGACGCAATCGAAAAGGAACAACTGAAGACCGACGTGACGAACTTCAAGGTCGGCGACGGCGTCCGCGTGCACACGCGCGTGGTGGAGGGCGACAAGGAGCGGATTCAAATTTTTGCCGGCATCGTCATCGGCCGCAAAGGCCGCGGGTTGAATGAAACTTTCACCGTGCGGCGCATATCCTACGGCGAGGGTGTCGAGCGTGTTTTCCCGCTTCATTCGCCGCGCATTGCCAAGGTGGAGATCGAGAAGCAAGGCCGCGCGCGTCGCGCCAAGCTGAACTATCTGCGCGACCGCAAAGGCAAGGAAGCGACGGCGGTCCGAGAGCAAAATTAATTAGCGATTTAACGACCTGGCGAATTAGCGATTGCCAAAGAGACATCGCTGATTCATTAAATCACCGGGTCGTTCAATGTATCGTCGCTGTAGTTTCCGGCATGAACGCAGATTGCACGCCCTTGGTGTCTCGACGATCGCCGGCATCGATGAAGCGGGCCGGGGCGCGCTTGCCGGCCCTGTCGTAGCTGCCGCAGTTGTTCTCCCCGAAAAATTTCGGCATCGCCGGTTAAACGACTCAAAGCAGCTTCTCCCCGAACGCCGCGAAGAAATTTATCACGAGCTGGTCGACGACAAGGCGATCTCGTGGGCCGTCGGAATCGTCGATTCGATTGAAATTGATGCGATCAATATTTTGCGCGCCACCCACAAGGCGATGCGCGCTGCCATCGACGCGTTAAGCCTCCGGCCCGACCATGTGCTCATCGACGGTCTTCCCGTTTTCCCCTTCCCGCTTCCGCAGACCGCAATTATCGATGGCGATTGCTTCAGCCTCAGCATTGCCGCAGCCAGTGTGATTGCCAAGGTTACGCGCGACACGATTATGCGCGACTTCTGCACGCGCTTTCCCAAATATTGCTTCAGCCAGCACAAAGGCTACGGCACAGAATTGCATCTGATTAAATTGCATGAGCACGGGCCTTGTCCGATTCATCGCCGATCTTTCGAACCGGTGGCGCAGCCGGTTTTCACCTTCGCGTCCCGAACACCTTCGGCTTGGGACTCGCGGGGAGAAACTGGCGTGCCGGTTTCTGCGGAGGAACGGTTACAAAGTCCTCTATCGTAATTTTCGCGGCCGGAGCGGCGGCGAAATCGACATCGTCTGCCGCGACAAAGACACGCTTGTCTTCGTCGAAGTGAAAACGCGGACGCGCGAAGATTTCGGGCGTCCGTTCGACGCCGTCGATCGCAACAAGCAAAAGCGAATTGCTCGTGGCGGTCTTGCCTGGCTCCGGCTCCTTGATGATCCAGACATTCTTTTTCGTTTCGACGTCGTCGAAGTCATCATCGTGAAAGATGCGCAGCCGCGCTTCGAATTGCTACGCAACGCGTTCGCGCTTCCCGAGCCCTACATTTACTAGCATGACACTCTCAAATCAGTTTCTTCGCTTCTTCAGCGGATTGTCTCTAGCGCTCGCAGTGTTATGGATTCTTCCGTTCGCGCACGCACAGACCGCGGCGGAATCGGACCACTCAAAGCAAACGTTGACCGGCAAGACTGCGCTCACGGGCGATTGGACCCAGGATGCGCCGGGCGTCCGGCACAAAGTCACTCTCGATGACTTGCCGCCGCCCTACACGACGGCGTCAGCCCAGAACGGACCGCGCGTTGTTCGCCGGCCCCCTGGCGGACAGCTTCGTGTGCCTCCCCGCTTCAAGATCGAAGAATACGCAAGCGGCTTTGTCTATCCGCGCTTCCTCCTCACGGCGCCAAATGGCGACATCTTCGTAACCGAAAGCCGCTCGAACAGCATCAAGGTCCTGCGGGACAATGACGGCGACGGGAAGCCGGACGCGACTGAGATTTTCGCCGATCGCGACATGAACGATCCATTCGGGATCGCTTTCTATCCGCCCGGACCCGAGCCGCATTTTCTCTACGTCGCGAACACGAACGGCGTCGTTCGCTTTCCTTACCGCAATGGCGACACAAAGGCGCGCGGTCCGGCGGAAAAACTCAGCGCCAGCCTTTCCGGCGGCGGGGTACTGCGCGGCGGCGGACATTGGACGCGCGACATCGTCTTTTCTCCCGACGGCAAAAAGATGTATGTCTCCGTCGGCTCGTATTCGAACGTTTCCGATACTGCGATGGAAGCCGATCGCGCGCGCATCTTGGAGTTCAATCCGAACGGCACGGAACGGCACGTTTTCGCGTGGGGAATCCGCAACGCCGTCGGCATCGCGTTTCGCCCCGGCACGAGCGAGCTCTGGATGAGCACGAACGAACGCGATGAACTTGGCGAGGACCTTGTGCCAGATTACATCAGCCACGTGCAACCGGGCGCGTTCTATGGCTGGCCGTGGTTTTATCTCGGAAATCATCAAGATCCGCGGCACAAGGGCAAGCATCCCGAGTTTGCCAGCAAAGTTCTGGTGCCGGACGTGCTCGTCCAAAGCCACTCGGCCACGCTCAACCTCTGTTTCTACGATGGCGCCCAGTTCCCGGCGCTATATAAGGGCGACATCTTCGCGGCTTTCCACGGTTCCTGGAATCGCGAGCGGCGCACAGGTTACAAAATCGTCCGGGTCCCCTTCGATAAATCGACCGGTAAAGCGCGGGGCGATTACGAAGATTTCGTGACCGGTTTCGTCACGCCCGAAGGGAACGTGTGGGGCCGTCCCGTTGGTATTACCGTCGCGAAAGACGGCAGTCTTCTCTTCAGCGAAGACGGAAACAAAACCATCTGGCGAGTGAGCTTCAGCGGAAAGTAAGGCTGAACACCTGTCATCCCGAGCCGCGCAGACGGCGAGGGAACCTCCCGCGGGATTATTTGATCACGCTGGGACGGGTGACGTCCCAACTTCGAATGCAAGGTCCCTCCGCGTCTGCGCGCGTCGGGATGACAGGTGTTCGAACGTTAAACGAGCAATTCGTAGGAGAGAATGCTCAGGCAGTAGATCGCCGCGGTTTCGACCCGAAGAACGATCGGACCTAAAGTGATCGGCCGGCAACCTTGGCCCCGGGCGAGCGAAAGCTCCGCAGGCGTGAAATCACCTTCCGGACCAACGAGCATCAACACCTTGCTGGGTCGATCCTCATGTTCGGTTAAAAATTGCGCGAGGATTTTCTTGAGATGCACGGCGTCGGACTGGAGCGAGCCGATTAATTGCAGATCGAAACGCCGATAATCCTGGAAAAATTGCGCGAGCGTTTGCGGTGTTTGCACTTGCGGCAGCCAGTTCTGGCCGCATTGCTTTGCGGCTTCGATCGCGACGGTCTGCCACTTGGCCTGCTTTGACGCGGCGCTCTCTTCATCCAGACGGACAACCGTGCGATCGGAAAGAATCGGCGCGATTTCCGCCGCGCCGATCTCAACCGCTTTCTGCACGATCAAATCCATGTTTTTTCCTTTAGGAATCGCCTGACCGAGTGTGATGCGACAGCGAAGCGGTGGCATTTGCGCGTCGTGCAATTTGCGGAGATGGACCTCCGCCGTGTCGCCGGAAACGATCTCGGCGGTGATCTCGCGCCCGCGACCGTTAAATAGAACAACCCTGTCCGCCGACTCGAGGCGCAGGACGTTGCAGCAATGATGCGCTTCCGAACCCGTCAGGACGAGGGCGTCGGGATGCCAATTTTCCGGTGCGATATAAAAGCGATGCATACGGGCAGCAAGAGATTCCTAGATTTCGCTCGGAATGACAAAGGTGGGCTACCGAAAAAATTCTTTCGCGCGATCGAAGAAGCTTTTGTGGAGCGGAGTGTTTTCGTCGCCGCAGAGGGCAGAAAATTCTTCGAGCTTCTGGCGTTGCTCACTGTTCAAACGGCTCGGCACCTCGACCAAGAGACGTGCAAGGAGATCGCCACGATCACGCGCGTTGACGTTAATAATGCCTTTGCCGCGCAGCTTGAAAACCTGACCGCTCTGAGTTCCCGCGGGCACCTTGAGATTCGCTTTGCCCTCGAGCGTCGGAACCGCAATTTCGCCACCGAGCGCAGCAAGGGTGAAGGCGATCGGCACTTCGCAGTAGAGATTGTCTTCTTCGCGCTGGAAGATTGCATGCTCCTTTATGTGAATGACTACATATAGGTCGCCGGACGGTCCACCGCGGATTCCGGCTTCCCCGTTGCCGGACGAGCGGAGACGTGAGCCATCGGAAATGCCCGCCGGCACCTTTAGTTTGATGCGGCTCGTGTTCTCAACGCGTCCTTCTCCATCACAAACGCGACACGGCTTCTCGATTATCTGGCCCACGCCCCGACAGCGCGGACAGGTTTGAGAAACCTGGAAAAATCCGCGCGAACTTATGACCTGGCCGCGCCCCCCGCACGTGGGACAATTGATCGTGCGCGAGCCGGGATCTGCGCCCTTGCCGTTGCATTTGCTGCATGCGTCGAGCTTGCGGACTTCAATCTCTTTCTCCACGCCGAAGGCCGCTTCTTCGAGGGTGATCTGCATGTCGTAACGCAAATCGGACCCGCGCTGGCGCCCTTCGCGATCGGTGGTCGCACCGCCGCCAAAAAACGTTTCGAAAATTCCGCCAGCCCCGCCGCCGCCGAATACTTCCCGGAAAATATCGAACGGATCATGAAAACCGCCGCCGCGTCCCGCGCTACCTTGAGCAAAAGCGGCATGACCGAAGCGATCGTAGGCCGCGCGCTTGTCGGCATCGATCAGCACGTCATAGGCTTCGCCGAGCTCTTTGAATTTTTCTTCGGCGTGCGGGTCGTTCGGATTCTTGTCCGGATGAAATTTCACCGCGAGCTTGCGATAAGCACGCTTCACCTCTTCATCAGACGCACCTCGTGCCACCGTAAGGACTTCGTAGTAATCGCGCTTCTTGGTCATCGGAAAAACGGCTCGCCCCTAGAGACCATGGTTAGAGATTCCTCGACTTCGCTCGGAATGACAAAGAGGAGCGCTAAAGAGCAGAACCACTTGAGACCACAACGCTGGAGGGTCGAAGGAGTCGATCCTTCATCCGGTAGCCGCGGCGCGTTTGACGGATAACGACACCTTCGGGGAATTGTTCATTGGACTCATGCGCAATCGCCTCGTGAAGGTTCGGATCAAACTTCTGGCCGGTCGCATCGATCGGCTGGAGTCCGTGTTCGGTCAAAAAATCCATGAATTGTTTTAAGACCATGCTCATGCCGGACAACACCGGAGAGTTCTCGCCTTCGCCACGCGCAGATTCGAGACCGAGCTCGAAATTGTCCACGATGGCAATGAGCCGCTCCAAAAGCGCGCTGTTCGCGTATCTGATTGCTTCCTCTTTCTCGCGGGCAGCCCTCTTTTTGTAATTCTCGAAATCAGCCTGGCTGCGCAGCGCAAGGTCGCGAAAACGGTCGAGATCCGCCTGCAAACTTTCGTCTTCGTCTTGATCAGGCGATGTAGACTGGACAGCAGTGCCGGATGGCCCCGATTTCGGTTGGGCGGCTTCGGGATTTTGCGCGGGCTTGTCACTCTCCGCGGGTGATTCAGTTACGGGGATTCTTCTCATGTTTTGCGAATAGCGATCAAAGTGATGTCGTCGTTTTGCGGCTGCGCTCCAACGAAGCTCTGCAGCTCGTCGATCAAACGCGTAATCATGGCCGGTGCGCCACTCGGCGCGCTGGCGCGAACGCATTGGATCATGCGGTCAAAGCCAAATTCGTCTCCGTTTGCGTCGAGCGCCTCGGTCACTCCATCCGTGTAGAGAAGCAGGCAATCGTCCCGTTCCAACGAGAGAGCGTAGTCGCCCGTTATCCTATCGAACACGCTTCCGCTGTCAATTCCGACGACCATGCCCGGAGGCTTCACGGGAGTCACGGTTCCCGTCGCGCGCTGGTAAAGAAGGGGGGCGTCATGTCCGGCGCGCGAGAGCATCATTGTGTTGCGCGCGTGATCGAGAATCACGTAGGCCATGCTGATGAACATGTCTTCCTTGATGTCGGGATAAATTTGCCGGTTTACCTTTTGCAGAACATCGGCGGGCGAAGGATTCCCCGTCGCCTGACTGCGCAAGACACTGCGGCAGATGGCCATGATGATCGATGCGGGCACGCCTTTTCCCGAGACATCGGCAATCGCGACGCCGAGCCTCTCATCATCCACTTTGATGTAATCGAAATAATCGCCGCTGACATGGCGCGCGGGAATGTTGATGCCGCTGATCTCGAACCCCTCGATGACCGGCGCTTCGCTTGGCAGCAGGATGCGCTGAATGTCTCGCGCGATTTCCAAGTCATGATCGAGACGCTTTTTTTCATTCGCTTCCGAGTAAATGATGGCGTTGTAAAGCGCGAAGGCCGATTGCTCGGCGATCGATTTGAAAACAACGAAATCGCTCGGCGTGAAAGGCGCACTCATCGGCCCGTTGCCTAGCGCCAGCACGCCCATGTTTTGTCTTCCGTAAAGCAGCGGCGTGACCATGACTGATGTGGCGCCAAGAGAAGTGCCGCGCAGTGCTGCTAACTCGGAGGCATACGCGAGATCGGTCAGGCAGACAGGCTCGCGTGTCTGCCAGACCCGGCCGACGATGCCCTCGCCCGGAGGGATGGTATGCAGACGCAGATAGGTCTCCAGCGCCGAGGGAGTTGTCGCGGCCTTCTGCAGAACGTCCAACGGCACGTCGACGAAGGGCGGACAACCTTTCGAGATGTAGGCGGGCACCAACTTCCCTCCGGCGCGTTCCATCATATAGAGCGCGCCACCATGCGCGTCGAGAATCCGGGCCGCTCCTTCGACAATCAAGCGGTGCAAATCCGCCGCGCGGATTGTCTCGGTAAACGCCTCTCCCAGGCCGTGCAAAAAGTCGAAGACCAGCGTTTCCTCGATCTGAATCTCTTCTTTAGAACGCTCGAGCTGGCGAATCCGGTTGCGCAGCTGCTGCCACATGAAAAGCCATCCCGCGAGACACGCGATCAACAGCCCAAGAAGAATGATTGGCCACATGCGCCGCGGGCTGGATTAATTCGGCGCCGTCCCGTGGTGGAGATCTTGTTTTAGATAATCGAGAACGTCTTTGAACCGGGAGAAATTTTGCGGCGCGGCATCGCACAGTGCTTGATGCGCGTCCAGCATCTGCCTGGCGTTCTCCTGCTTCTTTTCTTCGGGCGATTCGGCGGTCGATTCCCGCTGAAGCAATTCACATTGCGGCGCCGCCGTTCCGTTCGCATGGATGCTGAAGATCTGGTCGAGACCGAGACCGCAAAGGAGGTCGCGACTGCGCTCGCCGCAATGGATAACGTGGAGATGTCCGTGTCCTAGCTCTTTCAAGCGAAGAGCCACGCCCGCCATTGTCCCCATGAAGGTGGAATCCATCATCGCGCACTTTTCCAAGTCGACGACGAATTCGCGATAGCCGCGATTCACCATCTCGCGGGTGAATTCTTTTAGGTTGCCGCTATTGAGGAAGCTGCCCTTGCCCTCAACTTTCACCCAAACGGCATCGCCGTTTACTCCGACTTGAATTGACGACTGCACTGCGTGAGAAAATATAAGA
>DASVJK010000062.1:0-5929 GCA_036385955.1 Chthoniobacterales bacterium | reverse complement strand
AACTCCGGCGCATTCGAGCGTGCCCGTCAGGCAGACGACGATCGCAAAGCTTCCGCTCGGCGCGATCTCGCGCTCTTTCCGCAAGAGCCATTTTTCAACCTCGAAGAATGAGTGCCGGACGAGTAATTCGCCCTCTTGCCTGAGCAACGACGGTTCCCGATCGCTGAAGTCAATGCACTGCAACGCCTCTGCGATATGCATTTTTCTCGGAGCGCCGCCTTTCTTCACGCGGTCCCAATCGTAAACCCGATAAGTCGTGTCGCTGTTTTGCTGGATCTCGACGATTAGATTGCCAGCGCCGACCGCATGCAGCCGTCCGCTCGGAAGAAAGATTGCGTCGCCGGGTGCGACAGAAATTTGATGGGCATGACTCTGCACTTTCCCCTGTTTAACGGCCTTGACGAAAGCGCTGCGCGTCGAGCTTTTTTTCAGTCCGGCAAAAATCTCGGCCTTGGGTGCGGCGTCGGCGATGTACCAGAACTCTGATTTCGGTTCGCCACCAAGTTCCTGCGCGATCTCTGGCGGCGGATGCACTTGCAGCGAAAGATTTTCCTGAGCATCGAGCAGTTTTGCCAGGATTGGAAAACGCGGTGCGTCCGGCACACTGCCGAAAATCTGCTCACGATGTTTGCGCCAAAGCGCGTGGAGCGTGAGACCGCGAAAGAGACCATCGTGCACGACGCTCTGCGCCTCGGGGCGATCCACAATTTCCCATGATTCGCCGATGCGCAACGCGGGTGGCAACCGTTTGCCATAGAGCGACTCCAGACGGCGGCCGCCCCAGACCCGTTCCATAAAGAGCGGTTGGAACACCAAAGGTTGGGAAAGCTTCTTGCCGCTCATTGTTGCGCGCTCCACTGTAGCGGCGCCCGCCTCGGGCTGCATTGCTTTTTCGTTATGCCGAAGCTGGTTCCACTCGTGAAATATTGGGCTCCGGTTATCGCGTGGATGCTTTTGATCTTCGTGGCCTCGGGTGACTTGATGTCAGCCGAGCATACGTCGCGTTTTCTTGCTCCGTTCCTGCGCTGGTTGAAGCCGGACATTTCGCCGGAGGCACTGGCGCAAATTCATTTTCTGGTGCGCAAGCTCGGGCACATCACCGAGTATGCAATTCTCGCAATGCTCTTCTGGCGCGCGCTGCGCCGCGGGACAAATCGGCAAATGAAGATGTCGCCAAACCCGGCGAAGCCGGGCAGCTCCTTCCACGAAAACGCTGTCTCTCGCACAAAAATGCAGACAGAAGAAGCTGGGCGACCCAGCCTGGTTGATTCAACCAGCCGTCCTTGGGCGCGCAGGAGGTCGATCTTGTTTTCGGGCGTCTTGATATTGTGCGCAATTTTCGCGGCCACGGATGAATTTCATCAATCGTTCGTGGTTTCGCGCACGGCAGCCTACGGCGACGTGTTGATCGATGCCGCAGGCGCGTTGTTTGGCCTGTTAATCAGTTGGAGTCTTGCGCGGCTGCGCACTCAGAAAATGTAAAGCCGAAGTCGCCTGCCATGCAGGTCGAGCGGTCTGTTCTCTCTTAGACTAATCAGTCGATGCTAATGGAATAATCTTCCTCCACGCCATTTCCCATGAACCAGTGATGGGTGCGTCGGTCTTTTTTCCAATATGCGTCAATCACCAGTGCTGCCCAGCACAAGAGCGGAAGGACGAGGCCGGCACCTGCCGTTGCGAGGCTAAGCAGGATTCCGATCCAAAGCGCCACCGGCATTCCTAGAAACAGCCAAATCAACCCGCCCGTGACATGGCCTTTGTAGATTTGGCCAAGTCCCGGTGCCACGATGCTTAAAGCCATCGCAATCATATTTTCCGCCCTCACAGCCTCCGCGCTCGGCTGCGTCAATACTCTGCTCATTTCGATCGCCTCCTCATGCCATGAAATGCCCGGCAGCGGCAACCTGCTCACCATCGTTTGCGAAACATGGGGCGGATCTTGTCACTGACGCCGGTCTTGAATCCTCCTGATCTCTGTTTTTCGATGGTATGACGCGGCGCTGCGTTGGCGCGTTGTTCGGCCCGTTGATCAGTTCGAGTTGGTCGCGTCGGAAAGCCGCAAACATCCGGCCCGCCTGCGTTTTACCCCGGCGGAACAGCCTTCGCTCTGCGCTGCGCTTCGAGCGGAGGCTGGGCCTGGCTGGGCTCGAACCAGCGACCCTGCGCTTATCAAGCGCATGCTCTAACCAACTGAGCTACAGGCCCGTTGCGGCGGCTGCGCCGTCGAATTTTCGAATTTCGATTGCCGAATTTCGATTTGGGTTCCTCGCGCGCTGTCGCGCGCCATTACTTAAATCGCAAATTGCAAATCGCAAATCGGAAATCTCATGTATCGTGCTCACACTTTTGTGAAATCTACCCTGGTCTGTCTCGCTCTTACTCTTGCTCTATCTCCGGCGTTCGTTCGCGCGGAAAACCCGGCTCCGAAACAAGCGATATCAGTTCCGCCGCTGCCCTTCAAACACGCGACGCTGGCGAACGGGCTTCAGGTCTACACGGTCGAAGATCACAAGAGCCCGACCGTTGCCGTGCAGGTCTGGTATCACGTCGGTTCGAAAGACGATCCAAATGGCCGCAGCGGTTTTGCTCATCTCTTTGAGCACATGATGTTCAAGGGCAACGAGCATTTGACGCCGGACGCGTTTGACGACCTGACCGAAAATATCGGCGGAGAAAATAACGCTTACACCGCGGACGACGTCACCGTTTATCACGAAGTCGTGCCGTCGAATTATCTCGATCCGATCTTGTGGGCGGAGGCGGAACGAATGTCGGCGCTCGCTCTCAACGATCAGAACTTCACCTCAGAAAGGGACGTAGTGAAGGAGGAATACCGGCAACGGATTCTCGCGAACCCGTATGGAGAATTTTATCTCGATATAGACAGAAAATCGTTCGCCGTTCATCCCTACAAACGGCCAGGCATCGGCAGCATCGCGGAGCTCGACGCGTCGAAACTTCCCGAAGTGCGCGCCTTTCATGCGACCTTTTATCGGCCTGATAACGCGACGCTCATTGTGGTGGGCGATTTCAAACAGGAGGAACTTGACGGCTGGATAAAAAAATATTTCGGCGCCATCCGCAAACCGGCGGAAAAGATCCCACGTGTCACGGTAAAAGAGCCGCCGCGGAAAGAGGATAAGCTCGAGACATCTTATAGCGCGAAGGCTCCGCTGCCGGCGATCGCGGTCACGTACCTCGCGCCATCGGTGCGCAGCAAAGACGCCCCGGCCCTCTCCCTGGCTGAGGAAATTCTGGCGGGTGGCGCGTCATCGCGGCTCTACCAGGCCCTGGTTTACGAGCAGCAAGTCGCACAGGCTGTCTCATGCAGCGCCGATTTGCATGAAGATCTCGGCTTGCTCGTTTTTCGCGCGGTTCTGGCGAGCGGAAAGCCGGTCGAGATCGCAAAGAAATCGCTGAGCGACCAGATCGAGAACGTGCTCAAAAAAGGCGTGACGGACTTGGAACTCGCCAAGGCGAAGAACCGCTTGCTCACGTCAAAGCTGCTGGAACGTGAAACCGCCAACGGCAAGGCGAATGCGCTCGGAGAAGCCGCGGTGGTTTATGGCGACGCCGCGCGAGTGAATACCGACTTGGCGATGGTGCAGGCGGTGACGGTGGCCCAAATCAAGGAAGTGCTGAACAAGTACATCACGGGCAAAAAGAAGGTCGTGATCGAGTATCTGCCGGAATCGATGAAGACCGTTAGCAAAGAGAAGAGCGAGAAAAAGTCCTGATGAAAACACGCACTGTTTGCAGCATTGGAGTCGTGTTCTTCGCGGCTACGCAATTGGCGTCCGCAATTGGCGGCATCGATAAGGCGCCTGCGGCATCGGCGCCCCATGAGATTACCTTTGCGCAGCCGACAGAAGCCAGGCTCGAGAATGGTCTGCGAGTGATTGTGGCGGAGCGGCCCGGGTTGCCGATACTGGCTGCGGAGTTGCTCGTGCGCACTGGCGCGGAAGTCGATCCCGACGGACGGGCTGGCGCTGTGAGTATGACCGGTTCCCTTTTGACCAAGGGCACCGAGAGAATGACCGCGCCCCAGATCGCGAGCGCGATTGAATCGCTTGGTGGCGAGATCGAGTCGGGCGCGCGCTGGGATGCTTCCAGCGCTGCCGTTGTCGTGCTCTCCAGTAATGCGGAGCCGGCTTTGGGCATTCTCGCGGACGTGGTCCTGCATCCCGCTTTCAAACAGGAAGAGATCGACCGGCTCAAGAATCAAACACTCGATGGTTTGCGCGTCGTGTTGCAACAGCCCGGCGCGTTGGCCCGATTCGTGACCGATCGGGTCGTCTACGGAGCGGGCGAGTACGGTCATGCCGCCGGCGGCACGATGGAGACGGTCCAGGCGATCCAGCGCGACGATCTCGTGAAACTTTACAAGACCTATTACACGCCGGAAAACGCCACGCTTATTTTGGCTGGGGATCTCACGCTCGAACAGGGAAAGAAATACGCGCAACAATTTTTCGGTGACTGGAAGGCCGATCCATCCGCCAGCAAAGAGCCCGCTCGCCCCAAGGCCGCGGAATGGAAATCGGAAAACCTCGTCGTTGACATGCCGGAAGCGGGCCAGGCCGCGGTCACGGTGGCCAAGCCGGCGATCAAACGAGACTCCCCGGATTACTACACGGGATTGGTTGTGAATGCGGCGCTCGGGACGGGCTTCGTTTCGCGGTTGAACCGCGAGATTCGCATTAAGCGCGGCCTGAGCTACGGCGCCCGCAGTGCGATGGAGTCACGGCGCAGTGGCGGATCGTTTGTCGCTTCGGCGCAGACAAAGAACCCATCGGCGGCTGAAGTCGCGGGTCTGTTACAATCGGAGCTGAAACGCCTGGGCACTGAACCGGTCCAGGGTGAGGAACTGAAGTCCCGGCAGGCGGTGTTGACGGGGGGATACGCGCGCAATTTGGAAACGAATCGAGGCTTGGTTGCACAGATCGCTTCGCTCGCGACCTACGATCGCCCGCTCGACACGGTCAACAAATTTATCCCGGCGATCAACGCAATCACGGCAGCGGATGTGAGCGCGTTCGCGGCGAAATATTTCGAGACGCCGCCGAGTCTTATCGTCGTCGGCAAAGCGCCGGAATTCCTGGACGCGTTGAAAAAGAATTTCCAGGACGTCAAGGTGATCCCTCAGAGCGATCTCGATTTGAATCGGGCGGACCTGACGAAAGTGAAGTAAAACCGGATTTCGGATACCGGAAAGTTAAGGGCGCGGGCGAGGGGAATCGTTCTGCCGATGTTCCTGTAGCGGCGGTCTATGACCGCCGAACGTTTGGCTTCGGTTCATCCCTTTCCGGTATCCGCAATCCGAAATGGGATGTGGAGGCAAGGGGATTCGAACCCCTGACATCCAGCTTGCAAAGCTGGCGCTCTACCAACTGAGCTATGCCCCCGCACTAATTGAAGATTTCAGATTGTAGATGGAGGATGGAGAATTGCAATCAGGCCGCGCCACACGACGGCGTCTGGCACAGACGCCCTACAATTGTAGGCCGTCTCTGCGAGACGGCGTTTCGAATCGACAATTGTAGCCCGTCTCTGTGAGACGGCGTTTCACACCCAAAAGAAAATGCCGGAGGGCGATTTCTCGCCATCCGGCATCGTCTCATGACTGTGCAGCAAAGACTGAATTGTGCGTTACCGTTTCAGAGTTCTTCAAGCCTTGGTTTCTTTCGATTCCAAGGGCTTAACGGCATTGCTCGCGGATTTCTCCACGCGCTTTAGCCGTCGACCTATTCAATCACTGACCTCCGAGTAAACTCAGAGCGTGACGAATTCTCCTTAGAAAGGAGGTGATCCAGCCGCAGGTTCCCCTACGGCTACCTTGTTACGACTTCATCCCAGTTACCACTCATACCTTCGGAGGCTGCCTCCATTGCTGGTTGGCGCACCTACTTCGGGTACAAGTAACTTCCAT
>DASVJK010000061.1:0-2830 GCA_036385955.1 Chthoniobacterales bacterium | reverse complement strand
TGACGCTGAGGCGCTCAGCCTCCGGGGCAAGCCGGCTCCGGCCCTGTTTCTCGAGATCGCACGCCGTCTCAATGTTGCGCCATCGCGTGTAATCCTGTTTGAGGATGCGTTGGCTGGGGTCGAAGCCGGCAAACGGGGTGGTTTCGGATGCGTGGTCGGCATCGATCGCGGCCAGCAACCTGAGGCATTACGTCAACACGGCGCCGATGTCGTCATCAAGACCTTGCTAGAAGTGCATGTAGAAGAAAACTAGCTAGCCTGCCGCATGACAGCGGCGGACATTCGTGCGCCGACAAGGGCGAGCGAGGTCGCTCGAATTCCTGCTCCAGATGTGGAAGCCAACCTGATTTCTTCGGGTTGAGATCGAATTCCAGCCCGAGTGAGGCCTTCAGAAGCGTCCAGCGTAGCGGAGAGCGAAACCGTCGCGGGAGTAGACGGCTTCCTCAATGTAAGCAGGCTCGGCTGCTTACATCTGTGACGCCGGGATCATCAATGGATCGACTCACTCGGCTCGTTGGCAAGCTCCGCGGCGGTCGTGTGCAGAGGCTCGGCTTGGTTCGGGACTAGCTTCACATTCGTCCGCACAAGCAACGAATTGTAGACGCGTACGTATTCGTTCGCCATGCGCGTGGCGCTGAACCGGTCTTCAAAACGCCGGCGTACCGCGCGGCGATCCAGCGCCATGACGCGCGGCAGCGTGACGGTTGCCTCTTCGATGCTGTCAACGATATGCCCGGTCAATCCGTCTTCGACCACCTCCTCGACCGAACCGCGACGCAGCGCCAGCACCGGCGTGCCGCAGGCCATCGCCTCGATCATTGACATCCCGAATGGCTCGGGCCAATCGATCAGGAACATCAGAGCCAAGGCCTGGCCGAGGAAATCGGTCTTCTCCTGCTCGTCGATTTCGCCGATAAACTGCAGGTCCGGCCCTTTGAGCAAAGGAGCGATCTGCTCGCGGAAATAGGCCTCGTCCACCCGATCCACTTTGGCCGCGATCTTCAGGGGGATGCCGAGCGTCTGTGCCACTTTGATCGCGCGATCGACCCCCTTCTCCGGTGAAATGCGCCCGAGGAAGGCCAAATAGCCGCCACGCGGATTAAACGTCGGCTGGTGCAGATCGAGCGGCAGCCCATGGTAGACCGTGGCGACGACGTTGGCGTTTTGGATTGGCACACGCTGAGCGTCGGAGATTGAGACCAGCGGCATCTCGTGGAAGCCGAAATAGAGCGGGCGCAGGTCTGGCAGATCCTGCCGACCGTGCAATGTCGTCACGGTGCGACCGGCGAGCCGCCGAAACAGTGGAAAATGGAACTGATCAATGTGGAAGTGCAAGATGTCGAAATCATCGGCGCACTCGCGTACACGGTCCAGCATCAGCATGTAATACGGAATCGGATCGCGCACGTTCGGGTCGAGCCGCAGCGCCCTCGTGGCGCAACTGACGAGCTGTGCGGACGTCACGGAGTCGCCGCTCGCGAACAACGTTACCTCGTGGCCCGAGCGGACGAGTTCTTCCGTGAGATATGAAACGACCCGCTCTGTGCCACCATAGAACCGGGGCGGGACGCTTTCAATAAGAGGCGCGATCTGGGCAATTTTCACTGAGCACTCCACTGACATCTCTAACAGAACGACTTGGTTCAACTCCTATTCTTTTGCTTTTATTCGGCGCGCGGATTACGGCTAGTTATAATAATCACACATAGGCGAACTCCAATTTGATCCAAGTCAAAGAGCAATGTCTGTTCTTAGCTGAACGTCAATGTCGACCTGATTGTATTGCTGCCGCGTCGCCACAAGCCGGTTGTAGCTCGCCAGGCCGAACAGCACGACGACAATATGCTTCCAGCCCCTCCGATCCCGCGCGAATAACTGGAGACGTTTGCTTTGAAACGCTTAACATGGACTTGGCTATTCCGGCATGCGAAAGCGCCGTACGACAGTACCCGAACAGCATTCGGCTAATTTTTTCGCTTGGTCGCGCTTACGAAATGAAAAAGGTTTCCGCTCCGCACTTGTCCAATACCGAAAGGCGGCGGAGGGGCCCATTTGGGAGCGCTCGCGACCTGTGTGTACCGAAAACTTAAACCTGGACGTAGTGATGGTGATGGTGATGGTGATGGTGATGGTGAAGCCCGCCGAGGATCGGGTGTGAACGAATGATTCCGATCTGATGAATCGGACGAGAAATCGGCGCATCCTTGTGCAAAGACCGATGCGTTCTGACGGAGTTGGAGCACCGAAATCGTTGCACTGACCTGCGGCACCCGGAACTCCTTGCGACCTCCTTACTTAAGTGTCCACGGCAAGATTGTTGCGAAACACCGTCCGAGACCAAAAAGATTGGAAAACTGTCGCCTTTAAGCAGTTTCATTTTTTTGACCCTACGAGGTAGGCCCTGGAGGAACAGATGGTGGTGCCAAGATCTGACGTAACGCACGGCCCGGCACCGATCAGACGCCGGTCGGAAACCTGTCCTCACGGGAAGACTTGCTCGAAATGGGAAGCCGAGGCAGTTTCGCCGAGATCGACAGCTATTTAGATATTGCCTGGCCGAAATTTCAAAAGGCAGTACAAAAGGCGGTGGTGTATCGTGTGCGCGAGATCGCCGCGGACAAATGCGGCCGAACGTTATCAATCATCGTTTGCTGGCCGCGGCCGTCCTTTGATTTAGATCATGATGTTCGCGCGGCGGGAGGGCTTTCCTGCGCTTTAAGCAGCATTCCAAACGGAGATTAGTGCGAGGCCGCGAACAGGAGGCGTAGATGACCTACCATTTCTCCACCACTGTCAACATGAGGTTTGACGACGCGGTGGCCTGCACAAA
>DASVJK010000060.1:0-9488 GCA_036385955.1 Chthoniobacterales bacterium | reverse complement strand
CTCCTCCCAACGCGCCGCCCACCTTCAACCCTGGCTCCATCTCTACAACTGGCATCGCCCTCACTCCGCCCTCCAGCTCAAACCTCCCATCTCCAAACTCCTCGCAAACCGAAACAACCTCTTGAGACTCCACACCTACCTGTGGAAAAAATCTTCAAGCTGTTTTGCGACAACTTTGAACGCGATGCGTTGGGAAGCGACGGTCTCCATGTTGGCGACGCTTTTTTTATAATTCGCTCGGTCAGTGAGCAGACGCAGCGCGGTCTTTCCGATCTCCTCGATGGAGCGCGCGAACCCGCAGGTGTCCGGGAAAGCAAGACGATCGACGGCGCCATTCCCGCCCACGCACGGAACGCGGCAGAGCAACGCGTCGCCCGCGACCTGCCCCGGAACAAAACTGGTATCGAACTGGAGGACGATCCTATGCCGGGCAACCTCCCGAAGGTAGCTAGGGTAAGAAAGCTTTCGATCGAGTACGCGCAGTTTTTCAGAAGCCATTCCGATTCCGGCAATCAAGCGCACGCCTTTGCGGCGATCGAAATTGAAGACCGTGACCTGTTCGCCTGCCTGCTCGCTCAACCGCCGCGCGACCAGCAACGCGCCGAGATGATTTCGCGAGAGGACGTTCCACTCGCGCGTTCCGAGGAAGATTCCCGAACGTTCGTCGATCGGCCGTGAAAAATCCCAACGCCGATCGTCGATGGGATAAGGCGTCGGGATGAAAGCGACGCGGTCTGGGGTGCCCCGAATCGCTCGATAGAAAACCGCTGCTTCAGGCGTGGGCGCGATGCAGCCGTCCGCCCGACTCACAATGCGCACAAAACGCGCGAGTCTCGCCGGATCGCACAGCTGATTCGCGATTTGATGCAGTCCCGTCTCCTTTAATGAAACCGCGACGACGCGGCCTTCTTTTTGCAGGGCCGCCAGCGCGCGTTCCGAAGCGCTGAAGTCACCGCGCAGCAAAAGCAGAATGGGCGTGGCTTCGGCAATGGCACGTCTCATTTCACGATGAAAACTTCCACGCGTGCACGCAGCATAGGCGTGGAAGTTTGTCGGTGGATGCGGTTGCGCTGTTTCGCCCGCGCCATCGGGGAAGTGCTGTTCCGGATCGCGTCCGCCCGGATTGAGAACGGTCAAACGAAAATGAGGCCGAGCATCCTGCGCCATTGGTAGGGCACCGTATCAGATGAAGACGGGGACTGCCTAGTCGCCGAGATCCGCTGGCGGTGGAGGCGTGGGTTTCAAAATCTGGTCGCTGGGAATCTCATCGGCTGGGTGCACCGGTTTTGCGCGACGGATCTCCTTTGGTTGTGGTGTCGGTTCGACCGGCAGCGCTTTCAAAATTGGCTTGGTCGCATCAGGTTCGACCGGTTCCGCTTTCAAGACCGGCTTATTCGGATCAGGTTCGACGGGCTGCGCTTTCAAGACCGGCTTCGTCGGATCAGGCATATTCTCGTCCGCGTTCGGACTGACCGGCTTGTCTGTCTGTGGTTTTTCCTTTTCCGGCGGCGGCTTGGGTTTGGTCGTTGAGTTCACTGCGCCATACGGATCGTTTTCCGCGAGGAGGACCGGCCCTTTCACGGTGACGGGTGATACTTGAGTCGGATCGACCGCAAGCGAAGCGCGCGGAAATCCGGACGCGGGCAAATCGCGCACAAGGCGCGCTCTCGCTTCGCCATGCACATTGCAGGGCTCGGTAGGCATTTGAGCGGAAGTCGCGATCTCCATGTAAGTGGTGCGACGTCGGACCGTTTCCCCGCCCGCCGACTTCACCGAGTCGTAACATTTGTCCGTCGCGAGCAATCCAGACTTCGAGCAAATCTCGACTTTTTGCATTCCGGCGGGCTGCGGAATCTCCTTTCGTGGATACCGCTCGCTCGCGGCATTCATAATATCGACCCAGATCGGCAGCGCGATTTCGCTGCCGAATGCGCCGCGATAAATTTTTTGCGGTTTATCGAATCCAGCCCAGACCGCGCAAGTAATCGAGTTATCGTACCCGGCGAAAAGTGCGTCGGTGAAATCGTAGGCCGTTCCGGTTTTACCGGCAGCCGGAAATTTCTTGAGGCCGAATTTTTCCCGTGCTGCTCGACCCGTGCCCGACTCGAGCGCGTCAACCAGACAGGAATGCACTTCATAGGCGGTCTCAGGTTTGATGACTTTATGCCGGGTGCGCTCCTCCGGGGATTGCCAGACGACCGTGCCGTCCTTTTCCTCGATGCGATCGAGAATGTATGGCGCGTTCGGGCGCCATCCGCCGTTTGGAAAGATCGTGTAGGCGAGCGCGAGTTCCGCGAGCGTGATTTCGCTGCTGCCGAGAAACGTGGCGGGGAAAGGGCGGAGCTGGGAACGAATGCCGGCGGCATGGCAAAGCTGAATGACAGGCTCAACTCCAACCGTCATCCCGATTCGGACCGTGGCGCCGTTCTTCGATTTCGCCAGCGCCTGACGCGCGGTCATCGGTCCTTCGTAACGGTTGTCGTCAGATTCGGGTCCCCATTCGCCGAGAATTCCCGTCGTGCCGCCGATCATGACGGCGCGATTATCCAGCGCTGAGTCTTCCACGAGCGAGCCAGGGAAAAGTCCATTCTCAAATGCGGCTGCGTACACGAAAGGCTTGATCGCAGTCCCGGCGGGCCGCTTTGCCTGCAACGCCCGGTCATATTGGTTGTGCTCAAAATCGCGGCCGCCGATGAGCACGAGAATGCCGGCGGTCTGATTATCGAGCGCGATGAGAGCGCCCTGTAAATAATCAGGCGCCACCGTCACGTTCGGCACGGCGAGCTGCTTCGCGTTGCGATAGCGATTGGCGAAGGCTTCATACGTTGGATGGCTGTAACCGGGATGCTGCTCCGCCTGGGCGAGATGCGCTTTCAATGATTCCTCTGCGACCTTTTGCAATTCCGCGTCGATCGTGGTGTGGATCCGGTAGCCTTCATTCATGGCGCGGTCCCACCCGACCACGGCAATGACCTGCTGGCGGATGTAATCGACTGCGTAGGTTTGACCCTGCGCACTTTGCCGGCTGCCGATCGCAATATCTTCCGCTTGCGCGGTCTCGCACTGCCCGTGCGTGATAAACCCGAGGTCACGCATCCGGGCGAGCACGATGTTGCGCGCGTCACGCGACGCAGTTTTGTCACCCCAAGGCGAAAGCTTGTTCGGACTCTTGATCAAGCCGGCCAGGGTGGCGCATTCCGGGAGCGACATGTCGCGCGCCGGCTTTCCAAAATAACCGCGTGAGGCGGCCTCGGCGCCGTACAATCCGCCGCCGAAGTAGATGCGGTTGAGATACAGCTCCATGATTTTCTGTTTTCCGAAGCGCTCCTCGATCCGGCGGGAGAGAAAAATCTCGAGCAGCTTGCGCCGGAAGGTTTTTTCCTTGAGCGCAAAACTATTCCGCGCCAGCTGCTGCGTGATCGTGCTCGCACCCTGCCGCACGTGGCCGGCCGTAAAATTCTTCAGCGCCGCGCGCAAGATGCCGGAAAGATCGTAGCCACCGTGCTGGTAAAATTTGTTGTCTTCCACGGAGACGACAGCGTTGACGAGATCGCGCGGTAATTGGTCGTAGGGAACGGTCTCCCGGTTCTCGACATAGATCTGCCCAAAAATCTTGTCGTTGCGATCAAGGACGACGCTGGCCGATTCCATCTGTTCGAGCGTCGAGAGGTCGAAAGTCGAGGCTTCCTCGCTGAGGGTTGCGGCGAGATAGAAAAAATAGATGCCGAAACCGATCAGGAGGATGAGCGCGGTCCCGATCGGCACGTAGAATTTCGGTTTGGTAAACCAACGGCGATGGAAATACTCGACCGAGGGACGCGTGAGATAGGAAACTGGCATGCTGCAGGCCGGAGCTTTTAGATGTCGCGCGCAATTTGGTGCAATTCGAATCAAAATCCAAACTCCAAACGCTCAAATCGATGAAGACGGGTAAGCCCTTTTTGATCGAATTCATTCGGGACACAATCCGCCGTCGCGGACCCGTGACGTTCGAGTGGTTCATGGAGCAGGCTCTCTTTCATCCGGAGCTTGGTTACTACAGCTCCGGGCGCTGTGCGATCGGGCGGCGTGGCGACTACTTCACGAATGTCAGCGTGGGTCCGCTTTTCGGCCGGCTGCTGGCGGCGCAATTCGTCGAGATGTGGGAGTCACTTGGCCGGCCCGATGATTTCGTCATCGTCGAACAGGGAGCCCACCATGGCGATTTCGCCCGAGATGTTCTCGGAGCTGTGCGCGAGCGCGCCGCGGATTTTTTTTCCACGCTTCGCTATTGGATCATCGAACCATTTCCAATCTTGCGGAAGCGGCAGGGTGAAGCGCTTCGCGATTTCAGCGAGAAGCTCAGATGGGAAAAATCGCTGATCGATCTCGATCCATTCTGCGGGGTTCATTTCTCAAATGAGCTTCTCGACGCGATGCCCGTGCATCTAATTAGTCGCACGAATGACGAGAGCCATTGGCAGGAACGATGTGTGGTCGAATCAGGCGATGAATTCGCTTTCGTCCTACGGCCGATCATAGACGAAAATCTGCGCGAACATCTTGAGAAAATTCCACGACACGCCATCCGACCTTACGAGACCGAGCTAAATCTCGCCGTTTTGGATTGGATCGAGCATGTTTCGCGAAAGCTCACTCGCGGCTATGTGCTGGCGGTCGATTATGGCTATTCGCGCGACAAGTTTTACGCGCCGGAACGTGCGACAGGCACGCTTCAATGTTACGCGGGCCATCGCACGGTTGTCTCGCCGCTTTATCAGATCGCACGCGCCGATATTTCCGCGCACGTTGATTGGACAAGCCTCGTTGAGCGGGCGGAAGAATGTGGTCTGACGCTGACCGATTTTACGGATCAATATCATTTCATCACCGGCGTGATTTCGCGTTTGTTGCCGAGCGAATTCGCCGGAGAAAGTGAACCGCGCGCCCGCCGCGCCTTACAGACCTTATTGCATCCGGAGTTTCTCGGGACGACGTTTCAGTTTCTCGCGCTGGCCAAGAACGCGCCCGATCAACAATTGAGTGGATTCAAATTTGCGCGGGAGCCGCGCTCCGCGCTTGGCCTGTAAGTTCCCGGTCTTTTCGGCGTTTGGAAGGACAACAAAACAAGCCTTCGCATTGAAACGCGTCTATCTGGGTTGCACTTGGAACCCAGGGTCGAGTTGAATCGCTCGCTGAAAATGTTTTTCGGCAAGCTCTTTCATCCCGAGGTTTTTCAGCCTGAGGCCGATCATCCAATGGTAAATCGGATCGTCGGGAGTGAATTGGTCCGCTTGTTCTTCGTGGGCTATTGCTTCTTCGACTCTGCCTAGGGATCGCTTGGCGCCAGCGAGTTGATTGCTGGTCAAAACAAGGCGCGCATTGCGCTGTAGTGCGTCAGTCCAAACCCAAATGGCTTCTTCTTTGCGACCTAGCTGCCAAAGAGCCTCGCCTTTTTCCTGGCGAGCGAGAATTAAATCTTCTCGCTGCACCAAGGCCTCATCGAGACTCGTCCGCGCTTGCTCGTAACGGCCCAAACGGCTCAGAATCGTCCCGCGATAGTACAGGCTCAAAGCTCTTGTCTGTCCTTTTTGGTGGGCTGCTGCCTGGCCGAGCAGCTCGACGGATTGCTCCGCATCGCCAGAGAGATATTCAAACCACGCAAGCTTCGATAGCGCGTCGCCATTTATAAACAGTCCGAAGTGCGAAGCCGTCTGAAAATGTTTTTTCCCTTCGAGGACTCTCTCACGATCGATCGGACTCAGCCAGGGATCAGGGTTTGTCTGCGCAAGCGCCAGCTCGTCCGGGATTTGGATGTTCTGAAATGCTTGGCCGCCTGCATATTCGTGATAGCGAACCCACCCACTGTGCGCGTTTAAACCCACCCACAGAATCGAGAAGGCCAGGAATCCCCATCCCCCTTTCTGAATTTTGCCCGAAACCTTCAGGTTGAAACGGTGAAAGAACACTTCTTTTTCCCTGAGCAATCTCCAGGTTTTTAGAACGAGAAACGTCGTGACCGCCGCACAACCCAGCGCCATCAAGAACGGGACGAGCCCGTAAACGCTTCGAACAGCCAGGAAACTTCCAAGAAACGCGGCGGCCCCGAGAACCTCCTCAGGCCATGTTAAAGAGTAGTTCTTCTGAATTGCGCTCGACTTGGAAACCGCGACCGTGGGCTTCCCAAAACCGAAATACAAGGCGTCGTTCGGACACACACTGATACAATCCATGCATTTCATGCAGCCTGGATCCACCACCATCTTGTATGCTTTCACCTCCGCGTGGACGAGGACGTTCGAAGTGCAGGTTGCAGTGCAGTGCCCACATTGATTACACGCGTCGGTCACTCGGATTTTCCAGGGCGACAGCTTGTCCGCGAGACCAAAAAATCCCCCATAGGGACAGGCGTAGGTGCAGAAGCCTTTCTGTCCCAGGAAATACACGGTCAGGAACCCGCAGATGAGGAGAAAAGGGATCGCGACTGCAACGGAAGGGAAAGTTTCCCAAAAATTATTGGTGACAAGATGGTTGGTGAATTTCGGGATGAGTGGTCCGGGCTCTGAGCTTAAAAAGAATCGATATGCCGTGGGCCAGACAAACATATACAAAGCGGCGATGAGCGGGACATAGATCAATAGCCGCGATCGAAACGGCTTCGGAGTGAGGCCAATTTTCTTTAAAATCCACGCGCAGAAATCCTGAAGGGCGAGAATATGGCAACCCCAGCCGCAGACAAAACGCCCGAATATCAGCGTCGTTAGAATGGCCAGAGAAAAAAAGATAAAGCCCGCGTTGATCGCCCCCTGCTGGAGCGTGTGCATGGTCTCAGAAGGCTCAATCGGCGAAATCGTCCTGCCCATAATCCGCCACTGGATTACGTGAGCCACCATCAGCAAATTAACCAAGATGAGCACTGCCGCGCGCCAGCGGCTGGTCTTTGATTTGCGAATGCCGCTTTGCGTGGTCGGAAAATTTTTGAGAACAGGGAGCTGATTCAATCCCTGTTTTTTTGCTTTCCGATCTTCACAGCCGCTCTTCATAAACTTCCTCATCTGCGCAAGAGCGCAGCAGAACTCATTACAGCCCTAGGTCATTGAGATGATAAAAAAATATTTTAAAAGTAGACTACTTTTCTGGGAGACGTATATAGCAACCTTCATCCGGCAGCCCGCGACACGCAACGTAACTCACACGTCTTGATTCCGAGGGCTTCATTCATAACTTTTTGAGCGCCCGTAAATTGGAGGATTAGGAAAATGTTGAGGAAAATGTTGAGTTATTTCACGCTCCCGCTGCTTTTGCTTTTGAGCAACAGCTCCGGGAATTTTGCATCACAATTGCCAGGGAAAAGCCCGGAAGGACAGACGGGAACCCTTGAGAAAATGATCGTCGCGAGTGGAAGCGTCGTGATCGATCTCGATTTGAATCGACTTAATGGAATCGACTCCGCGACGAAAGAATCGAAGCTGGACACATTGCGTTTCCAAGTGGGACCCAATTCTTTTTTCACGATCCTTGTCGTTAACAGTGTCTTGCGCGGTCCCGAGCCGGGCTCGATGGGGCTCATACCGGGAAACGCCGCAGTTCTTCCTGGGCCGTTGCAGGCGTCTTTGAACCAACTCGTGATCGAAAAACTTCCATCGGATGCATCTTTTGACCTCGCGGTTCGCGACGTGAAAACGGGCTTTGTCTTTTTCAACATTGAAGGAAATCTTTATGATTACGATGCCGCGGCGCATTCGCTCAGCATTAAGGACGGAAGGCTGCTGATTTCAGACGAGTTTGCAAAGAAGCTTGGGCGTCCTTCGGAAGCTGGTTCGACCGTGGGAAGAATTTCGATCGCCACGACCATGTATGCGATCGAAATCACCACGGTGGTCAACGGCGCAGTCCAATCCGCGATACTGCCCCCGCGAAGCGGCCGCACTCCGAATGCTCCGGACGCTGTCCCGGGACCCGATGTCATCGTGGGAGATCTGCCGTCCATGGAGCAAGATGGAAGCAGCGGGACCCAGGTCGGTCTGGCGGTGGGCACAACCTCTTGTAATAACGGCGACCAGCCGCTCGATTGGTTTCAGTTGCCAAATACCGACCATCCTGTCATTCCGCAAAATCTCTATCGCATGAGCGGCGGAGCGAGCAACAACGATCGTTTTGAGCAAATTGGCCAATCCTGGCTGAAGCATGCGTTCTTTGCTTTGGAAGACAACGCTTGCGGCTTTGGTTGCAACACCTCTGGTTGCTCTACTGGCTCGCATCTGTGCGTGGGATGCTCTGATCCTTACGACGCCAGTTTAAATGGGAGTCAAAGCGGCTTGGGTTCACGCGCCTGGGTGAATCCCTTTACCGGTGCCTACCCATCTACTTCAGCCAGCCACACAGGCCACACTCACACCGGTACATCGCACCGGATTCTTGTGGAAGGCAGCGATCTGAACACGACGATGAATGTGGGTGCGACGTATTACGCCGAAGCTCAATATGTAACGCCACATGAGTACGCCTGGTGCCAGGCTAACCCTGGGCAATGCAGCATGTACAACAATGCCTCCTACCGTCAGTTCAGCGTCAGCGGCACGACGAGTTTCACCTTTTCACCCGTTGGATCCACCGTGCAGATGACTCCTGCCATCAATGCCTGGCCTGGAGCAACGATCCGGACGATCGAGCCCGTTCCGGGAATCGATGGCCGCGCCTTTCTTGCCTTCAAGGTGACGGGCCCTGTCGCCGGACTTTACCATTATGAATACGCGATCTATAACCAGAATCTTGATCGCGGGATCCAGTCCTTCAGTGTGCCCAGGCTCCTCATACCAGTTATCAACGGAGCCGAACTCAACGAACAAAACGTCCAATTTCATGCGCCGCCTCAACATCCCGGATTTCCCGCCGATGGGACGCAAGGGGACGCGGGATTTAGCGGCGCTGAATGGACTTTCAATCCAAGCGTCTCAAGTCTGACCTGGAATTCGGAGACCTTTGCGCAGAACCCAAACGCGAACGCTATTCGCTGGGGCACGTTGTATAATTTCCGTTTCGATTCCACCACTCCGCCGGTGGTTTCGAATGCGACGGTCGGCTTCTTCAAGACGGGTGCGCCAATCACCGTCGCAATCCAGGGCCCTGCCCCAACGGGTGGCCCTTCGCCCACACCGGTGCAAACCCCAACGCCTACTCCAACGCCAATTACCCCGACACCAACGCCCACAGCGACAGCCACCGCCACGGCTACTCCAACAGCGACGGCTACTCCGACAGCTACCGCTACAGCCACACCCACGGCTGCACCTTCGCCGACACCAACACCGACTCCAACTGCGACGCCCGCGTCGCAGGCGGTCAACCTCTCGACGCGCATGTTCGTTCAGACCGGTGATAACGTGGGCATTGGCGGCTTCATCATTACGGGAAGCACACCCAAGCATGTGCTCATTCGGGGGATCGGACCTTCGTTGACAGGTTTCGGTGTCCCCAATGCGCTGGCTGACCCAATGCTCGAGCTGCAC
>DASVJK010000059.1:0-18996 GCA_036385955.1 Chthoniobacterales bacterium | reverse complement strand
GCTGGTGCAACCGTGGCACATCATTGTGCTCGCCATCCTCGGAGGCATCACGATGGCCTTCGATATGCCGGCGCGACAATCGTTCGTGATCGAGATGACTAGCCGCGAAGATTTGATGAACGCCATCTCGCTCAACAGTTCCGCCTTCAACTGCGCCCGCATTGTCGGGCCGTCGATCGCCGGCTTTCTCATGGCGCAGGTCGGAATCGCCATGTGTTTCCTGCTCGATGGCCTCAGCTTCATCGCCGTCATTGCCGGACTCCTCATGATGCGGCTGCCGAGACACGCGCCGATCCAGAGTGAATCGAGCGCGATCGGTCAGGCCCTGGAAGGATTTCGTTACGTTTGGAGTCACCGGCGTGTCCGCACCATTCTTTCCCTCTTCGCTGTCGTCGGGATTTTCGGCTGGTCTTATTCGGTGCTCCTGCCCGCGTTCGCGCGTGACGTCTTGCATCTGGGCGCGAACGGTTACGGCATGTTGATGGCGGGAAGCGGTGTCGGCGCGCTGGCCGCGGCGCTCACGGTCGCGAGCGCCGGGCACATCCTGCCGACGCGGATCATGGCGCTGGGCGGCATCGGGATTTTTTCCGCGTCGCTCGCGCTCTTTGCCTTCACCAAGAATGTTTATCTCGGGACTCTGCTCCTCGCGATTGTCGGCTTCGGAATCGTCCTTTATTTCTCCACCTCGAACACGGTCCTGCAAAGCATTGTGCCCGACGAAATGCGCGGACGCGTCATGGGAATCTGGACGCTCATTTTCGGCGGGATGATTCCACTCGGCAGCTTGCAAGCCGGACTTATGGCCGATTTCCTCGGCACGTCCGCGACGATCGCAATCGGCGCCCTCATCTGCGCCCTCGCCGCGGTTGTTACGCTCAATGTGATAAGAAGACGCGAGGCTCAGCTGGCGGCGGCGCAATAGCTTTCGCGAATGTGGAGGGGCCTCAGTGCCCCGATTGCCTCAGCGCGCCCGACGGCCTTTCGTCGAAAACTTTTCCGAGAATTGTGATTTTCTTGGCACTCCCGACGAATAATAGGGCAACAAAGGAAAGCTCCTGACGAACATGCGCCCGCCCATTACCGACGATCAGTTTTCTGCCCTGATCGAGGAGCACAAAGGCATCGTTTACAAGATCGCCAATTCGTATTGCCGCAACGCCGAGGACCGGAAGGACCTCATCCAGGAGATCGTCGTCCACTTGTGGAAATCCCACGGCCGGTATGACGACCACTTCAAATTATCGACCTGGATCTATCGCATCGCGCTCAACGTCGCGATCTCGGCCTACCGGCGGGAAAAGAAGCGCAGCGAGCGGGTCTCTCCGCTTGAAGAAATCATCATCGAACCCGCGGCGGAAACCGAGGAGCCCGATCCCAAGATCGCGACGCTTCATCGCATCATCGATCAACTCGATGAGCTGAACCGCGCGCTGATGATCCTGTATCTGGACGACAACAGCTACCGCGACATCGCCGGCATTCTCGGTATGACCGAAACAAACGTGGCGACGAAAATCAACCGCCTGAAATTGAAGATCAAAGAGCAATTCACCCAAACCAACACCGACTAAAAACCATGGAACTCGACGAACTAAAACAAACCTGGAGCGAACACGCCCGCAAACTCGACCGGATCCTTAGCCTGAATTTGCAGGGCCTCAAGACAGCGCAGTTGGATAAGACCCAGTCCGCCCTCGGCCGATTCAAGGCATTTCGATTGCGCGAAATGGTCGTAGGCATTTTTGTGCTCGTCCTGTTGGGTTCCTACATCGCTGACCGCATTTCGGTCCCCACTCTGGCGATCCCGGCGTTCATCTTCGCCGCGTCCGTCCTCGTCCCTGTGATCGAAAACATCCGCCAATTGATCTTGCTTGGGAGAATCAGCTATGCGGATCCCGTCACCACCATCCAAAGAAAACTCGAAGAGATAAAGCTGCACTATCTCCGTTCCTTTCGGTTGCCCGTGCTGATGCTGCCGCTCTACATGGCCTACGTCGTCGTCGCCTTTAACCTGTTCTTCGGCGTCGATGTTCTTGCGCACGCCAACGCGGCCTTCCTTTGGGTGAACCTGGCGGTCAGCCTGATTTTTGTCGCGCCCGCCGTCTGGGTTCTCCGCAACCTGAGCTTCAAGAACACCGACAATCCCGTTATCCGCGCCCTGGTTCACGGCAACGGTGGGAAGCAGATGATCGCCGCCCTGGAATTCCTGCAAGCACTCCAAGAATTCGAGGACGAGGAGAAGAACGGAACCGCAAGACCAGCGGCGTCCCGCTAAGCCCTGTCCTCTGCTGACGCTGAGACCGACCAATCAATGATCACTCGCCATTCGTTGTAATCGATCAGCGAGATCTGGGGGCGCAAGAAAACCGAATGCCCGGCCAGATTTCCGCTTCTCAAGTAAGCCCAGCCGAGCGAGAGCCATTACGTCATGCCGGGCAGTCTGGTACACGACGCCGTGGCTGCGGCGGTGACCCTCGATCATATATCGAGTTCCGGGATTGCGTAGCGCGTGGGCGATCAATGCCTGCTGCCGGTGATTTAGTTCAGGGGCACCGCGCAGCAATGTTTCGGTCTGTCGCAGCTCTTTGCTTTTTGTGTCGAGGTACTCATGCAGGCTGGCAATCGCACGCCGAATAACCTCGCATTGATAAAGTAAAAAATAGGTAGCGTCGTTTTCGTCGGTCTCTGTGTGCAAGAACGACATCGCGTACTTCGCCGGCGCTTTAACCAAAATTTCAGAGATCGATACGAATTCGAAAAACCAATACTTTTGCCGCAGCATTGACCAGTAGAATAATGCGCGAGCTGTTCGTCCGTTCCCATCAACGAATGGGTGATCGTAAGCCAACCAGAAATGAAGAAGGATGCTGCGGACTGCTGGATGGATAAAACGTCCCAACGACTTTCCAACGTCATCGACACTGCCATTTGCGAATTTGCAGAGCGCCTTGAGCCGATCTGGAAGCTGTCCCGCAGGCGGGGGCGAGTGAAACACTTCCCCCGTGATCACATCTTGAACCGTGACTTTTTCATCAGCTCGCCGCAGACGCCCGGCACCGTCAGGCTCGTCGAGAGTGCCGTCTGTAACCATACGGTGCATCTCAAAGATCAATTCCTCGTCGAGCGGCCGCTGCTTCCACTCGGTGATGCGCTGCATCGTCAGATAGTTGTTTAAAATCATGCGTTCTCCACGAGTTCGTGGAGGCCGGCCCGTGCGCAACATCTCTTTTGCGGCAGCACGAGTTGTCGCAGCGCCTTCTAGTTGGCTGCTCGTGACTGCCTCTTGGAAAAGTGATCGCATCACGTATTGCCTGCGGGTCTGAGGGTTTGCGATTGGGTCCGGCATTCCGATGTTGCCACCGGCACCCAAATCAATCTCGTGCAGTAATCGCGCGATCATGTCTGTAATCGCATATCGAAACGCCTGGCCGGTGGAATCGCGCAGTGGCAATTCTTTCAGAGCGGGTTGACGGACTAGCTTCGTCGCACCCCACCACTGTTCGCGAGTGAAGCCTGCGGGTGGGGTAAGATGCCTCAAGATATCCCAATGATGATATTTGCCTTCAGCTTCGCAACGAACCGCCTGGGCAAGCAGCGTCCCCAATTTATTAGGTGCCAGCGCGAGGACCTGGCGTGGCGGCACAGCGGGCGGTGACTTCGGACGTTTCAAAACAAACTACTAATCAATTACTAATTATTTATAAATTAGTAGTTTAGGGTCGCACGTCAATTACTAAATTAGGAAATAATAGTAGCAGTTTGAATCAGGCTACTCCTTACCCGGCTGGCTCCCTTAAGTGGTATCGTGGAGAGCTACAGTAGATATTTTCCACAAAACATAGGCAGGTGCCAACGCTGCTCATCAAGATCGCACAATCGAAAAATCCGGACTCTCGTGGGCGTTTTATTGAGGCTGTGGCCCTGGCGGGGTTGAGTCATGAGTTCGCTCGGCAGACCCTAGACCCGCGCGAGGCTGTCATCTTAATAGCGCGACACAGAGGAGCGCGCTTGGTCTAAGAGGCGATCCAATTCGGCGCGATCGAGCAGGAGGCCGTTCATGATGACGGTGTTGATTCGTTGGGTGTTGGTGATGTCAACGAGCGGGTTGGCATCGAGGACTGCGATGTCGGCGAGGCGACCGACGCTGCTCTTCGGCTGACAGGGCTCTGGCGAATCACTTCTTCGCGGTCATCCCGAGTTGCGCGAAGAGAAACGAATACATGTCCGCCAGCTGTTTGATGCGCTCACTCAGGGCAGTGCCGATTCCGTGCCCCGCGCTCGAGCTCGTGCGCAGAAGAATCGGCTTGTCGGATTTGTTCGCTTCTTCCAGGCGCGCGATCATCTTGCGCGAATGATAAGGCGCGACGCGTCCGTCATTCGCACCGGTCATCATCAGAATCGCCGGATATTTTGTTCCGTCGGTGACGTGATGATAGGGCGAGTAAGCGTAAAGCGCTTTGAACTGCTCCGGGTCCTTCACGGTTCCGAATTCGGTCACGTTGAAGGCGCCGTTCGGCGCGAGCTCGACGCGCAGCATGTCGTAAATGCCGACCGATGACACGACCGCGCGCATCAGCTCGGGATGTTGCGTAAGGAGCGCGCCCATGAGCAGGCCGCCGTTGCTCCCGCCCTGAAGCGCGAGCTTTTGCGAGTTCGTCCATTTTTGCTTGATCAAATATTCCGCGGCTGCCGCGAAATCATCGAACACGTTCTGCTTCTTCGTCAGGTTTCCAGCCTTGTGCCACTCTTCCCCGAACTCGCCCCCGCCGCGGATGTTCGCCACGACATAAACCCCACCACGATCGAACCAGAGCCGTCGCGCGAAATTAAAGTCCGGCGACATGCTGATGCTGTAGCCGCCGTAACCGTAGAGCAGCGTCGGATTCTGGCCGTCCAGCTTCGTGCCCTTTTTTCGCACGATGTTGAGCGGTATCTTTGTGCCATCCTTTGAGGTCGCGAACTCCCGCGCCACTTCGATGTCCGCAAATGAAACCGGCGAAGTGCCCACCAGAGCCGTCCTGACTGGCTGAGACTTTCCCTCAACGCAATGGAACCAGCTCGATGGCTCTGTGTAACTGGCCGCGCGAAAGAGCAGCGAATTATCCTCCAGCGCAAGCATTCCCTGCACGGCGGAAATTTTTGGAATCGGGATGAGCTGCTCCCCTTTGCCGTCCAGGGCAAAGCGCCGTACTTGCGACGGACCGCCGAGCAAATCCTCGACATACAGCGCCTTTGCGGTCGGCACGATCTCCTGGATAACCGCATCGCTCGCCGGCACGGTCATCGCCGCGCTCGCCAGTTCCGGTTTATCGAGCGGCATCCGAAGAATTTTGCCGTGCGGCGCATCTGCGCGGGAAACCAAATAGATCGCGTTATCGCGCCCGAGGCGCGCTTGCTTTATCTGATCGCTAAACTGCGTCAGCTGCTTCCAGGTTCCATCCAGCCCGAGCAGGTAATGCGCGAAATCGCCGCCGTCGCCGTTCGCGACCGTCGCCAAAATGGTTTTCCCATCGTGCGAAGCGTCGAGCGCGATCTCAGCGATCCGCGGAAAGTCTTTGCCGGCCGAATAAGTGTCGGTCGTATCGGGCATCCCGAGTTTATGAAAATAAACCTGTTGATAGAAATTCAGATCAGCGTCGGGCCGCTCGCCTTTTCTCGGATAACGCGTGTAGTAAACTCCTGAGCCATCCGCATTCCACGCCGCACTGCCGGCAGCGGTCGGATATTGCACGTGCGCGATCGTGTCCGGCAGCGCTTTCCCCGTCGCGACATCGTAAAAGTGCAGCGTGCCATCTTCACTGCCGCCTTGGGAAAGCGAGACGGCCACCATTTTGCCATCGAGCGACGGCACAAACCAATCGATCGCCGTCGTGCCCTTGGCATCCATCACATTCGGATCGAGCAGCACCTTTTCCGACTTCAGATCGTCGGCCGAGGCGAGCGTCACTAGCATCGGTTGCTGCTTCGGCGGCTGGAATTTCATCGCGAACAAAACGCCCGGCCGCGAAAGGAGCGAAGAATAAGTCGGTGAGGTCTTCGCGAACCATTCAGTCAATGTTTTCTCCGCCACCGCCCGGTCCGACAACTTGTCGAGATAGGCGCGTGTCCGCGTGTTCTGCGCATCCGACCAGGCTTTGACTTCCGCCGCATCGTCCTGCTCCAGCCATTGATACGGATCTTCAACTTTGACGTTCTGATACTCATCCGTCACCGGCTTCTTCGGCGTCTGCGGAGCCGGCTCGGCCGCTGGGGCGTTGTTGAACGAGAGCGCGAACAAAGCGCCGATCAAAAGGAGAAAGCGTTTCATTTTCATAGCGGAGTAAGAATGCCCGTTAGATCACGCACCTTGCAATTGATTTCAGGCGAAATGCCCTGCCCTGATCGGAAAGAACATAGTCTTTCTGCGGCGTGCGAACTCATGCTTGTCTACCGGGCAGTCGGTGAGTCCGAATTTCTAGCGCAAAAGCGAGTTGCAAGGTCGAGCCACTGATGCGCTCCTATGCGATGCCGGAGCAGAAGAAAATTGCGGTCGCGGCGGCGTTCTTGGCGCTGTGCGTGATCTGGAGTTCGACCTGGCTCGCGATAAAGGTGGGGCTGCGCGATCTGCCGCCGATTTCATTCGTGGCCATCCGGTTTGCGATCGCCGTCGTGGTCCTTTTGGCCATCTCCGTTGGCCGGGTGCGTTTGCTGCCGGCGCGGCGCGCCGACTTCAAACTGCTGGCCTACACGGGCGTACTCATGTTCGCGGTGAACTATGCGCTGCTTTTCTGGGCGGAGCTGTATGTGTCATCCGGTTTGTCAGCGGTGTTGCAGGCGACGATTCCAATTTTCGGGATGGTCTTCGCACATTTCATTCTGCCGAGCGAACCGCTGCGGTGGCAGCGGGTGGCGGGAGCGTTGCTCGCGATCGGCGGCGTCGCGGTGATCTGCTCGCGCCTGTTGGATTTCGGAGGGCTCCTCGCTTTCTGGGGCGGAGTCGCCGTCGTGTTCGGCGCGGCGGTCGCGGCGTTCTCGAACGTGTTGTTAAAAAAGCGCGCTCTCCAGTTTGCGCCGGCCATGATCGCCGCGTGGCAAATGATCTTCGGAGTCGTGCCGTTACTCGTGACTGGATTTATCGTCGACGGAAATCCGATGCACTTTCACTGGACGAAAACAGCGGTGTTCTGCCTCTTTTATCTCGCGGTGCCGGGGTCCGCGCTCACGTTTCTGCTTCTCTATTGGCTGCTGCCAAGGATGTCGGTGACGAATCTGCAAACAATCTCGCTCATCACGCCGCCGGGCGCGGTGGCATTCGGGTGGTTGCTCGGTGGCGAAACATTTCCGCGGTGGTCGCTCGTCGGCGGCGCGCTCGTGCTCGCCGGTGTGTGGATGATTTTCCGGAGGGTTCAACGAGCAGAGATTCACGACGAATGTGAAACAGCTCTGCCGCAGGGTTGATGTTTCACTCCTGCCTGGCACGCGTCAAAATGATGAATTGAATCCGCTTCGTTGTCGCGGTTATCTGAGGACGCATGCGCCAATATCACGATCTGCTCCGGCTGGTGCTCGAACATGGAAAGCCGCGCATGGATCGCACTGGCACAGGGACGCTGTCGGTTTTCGGCGCACAGGCGCGTTTCGATTTGCGAGAAAATTTTCCGCTCCTCACCACGAAAAAGCTCCATCTCAAATCGATCGTCTATGAGCTGCTCTGGTTTCTGCGCGGCGACACCAGCGTTCGTTATCTGAACGAACATGGCGTCACGATTTGGGATGAATGGGCGGACGAGAGTGGCGATCTCGGGCGAGTCTACGGCGCACAATGGTGCGATTGGCAGGGCGCGGACGGTTCCCACATCAATCAAATCGACGACGTTCTCAAGCAGCTCCGGAAAAATCCAGAGAGCAGGCGCTTAATCGTGAGCGCATGGAATCCCGCCGAGATCGGAGGGATGGCGTTGCCACCATGTCATATCCTGTTCCAATTCTACGTCCAGAACGGTGAGCTAAGCTGTCAGCTTTATCAGCGGAGCGCCGACCTTTTCCTTGGCGTGCCGTTCAACATCGCGTCCTACGCACTGCTTACGATGATGGTCGCTCAGGTCTGCGATCTGCGGCCCGGTGAATTCGTTCACACTTTCGGCGATCTGCATCTTTACCGAAATCATCTTGAGCAAGCGCGCACGCAGCTCACCCGCGAGTTTCATCCGCTTCCGCGCATGCAACTCAACCCCGCGGTGAAAAACATCCACGATTTCCAGTTCGAGGATTTCACCCTCACCGACTACGATCCGCATCCGGCGATCAAGGCACCGATCGCGATATGAAAATGTCGCTCCCCGCCATTCTCGGGCTGATCTATTTCTCCTCGCTCCCGCCAGCGGTAGCTGCGTTCTTCAACGCAGCCTTGCCCCGAAAGCATTCGAGACTGAGCATGTGCTCATTAGATGGAGCCAGTGTCACCCATCACCGGCGGTTGTTATTGCGGCAAGGTCCGCTTCCGGGCGAGCGGTCCGCCTTTGTATCAGGCAAATTGCCATTGCGCGAATTGCCGCCGGGCCGCCGGCGCACAGGCGGTGGCGTGGATCACAGTGAAGCTGTCGGCGTTTTTATGGGACGCGGAACAGCCGAAGCGCTATAAGACGGATACCGGCGCGTATCGAACCTTTTGCGACTCGTGTGGCACTTCCCTGACTTACGAGAACGACGAGCGTCCGGACGAAATCGATATCACTACCGGAAGCCTCGACGATCCGGAACATTTTCCCCCGAGCAAAGACATCTTCGCGGAGGAGAAGCTTTCCTGGGTGCCTCTAGTCGACGGCGGCAAGCGCTGAGTAGACGGCGAGAGCTCTGAGGTGGATCGAGCGCTCCGCGCTCGATGTTTATCTGGCGGCTTCGCCGCGATTTCATTGGCATCGCGCGACGGAGCGCACGATCCACCGGTCCCTCAGTGCGCTGTTGTCGTGCTGGCCGTCGTGGGTCCGCGGCTCAGGTTGACCAGGTCGCTCAGGATGTTCAAGGTCTCGTCGCGCTCGGGATCAATTGCGGGGTCCTTGGTATCGTCATCGATGCCGGTCGAATCCGAGTCGGCGTCGGGCGCAGCTTCCGGGGAAACCTTTGGACCCTTCTTGGCTGAAGCGATTTTCCCGGGGAACATGATGAGCTGCAAGTTGGGTTTATCCACGGTGTCGAGCGTGAGGCGATAGATCCGCACATCTTCGGGTTGACGCGCGAGCCGTTCTTTCGAGCGCGTTTCCTTGCGGACTTTATCCTCGGTCATCTCGCTGCGGCGGACATCCTCATTCAGCGAAATGCGGTTCTCATCCAATCGCTGCCGGAGCCGCTCCATGTCTTCCATCACGTAATGAAATTCCGGGTTCGCCTGGACGCGGGTTTCGGAGCGGCGCTTCAGCTCGTCGGCAAAGAGTTGATGGCTGCTATCGGACCACTTGGTGAACCGGGCCTTCGGCACTTCGTCATAAGGCAGGCAATTCTTTAACGCGCCTTCCCCGTATTCAGGAAGGTCGCTCAACGTGGGCAGAACGATATCCGACGCGACGCCATGAAGCTGGGTGGATCCGCCCGCCACACGATAGAATTTTTGGATGGTCAATTTCAGCGCCCCATCCTCCTGCGAACGGCTGCCGAGCAGCGAAGTGAAGCGGCCAATCTCCAGGATCGTTTGCACGGTGCCTTTGCCGAAGGTGTTCTTGTCACCCACGATCAGGGCCCGCCCGTAATCCTGAAGTGCGGCGGCAAAAATCTCGCTCGCGGATGCACTCTGCCGGCTCGTGAGCACAACGAGCGGACCGCTGTAGGCAATGCCCGGATCGGGATCGCTCGAGACCACGATGTTTCCGTTCGAGCCTTTCGTTTGCACGATCGGTCCCGACTTCAAAAAGAGCCCGGTGAGCGAGATCGCTTCTTCGAGGGAGCCGCCGCCGTTTCGGCGAAGGTCCACGATGAGCCCGGCGATGTTCTCCTTCTTCAACCGCTTGAGCAACATGAGCACATCCTTGGTCGTGCTCTTCTGGTGCTTGTCCATGTCGGCGTAAAAGGATGGGAGCGTGATCCAGCCCAGTTTTACCGCCTCGCCGTTTTCGTCCTTCTTAATAATGATGTCGGCGCGCGCTTCCTGGTCCTTCAGCTTAATCTCGTCGCGCACCAGCTCGATCGTCTTGCGCTTCGATGGATCGGGCGCGTCCGCGGGAATCACGAGAAGCCGGACCTTCGTGCCCTTCTTGCCGCGGATTTGCTCGACGACTTTGTCGAGACGCATGTCGCGAACGTCGTTAAACTCCGCGTTGCCCTGCGCCACCGCGCTGATGCGGTCTCCGACTTTCAAACGACCGTCCGTTTGCGCCGGGCCGCCGGGGACGAGACTCTCGATCTTCGCGTAGCCATCCTCCGTCCGAAGCATCGCTCCAATGCCGACGAGCGAGAGCCCCATATTGATACTGAAGTTTTTCAGATCGGCCTTGCTCAGATACTCGGAATGCGGGTCGTAAGCCTGGGAGAGCGCGTCGAGAAAGAGCTTCACCTGCTCCTCCCTGTCCTGTTCGTGGACATTGCGAGCGAGACGATCGTAACGGCGCGCGATCAGTTGCGGCCCCGGCTCGATCGGGTGTTCGCTCAAGTGTTCCTGAAGCAACTCACTCGCGATCCGCCCACGCCAGATTTTATCGGTGTCCGCTTCATCTTTCGGCCACGGCGCCTTCTGCCGGCTTAACTCAATCGTCCCGTCGTTTTTAAAATCGACCGGCTCCTTGAGCATGGCCTTAATCTTCGCCACGCGGGCGTCGACGCGCTTGGTATAGAGATCGTAAACCTCGTACGCTGGTTTCAGATTTCCCAGCAACACATCGTCATCCAGCGAGGTCGCGTACTTGGCGCTCAGCATATCGATGTCCTGTTGCGTGAAAAACAGATGGCTGAAATCAAGCAGCTCTAGGTAGGTGCGCAGAAATTTCCTGGAGACTTCGTCGTTCAGCGGCTGATGGGTGTAGTGGCCTTCTTCCAGGAGCCGTCCGACCGAAACCGCCACCTGTTCGGCGTCGGATTTTGCCTGGATCGGCAGTGCCGCCGCCGCGAAGGCAAACAGGACTGCGGACAGGGCGAGGGAGCGGAAAGTGGGCTTCATTTGGGAAAAAGAGGTTTCGGAAAGTCGCAGAGTTCGGGCTGAACGCAAGGTAACCGGGAGTGGGAGCATCAATTTGTAGTGAGTGAGACAACGGGCGCGCCGGAAAATTCAAAGAACGGCCGAGATCGACGCCCTTGATGCAGCTTTCATTCCCTCGCCCAAGAGAAGTGCGCACCGTTTTTTCAATGGTAACTTGCCGGCTCAGTGAGCGGAGGGCGAATAATCGAAGGATGCAATACGAAACTTTCTGCGGCGGGATTTTTGAAACCAACTGTTACCTGATCGAGGCGCCGGAGGGTTCGATTCTATTCGACGCGCCCGATGGCAGTTGTGACTGGCTGGTCTCGAAGGGCGCAACACCGAAGCTGCTCTTGCTCACGCACGGCCATTTCGACCACGTCCCGGATGTAGCGAGGATCAAGCGGCGCTTCGATTGCCAGATCGGGTGTCACGCAGAAACCGCGCCGATGATTTCGGATCGAGATTTCTTCCGGAGCGTTGGGTACGAACTGGAGATCGATCCCGTCCAGCCGGATTTCCTGATTGAAGCGACGCCCGCGCGCGATTTCCTCGGCCTGGAGATGGAGGTTCTGGAAGTGCCCGGTCACTGCCCGGGAAGCTTGTGTTTTCTTTCCCGGAAAGACGCGCTGCTGATCGGCGGCGATGTTCTGTTTGCGGGAGGTGTCGGCCGCTGGGATTTGCCGCATGGGGATGGCGAACTGCTCTTCAGCGGGATCAAGACGAAACTATTTCCTCTCGGCGACAACGTGACTGTGCTTCCCGGCCACGGTCCGCCGACGACGATTGGCGCGGAGCGGCGGACCAATCCGTTTGTGCGGTAGGTGGATCGCGCGCTCCGCTGCTCGATGTCAGAGAATGCCGGCGAAGGCGACCGGCGGTGCCGGGCACCGGCAATTAACACTTCGATCTCCTGCGCAGGCGGAGCGATGGCATCACTTTCCACCGTGCAATCTCATCGCTGTGCGGCGCCGACGGCGAGAAAAGAGAAAATGACGATATCCTGCACAATGTGGATGAAAAGGGCCCACGCGAACCCTCGTGTTTCGATCATGCTTCGGGCCCAAATCCATCCGGCGAATCCGGCCATCACGACCCCGATTGGTCCGGAGGGTTGACCATAATAATGTCCCAGGCCAAACAGGACCGCAGTCAGCAACACGGCCTCGGCTGGAGCGACTACGTTACGCAGATGTGCCAGAAGAACGTTGCGGAACTGAAATTCTTCATTCGCGGCATTGAGCGCGGCGACCAGAAGAATCCATGGCAGAAAACGAATGATGCGCTCGCCGGCGCTGAAGTCCGGATGCACCGTGAAGTACAAGAAGAGCGGAAGCGCGACTCCAAAGACGACGAGCAACGCAAGACCAAAGACAGTCCACGGAATCTGCTTCCGCAATCCGAGAAAAGGGATTGGTTGCGCCGGCGCCGAAGGATTCCCGCGACACAAAAACAAATCGCGACGCGTCATTCCACTGCCGATCAACGTGAGGCCCATGAGCAGAGCTCCGGCGACAACTGAAGCTCGTCCGATGAGTAAGCTGACACCCCAATTTGCGCGTTCCGACCAACCGCGAACGAGATCGGTTCCTTCAATCCAAGGCGCGACAAAGTACCAGCCAATCCGAAGGGCCGCGAGTGCGAGCAGGAAACGCGTCAGAACCCTTAGTCGCGGAAAGGGTAGAACACCGAGCGCGGCAACTATGAGAATGACGCACTGCGTCATCACCAGCCAGGGTGCCCGGCCATGTCCCGATTCGCGCCAGATAATCGCAGGCAGCGCACTCGCGATGATGACCGCGCTCCACGCAATGATGCGCGTAAGTGGATCGGTGGTCCTGCTGCCGCCGCTCACGCAAGGCCATCCAGCACCGCTCGTAAGCTTCCGAGCTCGTCGATCTCGCCTACGAGAGAACGCAACGACGTTATCGCCGCCGGGATGTGATTGAGAAATGTCTTATTGCCTTTGACTAGTCCGAGGAAGCCGTAGGCGCCGAGCGCCTGCATGAGACGTTGAATGCCGCACAAACGAAAGATTTCACGGAACTGCGCTGAAGCAGGGTTGAGCGCTGCGTTCCGCTTCGCCTCATAAGCTGCGAGCAGCTCCTCACATTCCGCGAACGACAAGGTGACATACGGATCGAAAAGGAGGGAGGCGAGATCGTACTCGGCCAGTCCGGGACGCATCCCTTGAAAATCGATCAAGTGCGCCTGCGCGTTGCGAATAATGATGTTTTGCGATTGGAAATCCCGATGGACCAGAACGCGCGAGCGATTCCCGAGACGCTCCGCGATCTCGTCCAAAACCGGCAGCGCCGTTACCTCCGAAAGTTTTTTTTCCGCCACGCCAAAATAACGGCCGAGGCAGTTTTCAAAGAAGTAGTTTTGCTCCCAGCGGTAGAGCGTCGCATCAAACGCCGCCGGAAGATTTTTCTGAATGGCACGCCCCGCCTCTTTGGGCAGGCAATGCAGCTTCACGATTTCATCAAGCGCGGACTCGTAGAAGGCCCGGCGCACGAGCCAGCTTTCCTCGCGATAGCTCCAGAGATCGTTCTTCCCGAGATCTTCGATCCAGATCAAGCCTTCCGCGGGATCGTGAAAATAAATCTTAGGCGCGCGAATGCGGTGCTCTGCGAAAAACTCGGCGATCTCGACGTAATGCCGGTTCTCCTCGCGCTCGAGATTGTACTTAACCAGAATGATGGTCTGCTCCGGCGAACAGCGAACGCGATAAAACTTCCTGTCCGAGCCACCTTTCTCGATCGGCGTGATCTCAACCGCGGCTTCTTCCAAGCGCGGAAAATGAATCCGCGTCTGCCGCAGCAGCAGCTCGGTTCTCGTAGTTTTAGATGTCGCTGTCACTGTGTTCGCCTTCCGCGTTCCGATGGGAGCGGACAATACAATTGCGGAGGTGACATCGCGAAGCGATTTGCGCGCCAGCCCAAAGAATCGTGTTTTCCAAGATCGCGCCCGCGCCAACGCGGCAACCGGCGCCCAACGAATAAAAACCGGAAAGACGAGCGCTAGGATCAACTACCGCGTCCGCGGCGACCTGCACCGGCCAATCCGGCGTGCTCACATAATCTGGCCTCCAGCGCTGTTCCTTGATAATGCGATGAACGTCGAGGTATTCGGCGCGGGAACCGATGTTGAACCACGTGCCATCGTCCAGAACAATGCCGCCGATTTTGCCATCCTGCCCAATCCATTCCGCGAGAATCGGAATAAACGAAATGTTTTGGGCCGGCGGGATCCGCTGAAAAATCTCCGGGTTCCAGACCGAGACGTTGGCGAAATCGTACTCTCCTGCATGGCCGTATTTGTTTTCAATGTCCACGACGCGACCGTCGTGAAGTGCCACACCCGCGGCGAGCCCGGTTTTCCGCAGCGCCAGCGTGACATCGTTTCCCTTGCGAAAATGCTCTTCGATCAACGGCTCCAAAGCGAAGTCCGTCAGGAGGTCGCCACTGTAAACAATGAATGGCTCCGTTCGCAGCAATCCTTCTATATTCTTGATGCCGCCGCCGGTTCCGAGCAGGACCGGCTCATGAACCAATCTCAACGGATGCCCAGCATAGGTCCCGCCCCCAAAAAGGTTTTCGAATTGCGTGGCGAGATGATGCGTGTTGATGACGAAGGACTCAACCCCGAGGCCGCACAAATGATCGAGCCCGAAAGTAATGAGTGGTTTTTGAAAAATCGGAATGAGCGGCTTCGGCTGATCGTCCGTCAACGAACGCAGCCGCGTGCCCAACCCCGCGCCGAGGACGAAGGCTTGAGTGATTAGCGGCATGCGCGCGGAAAGCTGTCGCCGGTTAACCTTGTCCTCGTGAGCGCGGCGCTTGTGCTACGTCGCCACTCTGATAAAACTTGAGCCATGACAGAAGAAACGATCTGGCGCGGCACGTCCTCGCAAATGAAAAACCTGGGCCTCTTCATTTTGTCGGGTCTGTTTTGTTGGCTCATCGTGCCGATCTTCATCGCGCTCACTCGTTATCTTCAAACGAAAAACAACGTCTTCGAGCTCACGAACGAACGCTTGAAGATCACCGAGGGCGTTTTCAGCAAAGTCACCGAGACGCTAGAGCTCTATCGCGTGAAAGACATCGAAGTGCGACAACCGTTCTTCTATCGCATGCTTGGCGTGGAAAACATTCAGATCAACACTTCGGATCTATCGTCCCCAGTTATTCTGCTGGAAGCGATTCCGAAGACTGTCGGACTAGCCGACAAACTGCGGAACCAGGTCGAAATGATTCGCGTGCAGAAGAACGTGCGCGAAATCGATCTCGAATAAATGCACGGGCAGGCCTATTGGCGCTGGTGAAAAACGGTCGCCGCCGCCAGATGGCGTCCCTACTGTTTTAAGTAGAGCGAGTTCGTCCCGAAATCGATGATGGCGTGATAGCGCTGCAACATCTCCGACCCGAGCAAACCCGCCACGGGCGGCGACGCGTCGAGCAATCCGCCGTGAATTAATCGTTCGAGATTGATCACGCCCACCTTGTAACTTCGCATATCCACTGAGCCGACTGAAAAACGCGTGATGTTCGCAAGACGCACGCGGCTCTTCGCCAAATTCACCCCGACCGACCTGAACTTCGTCTGGCGCAGAGGAATTTTCATCCGGAGCACAAACTGGGAATGCAGCAGCGTCGCAAACGCACCGGTGTCCACCATCAGCCTCGCTCTTGTGCCGTTGACCGATCCATCGACGTACAGGTTGTAACCCTCGCTCTCGTGCATACGCATACGTCGGAAGCCGCGGAAATTGAACCCTGGAACCGGACCGGAAACGCGTGGATCAATCTTCAAAACGAGCAGCATTCGATCGTAGTCGAGCACTGCCATGAGCGGGGATAAGATGTCGGTGCCGAGGATCCCGTCACTTTCGCGTTCGTGTTCCTCGTTATCATTGGAGGATTGCCGGAGATAAGCGAAGTCGATCATCACCATCGCTTCGTCGACCAGATTGAGCGCGCCGAGCCGGAGGCTGTGCGCAATCGACATCGAGTTGAACGCGCCGTTGATATTGAGCCGCGAAGGGATTTTCGACTTGGCACTCACCCGGTCCATCCCAAAATGAGCGGTGCGATCAATGGCAACGGCGCTCAATGGAGCACCCGTGTCCACCAGCAGTACAGCCGGCTTGCCATTAATCTCCGCGCGCACCAGCAAGTGATTTTGCGACGAACGCTCCAGGGGGAGCGCCTCATATTGCAGGGTTTCCGCCAGCGCCGGCGCCCTCGCGAGGGCGAGTGCCGGAATACCGACAACAAGCGCGCCGAGCAGCGCAGTTTTTCGCGAGAAGAAAAGTGGGATGCCGGTAAACACGGGCCGGAGGATAGCACGGGCGTCGCGAGGGCGAAATCACTTGATTCCCCCTCGTGGCAGCCGGTATTCGGAACGGAGGGATTTTTCATATGAGCAATCGCACCCGCATCGGCCGTTCGAGCTTTGCATTTTTCAAACTCGGCAGCGTGGCGCTTTGCGGCGCTTTGGCTTTGGCCGGCTGCAACAAGAGCGAAAATGCGGACGGCTCGGCTGCCGGTGATACGATCAAGATCGGCGAGTACGCGTGCCTAACCGGACAGACGGCGAGCTTCGGAACAGCTTCGCATCAAGGCGCCCAGATGGTAATCGATGACGCGAACGCCAATGGCGGAATCCTGGGAAAAAAGATCACGCTCATCACGGAGGACGATCAGTCGAAGCCCGGCGAAGCGGCGACGGCGGTGCGCAAACTGATCTCGCGTGACCACGTGGTCGCGCTCATCGGCGAGACCGCTTCCTCGCGGTCGCTCGAAGCCGGCCCGATCGGGCAGCAAAACAAGATCCCGATGGTTTCCCCCGGCTCGACGAATCCGAACGTGACGAAGATCGGCAACTATGTGTTCCGCGTTTGCTTCATCGACTCGTTTCAGGGCACGGTGATGGCGAAGTTTGCACTCAATTCACTCAAGAAAACCAGGGTCGCCGTTTTGACCGATGTGCGTCAGGATTACAGCGTCGGCCTCGCGCAGTTCTTCAAAGAGTATTTCACCAAGAACGGCGGCACGATTGTGGCCGAGCAAAGTTACAGTTCGGGCGATCAGGATTTCAAAGCGCAGCTCACCTCGATCAAAGCGTCAAATCCCGAGGCGATTTTTCTTCCCGGTTATTACAATGAGGTCGGACTGATCGCGCTCCAGGCGCACGAGCTCGGGATCACCGTGCCGATCATGGGCGGCGATGGCTGGGATTCGCCCACGCTGACGCAAATCGGTGGCGTCGCGATGGAGGGCAACTTCTTCGCGAACCATTTCTCGACCGAGGATCAGTCGCCGGTGATCCAGGATTTCATTCGCAAATTCAAAGCCCGCTACAACCGGGATCCCGACGGGATGGCAGCGCTCGGGTACGACGCCGCGAAGGTGCTGCTCGATGCAATGACGCGCGCCGGCGGCACGGAAAACACCAAAGTGCGCGACGCGCTTGCTGCCACGAAGGATTTCCAAGGCGTGACCGGCAAAATCACCATCGACGAGAATCGCAACGCGAATAAGTCGGCGGTCGTGCTCACGATCAAGGACAAAGGCTTTCATTACGTCGAAACGATCGCACCGTGACGGGGGCTGTGCGCCTTATCCCTTATTGTCATGCTGGGCGCAGTCGAACGAAGCGACTTTCGGCATCAATTCGAGCAGCGGCGTGCAGCTGGCCACGGAGGAAATCAATGACGCAGGCGGCCTTCTCGGTAGACGCAAGATCAGTCGACACGTTTCAAGGCACGGTAATGGCGAAGTTTGCGCTCGACACGCTCCACGCCAAGAAGGTGGCGATTCTGACGGATGTGAAGAGTGGTTACTCGATCATCAAAGGCGAGCACATAGTGTTTTGGCGTTGCGCCGTCCGGCTGACTGGTGGTTAACTCTCCGCGAAATCGAACGGCTCGAACTCAGAAGCGCCATGTCACAACCACCTGCAGCCAACAACGGCAAGTTCGTTCAAGGATTCGGCTTGCTCGACTCGACGATGCTCGTAGCGGGCTCGATGATCGGTTCGGGTATTTTCATCGTCTCGGCAGACATCGCGCGGTTGGTCGGCTCGCCGGGCTGGCTGCTGGTGGTGTGGGGAGTGACCGGAGCGCTCACGATCACTGCCGCGCTCAGCTACGGTGAGTTGGCCGCGATGATGCCCCGTGCCGGCGGGCAATACGTCTATCTTCGCGAAGCCTACGGTCCTCTCTGGGGGTTCCTTTACGGCTGGACGCTGTTCCTCGTGATTCAAACCGGCACGATTGCCGCGGTGGCGGTGGCATTCGCGCGATTCCTCGGCGTGTTTGCGTCGATCATTTCGCCGACGCAGTGGGTCGTCCCGCCGATCAGCCTCTCGACGAACTACGCCGTCAGTCTTTCGACGCAGCAGTTGGTGGCGATCCTGGTGATCCTGTTTTTGACGTTTGTGAATACGCGTGGCCTCCAACTGGGCAAGCTCATCCAAAACGTGTTCACCTCCGCCAAGACGTTGTCCCTGCTGGCGCTGATCGCCCTCGGCCTGTTTATCGGTCGCAATGGCGATGCGCTCAGCGCCAACTTCACGAACTTGTGGACGCCGGGCGGAGTGTCGCCGATCAAGTCCGACCTGTCGTTCGTAGCGTCGGTGTCGGCGACGGGCGGTGCGATCGGACTGTTGATTGCCGTGTGCGTGGCGCAGGTTGGCTCGCTGTTTTCCGCGGACGCCTGGAACAACATCACGTTCACCGCCGGCGAAGTGAGAAACCCGCGCCGCAACCTGCCGTTGTCACTCGCCTTTGGCACCGGACTGGTCATCGCGCTCTACCTGCTGGCCAACGTGGCTTACCTCTGCGTGCTGCC
>DASVJK010000058.1:0-21748 GCA_036385955.1 Chthoniobacterales bacterium | reverse complement strand
CGAGCCCGAGACTGCGATTGTTAAGACCATCGGGTTGAACCCAGGCATCTGGAGGTTAGGGTTCCAGGCGGTGGCGCTTCCGTCAGCCGTGTTGAGGGCGGCGAGTGCAGTGCGAGATTGGCCTCCGATGATGGTGAAGATCCCGCCGGCGTACACGAGAGGGCCCGACACAGCCAGCGCCGAGACGGAACCGTCAACAGCGTTGGGATCGAAAGCAGTGGCGAGACCATTGGTCAGGCCGAGCGCGGCGATGTTGTTTCGCGGTTGACCACCGATCGACGTGAACGACCCGCCGACGTACAGGAGAGGGTCCGATAGCGCGAGCGTTTGAACGATGCTGTTCGCGCCGGGGTTCCAGCTGGTGGCGGTCCCATCGGCAGCATTGAGCGCAGCGATGAAGTTTCGCGGTTGGCCGCCGAACGAAGTGAAGAAGCCTCCGACGTAGACTGTGGAACCGTCAACCGAGACCGCCAATGCGTTGACCGTGGCAGCGCTGTCGGAGGAGTAGCTGCTATCCGGGGCGAAGCTGGTAGCCGTGCCGTCGGCGGCATTGAGCGCGGCGAGACTGTGCCGCACCACGCCAAATCGAGCTGAAGAAGCCCCCCACGTAGACCGCCGAGGAAGAGACCCCGATTGCCTGGACGCTGTTGTTGGGGTTGGGGTTGAAAGTGGTGGCGCTGCCGTCCGCGGCGTTGAGCGCAGCCAGGTAGTTGCGCGGTTGGCCTCCGATGGTCCTGAAGCCTCCTCCCACGTAGACCGTCAAGCCATCAACCGTCACCACCAGCCCCGAAATATTGGAATTGGGGTTAGGAGTGAATGCGGTGGCGGTCCCGCTCGTGGGATCGAGTCCTGCCAGATGAGTGCGCGGCTGCCCCCCAATGGTGTCGAAGAGTCCGGCCGCGTAGACGGTCGAGCTCGACACTACGATTGCGAAGACGCCGGCGCAGGCGCTGCAGCCGAAATATGAAGCATTGGGGTCAAAGCTCGTGGGGGTGCCATCGAGCGCGCCACCAAGAGTAAGCGCCGCGATGTTGTTGCGCTGCTGGCCACCGATCGTCGCAAAGGACCCGCCCACGTAGAGCTCCGAACCCGAAATCGCCAACGCGCTGATGGTGCCGCTGGCATTGGGGTTGAAGGTCAAAGTGGCGGTACCATCGCCGGCGTTGAGCGCCGCGATGTTGTTGCGCGGTTGGCCGCCAATCGACGTGAAGTTCCCGCCCGCGTAAACAATCGAGCCCGATATCGCCAGCGCTTCAATCCCCGCGTCGGCGTTGGGGTTGAACGCGGTGGCGGTACCGTTGGCGGCGTTGAGCCCCGCGATCCGATTCCGCGTTTTGCCGCCTATCGATGTGAAGAGCCCGCCTGCGTAGACTGTTAAGCCATCAACCGACACCGCCAGCGCATGGATAGCGTCATTTGCGTTGGGGTCGAAGGCCGGGTCGACGCTGTGGTCGGCACGGATGTGGGCGATGTTGCGACGCGCGACTCCGCCGACGTGCGTGAACAGTCCACCGATGTACCATCCGCCGGACCCATCCGACGCAACCGCGTTCACCGTGTCAGTGCCACCTGAAACTTCCGGGAGACCGAGGTTTTGAGAGCCATTCAGCGCGAACTCGACACCCGGCCCGGTGCGCGGCCCGACACGGTTGAAAAGTCCGCCGATATATATCGTATTGCCAGAGCGTACCACGGCGTTTACACCGCCGTCCGTAACATACGTGTTGTTCGGAGGAACCGAACCGTCGGTGGCAGAGCCACGTGTGTCACCGCCACGCGCACTGCCGGGCAGTAGTGCGACAAATACGCCGGCGAAGTAGAGAGTGAAAGCTATTAAAAAGCAGGGATTATGGATGCGGGATTGAGAAGTAAGATTTTGTTTCATGGTGATGGCCGGGAAATTTTCTAGCTTGTTGGATTACTCCAATTCCGCTCGGAACTAGAAATCATCCTCGCACGGCTGCACCGATGAGATGCTACGCCGCATTGGCTGACTTCGTAGCTCCAGTTGGACCTGGAAATCGCGTAAAGCGGTGTCCCAAGGAAGGTCCAGCCCGCGGTTTATTCAGCCGTGCCGAAGATGCGATGAAACGTCGGGTGACGTAACTGACCGCTTCCTTACGGCCATCACGCGTCCGTGTCCACCTTCTTTCTACGTTCGCTCCGTGAATCGGCAAAACCTCTCTCGCTCCCGCTCTCTTGCCCTCTCGGGTTTGCCCATCTATCTCGCGGCTTCCCAGCTCACTCCAGTCGCCATACCGATTGTTTTCCGCGACATAGGGATCGGAAGACAGCTCATGCGGATCGAAAATCGATCGCATTGGATTCAAAACCGCTAGATCGACAGTCAGGCGGCGAGGCGATCGACGGCGGAGCGTAGTTCCTCGACGTTGAAGGGCTTGCCAAACATAAAGTGCACGCCCAATCGCTCATAGGCTTCGCGAATCTCCGACGTCACGTGCGCCGATACGACAATAATTTTGCCGTTGATGCCGCGTTGCCTTATTGCACTGACCAATTCCACACCGGTCAAATGGGGCATTTTTTCGTCGACAATGATCACATCGTACAGATCCGAGTTGGCATCGAGTCGGGCGAGCGCAGCGTTGCCATTGTCCACGCAGGTCAATTCATAGCGCGGGTCGCCAAAGACAAACCGCAGGGAAAGTGTCACCGACGGTTCGTTGTCGACTGCCAGAATTCTCAGAGGTGCGTCCATACAATGTCCAAAAAAGCAGCAACGTCTGTACCGACGACGGGAGTATTTGGCGCGCTCCGCGCCATTTTGAGCCGAGGAAATTTTCCCCCAGACGAAAAGAAGAGCGCCAGGCTGCCGTAATCGCATTCGCCGCTAATCATCGAAGGGATTCGCGGCGTTTTTGGACTACGTCCAAACACATGGAATCCTCCGCCAGCCGGAGTGACGCCGGATTTGCCGGAAGGGGCGGCATCGCCTAAGCAGATGTAGCATGAATCACCTGCGCAAACTTGGACTCGCCTCGTTTTTCTTCTCTGGGCTCGGCGTCTTAAGCGGCGCCCTTCCTGGTTCGGCGACGGGCTGGACTCCGCAAACCGCCGTCGCCGTTGCGGCGATTTGTTACTGCATCGGACTCATTCTGGCTTTGATCGCATTCATGCAATCCCGGCGCGGTCAGAGTCTCGATGGGGTAACGAAGTTTCTCGCGCGCGCCCCGCTCGCGCTCGTGACCATCGGCGTGCTGATCTTTTTCCTTCGGGCCATGACCGGATTGTAGGCCAGCTCAAGCCCCCAGCGTGAACGGCTGATGTCGGGATTAGGCGCTCGCCGCGGCAAGCTGCCTCTACAAATCTTCCTACCAAATTCGGACGCGATCTGCCGGGGCGAGGTAGAACTTTTCGCCCGGCTTCACGTCATACGCCTCGTACCAGGGATCGAGGTTGCGGACCGTCTGCGCGCGCTCCCGGGCCGGGGCGTGGCCGTCCACTACGATCTGCTGACGAAGCGCCGCCTCGCGCCCTTTGTACCGCCAGCTCTGCGCGAAGGCGAGAAAGAAGCGCTGATCGCCAGTGAGCCCGTCGATGACGGGCAAGGGTGTGCCGTGGAGCGACATTTTGTATGCGTCGTAGGCCGCGGCGAGGCCGGCGACGTCCGCGATATTCTCGCCGAGTGTCAGCTCGCCGTTGACGTGCACGCCCGGTAGCACTTCATAGGCGCTGTACTGGTCGATGAGCTTCTTGCTCGCCTGCTGGAAATGGACCTGGTCGTCGGGCGTCCACCAATTCTCCAGCTTCCCCAAGGCGTTGAATTCGGCGCCGGTATTGTCGAAGCTGTGGCTGATCTCGTGGCCGATGGTTGCGCCGATCGCGCCATAGTTTGCGGCGGCATCAGCCTTCGGGTCGAAGTAGGGCGGCTCGAGGATCGCGGCCGGGAAGTTGAGTGCGTTCTGGAGCGGCAGGTTGACCGCATTAACCGTCTGCGGAGTCATCCACCATTCGTCGTGGTCGATCGGCTTCGCAAACTTGCCGAGCTGGTGCCGATACTCCCATTCGCTCGTGCGCCACGCGTTGCCGGCGGGATCGTCCGGGCGAATGACGAGACCCTTATAGTCGCGCCACGTTTCAGGATAACCCACGCCCACTCGAAGCGTCTTTATCTTCGCCTTGGCCTGCGCCTTGGTCGCCGGCGCCATCCACGCCAGCCCATCCACCCGCTGGTCGAAGGCGGCGAGGAGGTTTTTCACCATCCCCTGTAATTCGGTCTTGGACGAGGGCGGGAAATATTTCGCGACGTAGATCTTGCCGACCGCATCGCCCAGGTCTGCGTTGGCGTGGGCGATCGCGCGCTTCCAGCGGTCGCGCTGCTGCGGCGTTCCCCGCAGCGTCTTGTCGTAGAAGCCGAAGTGCAGGTCGTCATACGCTTTGGGGAGGAATGCGGCGCTCTCGTTGAACGTGTGGAAGCTCATCCAGTCCTTCCAGGTCTCGATCGGCTCGCTGGCGACCAGCCCCGACAGACCCTTGATCGCGCCCGGCTGCCAGATGATGAAGCTCGGCTGCTTGTCGATTCCGGCGGCGCTCAAAAAGGCGCTCCAGTCGAGCCCCGGCGCATTGGACGAAAGCTGGGTGACGCTCCATGGATTGTTCGCCTTGTGGACGTCTTCGCTCGTCGTCCGATCGAGGTGCGCGGTGGCGATCTTTGTTTCAAGAGCCATGATCCGCTCCGCTCGCGCGGTGGGCTCGCTCCTGCCGGCAAGTTTCAGCATGTCGCCGACATAGGCTTGATAGGCGGCGCGGTGTTTTGCCATCTCCGGCTTGTCGGAGACATAATACTCCCGGTCGGGCAGGCCGAGCCCGCCCTGCAAGAGGTAGGGGACGGTGCGGGAGGGGTCGCTCAGTGCTTGCGTGACAAAGAGGCCGAACAGGTTCTCAGTCCAGAATTCGGTGGCGTTCAGCGGATCGACGTCGGCGCGAAGCTGCTGGCCAAGCGCGCGGGCGAGGTCGGTTTTCGACTTGATTCCCGCGATTTTGGCGAGCCTCTCCTGGAGCGGAGCGAGGCCGCGCTTCTCGATGCCGGCCGTGTCCATGTAGGCCGCGTAATAATCGGCGATCATCCGCTGCGGCGTGCCCGGCGCCGGTTTGCCGGCGCCCGCCTCGCGGATCAGGTCCGCGTTACGCTTCTCAGCCTTCTGAAAGACCTCGAAGTCCACGCCTGTGCTCGCACGATCGGCCGGTATCTCGGTCGTTTTGTGCCAGGCGCCATTCGCATATTCCTCGAAGTCGTCGCCCGGTTTTACGGCGAGGTCGCGCAAGGCGAGGTTGACCCCGATCACCTGTGCAGGCGGTGGCGGAGCGGCGAATAACATCGACGCCGTTAACGAAATCAGTGCGGCCGATCCAAGGACTTGCATCTTCATGCGGCCAGACTGGCAAATATCGCTTTTGAAAAACAAGCCTGATGTTTCATCCGGAATCGAACTCACGCGTAGCGATTTTGCTTATTGGGTAACATTCAAGGAGAACAAAGAAGGGTCGCGTCTAAACTCCGAAAGCTGCTACATTCTAATTAATACCCGATGGATTGCTGTTGAATTATAAGAATCTCTTTATGAAACGAAAGACAGTGAAGAAACAGTTCCCAGCTCGGCGCAAATTTAATCTTCGGCGCGACGCGAGCGTCGCGACAGGCCAGGCGGAAATTGAGCGCGTCTTCGGGTTGCCAGGAGGTAGCGTCCGTCTTCATCTACCGAGTGGACGTCCCGCTCGGGCCGACAAGAGCATCGACGCTTTCCTAGACGATTACGATCGCAGTTAGTCCTAATCTTTCCGATCCGGCATCATTCGCAGCCGAAGGTGTCGAAAACCTCCAAGGAGCCCTCCCCAGTTCGCCGCTATCGCGTCAGATCGGTAAGGGCACTTGGTTAACTGATTCTCTACAGAAGCTGTTGAAGACCCACGCCGACACCGCGAACGCGGACGTTTTTAGGAAAAAGTACGCAGGACTGAATCGGTTGAAAGGAATCCCAGATGAAAAAAACAACGTTTCCGTTGTCTCAAGTCTATCGGCTGCTCGAACCCGGACCGGTCGTGATGGTCACGACGGCCCGCGAAGGGCGGGCGAACATCATGACCATGTCGTGGCATACGATGATGGAGTTCGAGCCGCCGATCGTGGGTTGCGTGATCAGCAACCGGAACTACTCGTTTGAAATCTTGAAGGCGACCAGGGAATGCGTGATCAACATCCCGACGGTGGAACTGGCGGAAAAGGTGGTGGATTGCGGGAACAGTTCGGGACGACGGGTGGACAAGTTCAAGGCCTTTGGTCTCACGTCCGCGGCCGCCGCGTGCGTCAAGGCCCCACTCATCGCCGAGTGCCATGCCAATCTGGAATGCAAGGTCATTGATGGGAAGCTGGTCGCCAAATACAACTTCTTTGTCCTTGAGGTCGTCAAAGCGTGGATTGACCCATCGAGGAAACATCCGAGGACGATTCATCACCAAGGCGAAGGCGTGTTCATGGTTGCTGGCCGGACGATCAATTTGCCTTCCAAAATAACCTCCCGCGCCAGGAAATAAATGCTCGTCCGTTGGCTGAATACACGTTGACGGCGAGTGACACCGTTGCTTCTCTAGCGGTGATGCTTGATAACTCGCCCACGCTCCTAGACACGCTGAAGCGCCTGCAAGCCGATGCCCATCGTGCCCGAGACAAAATTCTGTTAGGACAAGGATAACTTGATGTCGTTCCTTCTGCCGCCGCCGCTTCCTCCCCGAAACCGGATAATGACTATCGTCATCGGGATGCTTGTTGCGAACCTCGTTGGCGATGCGCTTCTTTTCGGCGTCACGAAATTTTATTCGCTGTTTAAGGATCAGATCCAGGGCGTGCTTACACTCCCGAGCTTTGTCCTCCTGCCGTTCATCGTAGGACTTGTCGCAGCCTGGTTCTACCGGAGACTAAACCGCGGCCTCGGCATAACATTTCTCGACGCGCTCTGGGTGTCGTTGGTGGGACTGGGAGCCGCGTGGATAGTTCTTAGGGAAGGGATTGTCTGTCTGGTGATCGTTTTTCCTGCACTCTATACTCTGGTTGCCGGGGGATTGCTCCTTGGCCGTTTGTGGTTCAGGCCGGACTACAGCAAGCTCCAACTGAGCATCTTCCCGCTCCTCGTCCTACTTACCGTGACCGACGCTTTCTACAGCTCGACTGAACGCGCGATGGTCACGGATGAAATTCTGATCCACGCTACACCCGACCAGGTCTGGCCGCATGTCCTGGCCTTTCCGGATATTCCCGATCGACCCGACTACTGGATTTTCCGCCTGGGTCTACCTTACCCGACACAAACAACCAATGGCGGCAACTTTGTCGGAGCGGATCGGCAATGCATGTTCAGCGATGGGATCGTGATCAAGGAACGGGTGGCAGAGTTTGTCCCGCGCGAGAAACTTACCTTCGACATCGTGGAGCAACCTACTCACCCCGAGGCCTACGGACACATCACGTTGCACCGGGGACAGTTCGTGTTGCGCGATAACGGAAACGGAACAACCACTTTGTTCGGCTCGAGCTGGTACACTTTGCACGTTCGTCCGCTCTGGTATTTCGATATCTGGACGCGCGACATGACTCGCGCCGTGCATATGCGCGTCATGAATCACGTCCGCCGCTTAGCTGAGGAGGAACAATTATGATCCGATCGCTCGTTACTCTAGCCGCATTACTGCTCCTCCACACGAGCCTGGGCGCTGAACCACGCCGCCTGGCCTTCGAACGAGGGTTCCGATGTTTGGGTCGCAAACCTCGATGGCACCGGCGCGCAAAAGATAGCACATGGTGTCGATCCCGATATTGCTCCTGACGCAATCCATTTGGCCTTCAACACGATAAGTAAAAAACCTGGGAGGCACATTGCAGTTGCTGATCTGGCTAATAAAAAGGTAACTGTGTTTGGGAAGATAATTCCAAGTGATAATTGCTACGGTCCTCTTTGGTCACCCGACGGGAAGCAGATTCTTTTCAACATTTTCGTTAATGCTGACTGGCAATTAGGGCTGATCGATGCGGACGGTCGTGAATTCCGTTATTTAAAAAAAGAGGCCACGAAAAGCGATCCGCATTATTCGGCCTGCTGGTCGCCTGACGGTCGGTCCATCTATGTGCATGATTTTCAGACACTGTGACACCTTGATCTGGAGGGGGCCGAGCTAAACAAATGGGACCTGCGCCCGTTCTTTCCATCTGGAAACCTAACGAGCGCTTCGCGCTTGGCCGTTTCACCTGATGGCAACACTCTCCTTCTCGAGGTCGACATGTATGAGGAAATGAATCCGGCCATCTGGACGCTCGACCTTGGCACGGGAAAGCCAAACGCCTGACGCCGAAAGGTTTGTTCGCTTGCCGCGGCTGCTGGCTTAGTAGCGAGGAAATTCTCTTCGTCTCTCGGACGGACAATGCGAAGGAGCCAGTGTTCCTCTACGGCATGTCGCGCCAGGGCGAGAATCGAAAGCAATTCCTTAGGAACGCGGACACTCCCAGTGTCTCGCGGTAGTGGCCGCGTCGTCGCCGACGGCGGAGCTTGCTTTTAGCGCCATGAGTTGACATAAATGGGGGGTCGCTGCCACACCGAGTGATGTGGGGGCGAAGCAGGAAAGGACAACAAAAGAAAGGACAGCAGTTATGGCTGACGAGAAAGCAGGTAAGAAGCCGGACAAAGAAGGCGGCGCAGGCACAGAAAAAGGCTCACCAGAAGGCGCTGAAGCCGGCGGTCGTCACAGACATAGGTTGCTTTACACATGCTGGCATGACGGCGCGGGCAACTACGTCCACGACAACTGGACATGGTTCACGTGCTGGCGGTGCGGTGCGCTGAATTACATGTAATCCCGCTAGGGAGCTTGAACGGAAGAGCAGGGTTTCCATACCCTGCTTTTCCAGTATTAGTTTTGTTGAGAGTCGCGCAATCGGGAGTTAAAGCCTTGCATCCTGCCGGGCCCTCACCTACCCATCGCTATAACGAGGGCTTTGGCCTGCCACCACTGGAAGCACCTTGACGGCGAAGACGGGAAAAACGCTCGGTGCGCACTTTCAACAGCCGGTCAGCGACGCGTCGGGAAGTTTTTAGGGAAAGAACTGCGCGCGAGACACTGCAAGTTTATGCGGAAGCTGCGAAAAGATTCGGCATAAGTCCAGGGTGATCCGGTGAAGACTCGCTCAACGACCTTCGGTAAACGTTCATCCGCGCGCTTGCGCGTGCTCCTGTTCCTGGTGCTCTGGTTCGCTTATGGCGCCGCGATTAATTCCAGCAACCTGCTTGAGTTTGATCTGCAACAAATTGGCGTGGAGGCTATGGTCGAGCGCGGCCACTTCTATCTCGAAGGCTCGAGTTCACCTCACCTGCAAACCAAGGGCGACGTCTTCGAGTACAGAGGTCACAAATACGCCGCGAAACAGCCTGGGCAGTTTATGGCGGGTGCCATCGTTTACTCTCTGCTGCACAAGCTCGGTCTGAATTATGTAAACAACTACCTGCTCACTTCGGCCCTCGTCACCTTCTTTACGACCTCGCTGGTCCTTGCAGCCTCCAGCGTTGCTCTGTTCGGCATCGCGCGCGAATTGACCGCAGACGGCCGCAGTCTCTTCTGGCCGCTGGCGGCGACGCTGAGTTATGCGTTGGCGACGACCGCTTTTTCTTACTCCGGCATCGCGCACCACGATGCACTCGTCACCGGCTACCTGGTAATTGCTTTCTACCTCATCCTGCAACTCTCACGGGACAGCGCAACGAAGCGCGCCTCCTTTCCTCAAGCTGCCGGTGCTGGTTTGCTCTTGGGCCTGACAATAACGACATCGATGTTGCCATTCTTCATGGTGGTTCTTTGCGTAATCTACTTTCTCTGCTCGCGCCGCTGGCAACTTCTGCCGGTCTTTCTGGTGGGCATGCTCGCGGGCCTGTTACCGCTCTTCGTCTACGACGCAGTCAGCTTCGGCAATCCCTTCCTGCTGCCAAATGTCGCAGGCGCCGGCATGTTCGCGGACACCTCCTTTCATTTCGATCCGAAAAACTTCGGTGACAAGCTGGCTTTCTACGCGAGCTCTGTGGCTGCATATGCGCCCGTCTTCGCGGTTGGCCTGCTTGGATTGTCGTATTACCCACGCCCAATTAAGCGTGGCCCGGAGTTTATGACGTTGGTCACATTGATGATCGCTCTGGCAGTATTTGTCTTTAACATCAACTCGGACGGTGATTGTCAGTTTGGCCCACGCTATCTGCTTTCGGCGATGCCATTCGCGTGTCTCGGCAGATCCTCCGAACAAGAACCTGGACGGTTTCAACTTCTGGCTAAAAGAAGTGGAAGTGTCGGGGTACGTCGGGAGGTTGCCGCGTGTCTTCATGACATCGGGAGATTACAAAGACAAGGGGAAGAAATGATGATTAGCTGGTTAAGAGTTGAAGCTTTGGCTTGCTATCACCCCATGACGGCAACGTGAAAGTTAAACTGTGAGCGCTATAATGAACCGGGAATGAATTACGCCGAATCAAACCATCAGGAATCGCCTGGAAACCAGCAGTACCCAGCCTGCCTCTCCGTAGTTGTTCCGGTTTATAACGAGGAGGCGACCCTGGGTGAGGTAGTGCACAAGTTGTTAAGCGTACCCTGTCTCCTCGAAATCATAATCGTGGATGACTGCTCGAGCGACGGAACTGGAGCATTGGCCCGCGAGCTTGCCCGGCTGCACCCGCAAGTGCGCCTCGTTCGTCACGAGCGCAACGCCGGCAAGACCGCTGCGTTGAAAAGCGGTTTCGTGCTAACTACAGGACAAATAGTTATCGTCCAAGACGCCGACCTCGAATACGATCCTGGCGAGATTTACGAAGTCATTCGCCCGATTCTAGAAGGCCATGCCGATGTCGTCTTCGGCTCGCGATTCCTGGTGCGCAGGGCGGCGCGCGTTCTCTATTTCTATCACTACATCGCCAACAAGTTGCTGACCCATCTTTCCAACGCCCTGACCAATCTCAACATGACTGACATCGAAACCGGTTACAAGGCGTTTCGTGGCGAGATCATTCGCAACATGCTGATTGTTTCGAGCGGCTTCGGGTTTGAAGTGGAAGTGACGGCCAAGATCGCCAAGTTGAAGGTAGCGATTTACGAAGTACCGATCAGCTACTACGGACGGACCTACGACGAAGGCAAGAAGATCGTTTTCAGGGATGGCCTGGTTGCGTTCTGGCTTGTGATTCGTTTCAACCTCTTTTGCAGCTTGCGCGCTTCATTCCGCCCTGGTCACCGGCTACCTGAGCTTCGAAGCGGAGAAAAGAGGAGCTGTCCGCGTCCTGTCGTTTGACTTGAGCGGCGCGGAACAGCAGACATTCCTACCTTTCAAAGATAAACTTTATTATCGCGCCCCCGATTGGTGGGCCGAAGACACCGCGAAATAAGTGACACCATATTTAAGATGATAAACGTCTTTATATGTGATCGCAGTCGTTGTACTACATGACACCTATGCAGATCCGCAGTTCCGTTTCTCTCTTTGGCTCCTTCCGAGGTTGTCGATGGGATTGGGGCCAATAAGCAATCGGCCAAATAGGCCGATAGCCAGCTTCGGCACGATAAGAAAGCGGAGTTACCATTTTATTCCTCCAAGTCAGGAATGGCGACCTTGGGAATTACTTTCCCCATCCAGATCAAAACGGCGATGAGCCAAAACATTGCCGCTGCGATGAGATGGACGGTGCGTGCTCTTGGCGCAAGATCAGCGACATGACGCGAGAGCATCGCGAGGAAGATGAGCGCTCCGACAACGATAAAAAACGGCAGCCGCTTCTGGAACAGGTGCGCATTGCCACTGTGACCGAAGACCACTCGGATGGCGACGGTTAGAACGATGAAGCTAAATCCACTGACGAACACAATGTGGAGAGCGCCGATTCGATATTGCGGCCAGAGCGCTTCGACTCCGATGCCGACGACCACCGCCGCAATGCCAGCGCGTAAACAGTCACCCAGAAACGTGCGGCCGCGCCGAGGCACGCTCCCGATGAGATAAACCAGGACGACGCCGAGTCGCGCCCATCCGGCGATGGCGGTTACACCAATCGATTCGGTGACGAATGTTAGATCGACAGTAACGCCGATCGCTGCGGCAAAAATTGCTCGGGCGATCCACCCTGGCGGAAGCGCGCGCGATTCCGGCAACTCGTCGACGCTTGGGAGATCGAGCAGACGCGCCAACAGGAATGGCGCGACACCGAGAATTGGCAGGAGAACAAAACCCTGATCGAGCAGCAACGCGCCGATGCGATATTGCACGGAATAAACTTTGTTTTCGAAGAGCGCGAGCAGGAGAGCGCCCGCAAATCCGTTTAAGAGCCCCAGCGCGACGAGCGCGAAATTTGGTGGAGGCGAGTCCGCCCGCCGAACGAAGCGTTTGCCGATGACGAAGACAAAAACCGCGAGACAAAGAACAAAAACGGAATCCCCGGTGCGGTGCGAACCGCCGAAGTGCAGGCCGGTGGCGAAGAGATCGAGCGTGAACAACGCCGTCAACTCGCCGCGGGAGAAATGCGGCGCGGAGGTGATCCGCGGCCCGGCTGTTCCAAGAAAGCCGATGATGAAGGACGCCATAAAACCTTCGATCATCAGCCGCGCGTGCGGGATGGCCGGATACGTTGTCAGAACGCCAGCGTAGAAAAGGGGCCAGAGCGATACGCCCAACATTCCCATGAGTGCGCCGACCGGGAAAAAAAGGCGAAATGGTTCTTCGCAGCAATTGATCGACAATCGCTCACGGCCGTCCGCGGCGATTGAAGGTTCACGATATTTCATGACGGAATCGGGCGCGCCGGTCTCAGCGAACGGTTTCCTTCAATGACGAGACGGCCTAACAAGGTCACCCTCCGTCGAGACCGTTGCTTCGCCCGCACTTTGTCGCAGCGCTTCTTCCAGCGCGCGCCAGGCCAGCATCGCGCACTTGACGCGCTGCGGAAATTTTCGGACGCCGCGCATCATTCGCAGGTCTCCCAAGATCGACAATGGATCATCGCTCTCGCCCGCCACCAGATCGCGGAAGGCGTGCAGCATTTCCATTGCGGCCGTGCGCGTCTTTCCTTTCAATTTGGCGGTCATCATCGAAGCCGATGCCTGACTGATCGCGCAGCCGTGTCCGCTAAATTTAATCGCCTGCAAGCTTCCATCTGCGCCGAATTTCACGCCCAGATTGATCTCATCGCCGCACGCAGGATTATCGCCGTGCACCCGCACGGCCGCGCCCGCGAGACTTCCAAAATTCCGCGGCCGTCGCGAATGATCGAGAATCACTTCCTGATAAAGCTCCTCGAGTTCCGGATTCATGAAAAGAAGCGAACCGCCGCGTGCAGAATTTCAATCATGCGATCGATTTCCGCGGCGGTGTTGTAAAAATAAAAACTCGCGCGCGTCGTGCCGGGCAAACCGAACTTCCGCATTAACGGCTGATTGCAATGGTGCCCGCCGCGCAAAGCCAAGCCATGTTGGTCCGCGAACGTGGTGAGATCGTGCGGATGCACACCGTTCATGACGAAGCCGACGAGCGCCCCACGCTTATTCGGCCCGAGTAAGCGCATTCCGGGCAATTCAGCGAGCCGTTCTGCGGCATAAGCGGCAAGCTCCGAATCGCGCTCGAAAATTGCCGAAGGTCCGATCCGCTCGATGTAGTCAATCGCCGCGGCCAGGCCGATCGCTCCCGCAATGTTCGGCGTGCCAGCCTCAAATCGGTGCGGCGCTTTCTGGAACGTGCTCTTGTCCAAAGCAACACTGACGATCATCTCGCCACCGCCGTGCCATGGCGGCATCGCGTCGAGAATCTCGGCGCGACCGTAAAGCGCGCCGATACCGGTGGGCGCACACATTTTGTGTCCGGAGAAAGCGAGGAAATCGCACCCGAGCTCTTGCACATTGATGGGTAAATGTCCTGCGCTTTGCGCCGCATCGACCAGCGTCAACGCGCCCACCGCGCGCGCTTGCCGGCAAAGATCGACAACTGGATTAATCGTGCCGAGCGAATTTGAAATATGAGTAAAGGCGAACAATTTCACTTCGCGCGTGAGCAAATGCGATAGCTGGTCCAGCGCGAGGGTGCCATCATCGCGCACAGGGACGAAGCGAAGACGCGTGCCGGTTCGTTCGGTCAACAGCTGCCACGGCACCAGGTTGCTGTGATGCTCCATCTCAGTGAGAAGAATCACATCTCCGGAACGGAGAAATTTTCCGCCCCACGCTTGCGCTACCAGGTTGATGCTCTCAGTCGTCCCGCGCGTGAAGATAATCTCGTCCGCACTCGTCGCGCCCAAATAGCTGGCCACGCGTTGGCGTGATGTCTCGTAGGCTTCGGTCGCGCGCGAACTCAGTTCGTGGAGACCACGATGCACGTTCGCGTTGTCGTGCTCGTAGTAATGGCGCAGCGCATCGATCACCGCGCGCGGCTTCTGCGACGTCGCCGCATTGTCAAAATAGATCAGAGGATGGCCGTGCACCTGTTCGCACAGAATCGGGAAATCTTCACGGACAGCGTTCCAATCAATGGAGCTGGTAGGAGAGATCTCGGGCACAACCTAATCTGCGTTGCGCTTGCTTGTGCGCCACTTTCATTTCAGGCCAGGCTGGGGTGTTGGAAAGATGTCGATCTTGCCGGCAGTGTCGAAAACCGTAGAATCGTTAGGCGCGGCCCGCTTGCCGCGGTTTGGGTTTCGCTGAGCGAGAATTGCTCTAGAAGATGAGCGCCGCGAATCCCCAGGCAGCGGGTTTGCCACTGGCCAGAACGACTGATTGTAACCTTCGAAAACATCGAAAACTCGCTTTCGGTGAGAGGCAGGCGCATCGCGTCGAGATTTCAGCGCGAGTTTGAAATAATCGTCCGAGGAGTGAAACGCAGCAGCCGCAGACTATTGAGGACGACCACGACGGTGCTGCCTTCGTGTCCGATCACGCCGATCGTCAGATTAATCTTCTCAGCGAGTGCTGAAATGACGAGCAACAAGACTACGCCTAACGAAATGACGATGTTTTGACGGATGATTGAACGGGCACGCCGACTCAGGATGAAGGCGTGTTCGACATTCTCGATCTTGTCGTGCATCAAAATCACATCCGCTTGCTCGAGCGCCGCATCCGATCCGCGCGCGCCCATGCCAATGGCGACGTCCGCGGCGGTTAGGCTGGGGGCGTCGTTAATGCCGTCGCCAACCATCGCGACCTTCTTTCCTTCCTGTCGCCAACGGTGCATGCATTGCAGTTTGGCTTCGGGAGAGATTTCCGAATAAACATCCTCGATACCCACCTGTGCAGCCACTGCTTGAGCAGCAGGGTCGCTATCACCGGTAAGAAGAGTCACGGCGATTCCATTTTTCTTTAAGAAAGAAATCACACTTTTCGATGCTGCACGGATTTCGTCGGTTAAGTGAATCAGTGCCACCGGTCGCGTAGTAGCGATCCAAACTTCCGCGGTGCTGGACATCGAGACCTTTGGCAACGCGACGCCGCGATCCGATAGAAGCCTGCGACTCCCGACGAGCACGTTCTCGTCGCCAACTAACGCTTGCATTCCAAGTCCCGGAATGTTGCGGAAATCTGTCGTGTGGAGTGGCGATAATGCGCGTTGGTCGGCTTCGCTTACAATCGCGTGCGCAAGCGGATGGGTCGAAAATCGCGCAACCGCAGCGGCAATTTGCAAGACTGCGTTCTCCGATCGCGCATCGAAGATATCGATCTTTGTGACGACCAATGCGCCTTTCGTGAGCGTGCCTGTTTTGTCAAAAGCAAAATGGTTGACGCCAGCTAGATTTTCAATCGCGACACCGCCGCGAAAAAGAATTCCATTTCGGGCTCCGGCGGCGATTGCGACAAGGATCGCTGATGGAATCGATAGCACTAGCGCACAGGGCGAAGCGACGACGAGCAACGTCATGGTGCGATAGAAAGCCACGTCGAGTGGCTTGTGGATCGACAGCAGGACGACAAACAGCAACGCGCTAGCACTGAGTGCCGCCCATGTGTAATAGCGGCTAAAGGAATCCGTGAATCTTTGCGCCGGCGCCTTCTGTTTTTGCGCCGTTTCGATGAGCGCGAGGATACGATGGAGCGCGCTCTCCTCTGCAACCAGGGAGGCGCGAACCACAGCTTGACCGTCAAGATTGAGTGTCCCGCTACTGACGGAATCGCCGATACGTTTCGGGACTGGCAGGGATTCGCCTGTCAACGCGGACTCATCGGCCGACGTTTCACCATCGATGACCAGACCATCGACGGGGAACAATTCTCCCGCCTTTACGAGCAGCTCATCGTCAGGCTGAACTTCTTCAATCGCTACTTCAATCCAGGTATCGTTCTGCCGTCGCAGCGCCCGTTGCGGCGCGGTCTTAAGAAGAGATTCAATTGCCTTGTTCGTGCGATGATTGGCGAATTGCTCAAGCGCATTGCTGAGCGAGAAAAGGAAGAGCAGTGTTGCGCCTTCGGTCCAGGCACGCACGAGCGCCGCGCCAAGCGCGACAAATATCATTAAGAACTGAACGTCGATTCGACCACGCTTCAGTCCGCGCCAGACATCTTGTGTCGCGAACCAGCCGCCGGAGATATAGGCAACCGTGAAGAACACGGCGACGAAACCGCCATCAAGTTGTGCACGTTGCAGAGCAAATCCTGCCAATGCGCTTGACCCGCACGCGCCGGCAAGTGCGAGCATGATGCGATGATCTCTCAGTGTGGCCGGCGGGGCTGGGCGGTTCTGCCATTTCGGCAAAACAATATGTTTCCAAATCAACCGCGGTTCATGATTCGGATGTGCGCGGTGAAATTCCGCGATGTGATCATTGACCTTATGTCGATGGAACAGCGGCGAGTCGTTGCCGGAATGCGCGGAGATTTGCCAGCTGCCGGTGAACTCCCGGCGCACTGCCGCCTCAGCTTGGGTGAGAAGTTCTTCAGAGGGTTCCCGGTAAAAGCCGATCTCGATCTTGCGCTCACTTTCGTCGACGCGGAGTTGTTTGATATCAGGTTCCCACGCGAGAAGGCGAGCGACGTGCGCTTCAATGCTGTTCGGGCTCTGCAAGTTTTGTTGGGGCTTCAAGCTAATTCTTTGGCAGACAACGGCCAACAATGAGCACATAGAGCGCAACCATCGTGGCGGTAGCCAATACAATTATGTAGTCCATAGTTTTCCTTTCCGCCGCAGACTAGAATTTCCCCGAGAATCGCGCCTACCGCGACTTGGCTTTCGCTGAGCGAAAATTGCTCTAGAGGATGAACATTGCTGCGGCTGTGCCGAACATCACCAGCACGGGGACGCCGACAATAATTCGTTCCAAAGATCACAACACAAATGTGCGAGTTGATCCCGGTCAGCATTGCTGCGGCATCGGCCATCCCCGAGAGATCCGCGCCGACCGAGTAGGTCGCAATATCTGATGGATCATCATCTGCCGCTCCGGTAATTGCGCCGGGACCGAGAGCCGAGAAAAAGCGCCGAATAATTCCCGGCTTCCCTCCATCGCGGACAGTTTCCATTCGCTACTCGTGCTCACTATTTCGCGAGCGATTGCGCAAGACGAAACAACTCTGCGTTAAGGGGTTTTTGTTTGCCGACAACTTCTGCAAGGGGAGTGGCGGTGATTTCCCCGCGCTGCATTCCGACCAGAAATCCTCTCTCGCCGGCAAGCAAGCGATCGACTGAAGAAGCGCCCAGGCGGGTAGCGAGAATACGATCGAAAGCTGTCGGAGCGCCGCCGCGCTGGACATGACCTAGCTTTGTCACGCGGAGTTCGAATTGTAACCGATCGCGATGTTCGACGAAATACATATGCAGTTTCTCGGCGTTGAAATTCGCGCCTTCAGCCACGACAACGAGCGCATGGGATTTTCCGCGTTTGTAAGCGTCGCCTAATTCTTGCGCGACAGTTTCAGGGTCTGATTCGATTTCGGGAACAACGATTGCATCAGCGCCACCGGCGAGGCCGGCCATCAACCCGAGGTATCCGCATTTTCGCCCCATAACTTCGACTAGAAACGCGCGGTGATGCGATGAGGCCGTTACTTTCAGCCTGTCGATTGCTTCAAGCGCGATGTTTAATGCGGTATCGACACCGATCGTGACTTCAGTGCCGCACAAATCGTTGTCGATCGTCGATGCCACGCCTATCACCGGGAATCCCAGTTGCGATAATGCGTGCGCTCCGGCTTGAGAGCCGTTACCGCCGATGACAATTAGGCCGTCGAATGACTGAGCGTCGAGAGTTGCAGCAGCCTTGGCAATGCCCTGCTCGGTTCGAAATTCTTCGCAGCGTGCAGTGCCGAGAATGGTGCCACCCAAGTGCGAGATGCGCCCCACATCTCTTGCTGATAGCGGGATAAACGCGTTTTCAATCAATCCAGCGTATCCTCGACGAATTCCGAAGACCTCGGTGGAGTGCCACAGAGCGCGTCTTGTTACAGCACGGATCGCTGCGTTCATACCCGGTGAATCTCCACCGCTTGTTAAGACGGCTATGCGTTTCATGGCCGTGAATTTTCCAGAAACACAGACGGCGTGCTTCGCGCCATTTGCGTTTCGCTCACTGTTTCTTGCGACCGGTGGGACAGCAGAAGATCGTCAAAAGGCCCTTATTAACCGCGCAAGAAACGCACAAAGTTTGACAAGTGCGGATGAGCCAACCCCACGTGGGGGGTGTCAGATTTACGCCATGACAACCCAAACGCTGCCGGCCCAATCAAAATCGAAGATGCCGGCGCTCAAGAAAATTCTGGTGCCATCAGATTTCTCGCCCGCCTCAGATAATGCATTCAAGTACGCATTACACTTTGGTAAACAATATGGCGCCCAGCTCCACGTGATTCATGTCCTTGAACCGGTCTTGTCGCCACAGTTTGCGGGCCTCCCGGAAGCGCCCGCGCTTTCTAAAGAAGAACTCGCAACGGCGGAAAAGAACCTTCGCGCATGGGCGGATTCCGCAGGAGCCGCCGGCGTCGCCGCAAAATTAGTGCTTCGCAATGGACTGCCGGCGCACGAAATCGTGGAAACGGCCAAAGGCCTGGATGTCGATCTAATCGTCATTGCCACGCACGGTTACACCGGCTGGAAACATTTTTGCATCGGGAGTACGGCCGAGCGCGTGGTGCGTGCTGCACCCTGCCCGGTCCTGGTGGTTCGGGAAAAAGAACACGAATTCATCTGAGGAGATCGAAAATGAAAACGAAAGCACCCGTCAAAAAGAAGAGCGGAAGGCGGTTGCCACAAGACATCAGAAGGGCTGGGCCTAAATTCTCATCTCAACCAATTTGCCTGCACCGGCGGAGCGCGTCTGAATTTTCCTGTGGGATCGACGATCAGCGCGCACTTCTAGTCGAGGAATCATTGGATGAGAGAGAAAGGAGAGGCTGATGACAATCGAAACTCTAGCGGAGACGGAACCAATGACGACTCGTGTGGCGTTGCATCCGTTTCTGGCGGGCATGAATCGAAGGCAGTTGGCGTTGCTGACGGACTGCGCAATGGATGTTCAATTCAAAAAAGGACAAGTGATTTTCCGTGAAGGCGAACTCGCGAATCGATTTTATTTGATCGAAACTGGAAAGGTGATCTTGGAGTCGAGCGGCGGGCTTGGCGATCCAGTAGTGATCGATACAATCGGCGCCGGCGATTTATTAGGATGGTCGTGGATGTTTCAGCCCTATACGTGGCACTTCACCGCGCGGGCCGTTGAGGCAACGACAGCCATCTTCTTTTACGGAACGATTTTGCGTGAATATTGCGAAGAGGACCACTCGCTGGGTTACGAACTTTTGAAACGCCTGAGCTTGGTGATGAACCGACGCATGCAAGCGGCGCGGAATAAGATGTTGACCATTCACCATCGCAGCGACACTCTTCAACCGGTGGGGCGGTCGCCGTTTATGGAGCAGGAACTCGACACCCATCCAGGTGCGGACGACGATGGGTAATGTTGCGAGAGGGCGGACTAAAAACGCCTTCGCTGTCGGGCTAAGAGTCGAAAGCTCCACCGTATTCGATTGCAAAATCGGCGTCGGGAAAGATAGTAGGTTATACTCTGGTTATGACCGACGCCGCGCTGCCAAGTGCCACCACTACTGCGAACAAGCAGCTGATCGATACGTTGCTGCGCTCGCGCTTATTTCGTGATTACGAGAGCGTGTTTACGAAAGCTACTGGTTTGCCACTCGCGCTGCGCCCTCTGGAATACTGGCAACTCGAGCACCACCAGAAAACAAACGAGAATCGATTCTGCGCTCTGCTCGCGGAGCGGCCGGCGACGTTGGCCGTTTGTTTGCAGTCGCATGTGGAGATTATCCAGAACACCGGCGCCACGCCACGGACAGAAACCTGCCCGTTCGGTTTAACCGAAACGGCGGTGCCGGTACGACTCGGTGAAGAAACAATCGGCTTTCTCCGGCTCGGACAGGTTTTGCGCCGCTCGGCCATCCAATCGGACAAGACGCGCGCCGCCACCAAGCTCGCGGAATGTGGCGTGCCGTTTGCCGGCGGCGTCCGCAAAGCGTGGGAGGCGACGCCGATTATTCCGAAGGACAAATACAGCGCGATCGTGCGGCTGCTCACGTTTTTTGCCGAGCAACTCTCGGCCCTCATCAACCAAATCGTGCTCGAGAAACAGAACTCCGAGCCGCCGCTGGTGCGCAAGGCGCGCGAATACATCGAGCAGCACAAAATGCAGCCGCTTTCATTGACCGCCGTCGCGCAGGCATCCGGTGCGAGCGTGTTTCACTTCTGCAAAGTCTTCAAGAAAGCGACTGGCCTGAAGTTTACCGACTACGTTGGCCGGGTGCGATTGGAAGACGCCAAAACGCAGCTATTGAATCCGAATCGCCGCATCAGCGAGGTCGCTTATGACGTCGGTTTCCAGTCGCTGACGCAGTTTAACAGGATGTTCAAGCGCGTATTTGGGCAATCGCCGTCAGAATTTCGCGCTCAGCTCAACACGCGGAAGCGGCGCGTAAAGGCGGCATGACCATGGCAAATCCAAACAGGACAGGTTTGGTCATTGGCGTGTTGATCGGTGGTTGGCATTTGTTTTGGTCTCTTCTCGTTGCCGTCGGTTGGGCGCAGCCGTTCATCGATTTTATTTTCTGGGCGCACATGATCCGCTCGATTTACGTCATCAAGCCATTCGATGCCGTCGCAGCCGGGACGCTAATCATTGTTACCGCGGGAATGGGTTATGTGGTGGGTTACGTGGGCGCGATCGTCTGGAACAAGCTGCATCGGATGCAGCCCGACGCCCGTTCAGGTTCGAGCTAACGGTCGAGCTTCCTTATGCTGCTGCGGATGACGACACTCGCCTGCGCAATTGCGCGGATGACCCCAGAGATCGCACGACATGTTCAAAAGCACGCCGGCTGTTGTCTGCGTGCCGAAAAACGGTGCTGAGGATGTCGATCTTGCGCACAAGAAACGCGCTGCTTTTAACAAGTGGCGGCAAGCGTCCAGGCGTTGGCGCGATCAAGCTGGAAGTATGAAAGGCCGCACTATCAAGAATATTCCAGTCCCGGGCGACTTCGCTAGGAAAGGGACAGTGTAACGATAGGGCAATCAACCAAGGACAGATGAGCCGCAAATGTGATTCTCCTTAGCCGCTTCCGCCGCGAACAAGATTCAACTCAATGCGAAATCGCCGCATGAACCCGCATTCGATTCACTCGCCCCGCGCGCACTCTCAAACAAAACACCCCGCGACCGGTCAATTCAAGCGCACCGGATCCC
>DASVJK010000057.1:0-1727 GCA_036385955.1 Chthoniobacterales bacterium | reverse complement strand
AAAGCTGAGTGTGGAACAAACCAGAAGCAATGCGATCGATGCGACAAATTTCGTTTTCATGCTTTCCCCCAGTTGTGTACAGTTTGTAAGTCTTCCTTCATTAAAACGAGAAACTTGTAGTTTTCTTCCTTCAACAGCTGGTCGCGCCCGTCCGCGCGTAAACTTCCTGCGCCGCGCCGACCGCGCATCCAAACTCGACCGCCTTCCCCGTGGCTTCGGCGATCACATGTTCGAGCGCGGCCAGCACTCCCACCGTGTCCAGATAATCGTAGTAGCCAATGTGAGCGATGCGGAATAGTTGTCCCTTCATCTCCGCCTGTCCGTTGGCCACAACCGCGCCAAACTGCTCGCGAAAACGTTTGCAAATGGCTGTGGAATCGGCGCCAGCCGGGGCAGCGACGGCAGTCAGCGCGGCCGCTGGAGAACTCGGGGCGAATAACTTCAGCCCCAACGCTTGAACGCCGGCGCGCGTCATGGCCGCGCACAACTCCGCGTTTTCGATCAAAGCATCGCGCCCTGCCGCGAGGTTTCCGTCCCCCATTTGACGCACGTAATCGAACGCCGCCGCCAGTCCGGCAAAAAGAGACGTCGCGGGCGTGTACGCCGTCTCCGCCTTGGCCGCCGATCTTCTTTCCTTCCGCAGATCGAAGTAATACCGCGGAGACTTTGCCGTCTCCATGCGTTGCCACGCCCGCTCGCTGATTGCGCCATAAGCCAATCCGGGCGGGATCATCAGCGCCTTTTGCGAACCGCCAATGATGATGTCGATACCCCAACCGTCCACGTCGAGACGCGTTGTGCCCAACCCGGTAATCGCGTCAACGACAAACAAAGTGTCGGGTAACGCCCGCACCAGCTTAGCGATCGCCTCGACGTCATGCCGCGCGCCCGTGGAACTCTCGGTCGCTTGCACATACACGCAGCGGATCTCCGGTGTCAGCTTGCGGCGCACCTCATCGAGCGAAATGGTTTCGCCATAGGGAGCGGTCACCGTTTCCACGGCGCAGCCAAACGCCTTGGCCAGTGAGGTCCAGCGCTCGCCGAACTTGCCGGCGGTCAACACGAGCACCCGGTCGCCGGGCGAAGTCAGGTTCGAGATCGAGGCTTCCATGAAACCTGTGCCCGACGAGCTCAGCACAAGTACGTCGTTCTTTGTGCCGATGAACTCTTTCACGTCGGCCAGAACGCGCGTAAACAGAGCGCGGAAATCGGCGGTGCGATGGTGTGCGCCATAGGAAGCCATCGCCGTCTGGGCTTGCGGCAGCAGTGGCGTCGGTCCGGGAGTAAAGAGCCTGTTTTTCTTGAGCATGGGAATCAGCATATGCGAAAGCTTGTGGTTCGGGAAGGAAAGGTCAGAGGTGAAAGGTCAGATTGCAGAGGTGACCCCTATCACGCAGCAGCGTTGTTAGCGTGGAAAGCTTTTCATTTACTTCTGCAATTTGACTTCTGACTTCTGCAACCGGGACTCCACCTCTGCAATCTGACCCTGCCCTCTGACCTCGTTCTATAATCCTCCCATGCCCCTCATCGACCAGATCCAGAAAGACATCGTAGCGGCCATGAAGGCTCGCGAAGAGCACCGACTCTCCACGCTGCGCATGGTCAAGACCGCGCTCAAGAACCGCGAGATCGACAAGATGGCGCCGCTCGACGACAAGGAATCGCAGCAGGTGCTCTCCACGCTGATCAAGCAGCGCAAGGACTCGGTCGAGCAGTTCACCAAGGGC
>DASVJK010000056.1:0-4203 GCA_036385955.1 Chthoniobacterales bacterium | reverse complement strand
TTCCTGACCGACGAAGTGGAGACCCACGCGCTCTCCGGTATTCATCTGGATATCCGCACGGGCGAATACGTCTCGATCGCCGGACCATCCGGTTGCGGCAAATCCACGCTGCTCTCGATCCTCGGTCTGCTCGACACTCCGTCGGGCGGGAGTTATTCGCTGAAAGGCACCGAAGTGGCGAATCTCTCGTTTCCGGATCGGGCCCGAATCCGCAACCGTGAAATTGGATTCATTTTCCAGAGCTTCAATCTCATCGGCGATCTGACCGTGTTTGAGAATGTGGAACTGCCCCTGACCTACCGCGGCATGGGCGCGAGCGATCGCAAAGGCTTCGTTCTCGAAGCTCTCGAACGCGTCGGCATGGGCCATCGCGCCAAGCATCTGCCTAGCCAGCTTTCGGGCGGCCAGCAACAGCGTGTCGCCGTGGCGCGCGCTCTCGCGGGTAAGCCTGCCATCCTCCTGGCGGACGAGCCAACCGGCAACCTCGACTCTCGCAATGGCGACGCTGTTATGGCGCTGCTGAAGGAACTGCACGCGGGCGGAGCGACGATTTGCATGGTCACGCACGACTCCCGTTTTGCCGAGCATGCCGATCGCACCATCCACCTCTTCGACGGCCGCGTGGTCGAAGACCGGATGGCTGCCTAACAAGAGACAGTTAGTTTTTTCTTGGACATGTAAACGTAAGCCAGGGTCATATGTTACGAGATCTTAGATATGCCTGTCGGATGCTCGTAAAGACCCCGGGGTTTACGATCATCTCGATCCTGGCCGTCGCCCTCGGGATCGGCGCGTCGACGACAATGTTCTCGGCGATCAACGCGCTTCTCCTGCGGCCCATGCCTCTGATCCAGGATCAGGAACGGCTCGTCTTCATCTCGGAATACTTCACCAAGCTGCCCGATCAGAACGCGGGCAATGCTTTCCCGGATTACCTGGAGTGGAAAAAACAGGCGACGACTTTCGATGGCATCGGAGCCATCCAGGAGGCGACCTTTATCGTTTCAGGAGGAGATAAGCCTGAGCGTTATCTCGGTGGGGAACTTTCGGCGGACACATTTTCGTTCCTCGGGGTTCAGCCGATCATCGGCCGCCCGTTCCGGCCAGAAGAAGATCAGCTCAATGCCGCGCCGGTGGCGTTGATCGGTTACGAGATTTGGCAGAATCATTTCGCGGGCGATCGCTCTGTTGTCGGCAAAACGATCCCGATCAATGGCAAGCAGGTCACGATCATCGGCGTGATGCCAAAAGGCTGGCGGTTCCCGGAAATTTGCGACCTCTGGATGCCGCTGCAAATGAATGAAAAGGATAATCCGCGGGGGAACTTTTTCCTGGATTGCATCGGCAAGGTAAAGAAAGGCGTTTCGATCGAGCAAGCGCGCGCCGAGCTTGAAGCGATCACAACCCGGATTGCTGCCGCGCACCCGGATACAAATAGCGGTTGCAGCGTGCATGTTCTGCCCTTCCGCGAGGAAGCAGTGGCGAACTTCAGAATGCTCACGCTGCTTGTAATGGGCGCGGTCCTTTTTGTGCATCTAATCGCCTGCGCGAACGTGGCGAATCTACTGCTCGCGCGCGGCGCGACGCGGGCGAAGGAGATCGGAATCCGGCTGGCTTTAGGTGCGAACCGTCGCCAGATCGTGCGCCAGCTTCTTTCGGAAAGCCTGGTCATCGGCATGGCCGGGAGCGCGCTCGGCTTGCTCTTTGCGGTTTGGGGCGTGGACTTGATGCTCGCAGCGCTGCCGAACGACGTGCCTTACTGGCTCCGATTTGATTTCGATTGGCGCATCTTTTCCTTTGCGCTCGGAATCGGCGCGATCTCGAGTCTTCTCTTTGGTTTGTTGCCTGCGCTCCAAGCTTCGCGACCTCATTTGGTCGATGCATTAAAAGAAGGCGGCCGCACTGGCGCTGGCGGCACGAAGGGTCAGCAGATGCGCAATTCACTCGTCGTCGCGGAGGTCGCGCTCGCTTTGGTCTTATTGATCGGCGCCGGCCTCATGATGCGGAGTTTCATGAAACTTCAGAAGATGGAAATCGGGATGGACCCATCAAACACCCTGACTTTCCGGGTCGGTTTGCCGGAAGCGCAATTTCCCGATAAGGAAACGCCCACGCGTTTCTTTGAGCAGCTCATTCCGAAGCTGGCGAGCATGCCGGGCGTAGAATCGGCCGGTGCGACGACATCGCTGCCTGCCGCCGGCCAAATCGGGATCACCGCTTTTGTTCTCGAAGGCGAACCCGAGCCGAAGCAACTCCAGGACGCCCGGGCGATGCGCCAGTTAACAATCACGCCGGGCTATCTCAAGACCGCGCGCATCCCGCTTTTGCGCGGGCGTGATTTCACGAATGCCGATAGCAAGGATGCGCCTCGCGTGGTGTTGATCGATGAAGACGGCGCGCGGGCGTGGTTCCCGAATCAAGATGCGATCGGTCGTCAGTTGCGCACGTTGGACAAGTCGGGCGAGCCGCCAAAGTGGGCGACCATCGTTGGAATCGTCAAGCCCGTTATCTACGAGCAGCTCATCAAACGGCATCCCATGCCAGCAGTCTATTTCGCGCAGAATCAAGCCTCGGATCGTTTCCTCTCGGTTATGATCCGAACGAAGAGCGACTCGAGTAAATTCACGAACCTCGCTCGCAATACCGTCCTCGCCGTGAACAAAGATCTGCCGATCTATCGCGTCTTCACCATGGACGAGGTGGTCGCGCAATCGTACTGGAGCCGGAAATTCTTCGGCACGCTCTTTACCATCTTCGCTGGTTTGGCGCTTTTCCTCGCATCGCTTGGGATTTATGGCGTGATGGCTTATTCAGTCCGGCAGCGCACCCAGGAGATTGGAGTGCGAATGGCTCTCGGCGCGCAGACCAGCGATGTCTTGCGACTCGTAACCGGCCAGGGCCTTCGACTTATTTTGCTTGGCCTCGCGATCGGATTCGTCAGTGCCTATTTCCTGACCAAGCTGCTCGCTGGAAGCCTGCACGGGATTTCCGCGCACGATCCTCCGAGCTTCGCCCTCGTGCCGGTGATCCTCCTTGTCGTGGGCTTGATGGCCTGTTATCTGCCGGCGCGATCCGCCATGCGTTTGGACCCGATGGAAGCGCTCAGGTATGAGTGATCCGAATGAAGCGCTCGCGCTACTTTCCAAGACATCGTCTAATATATGGTAAACTATCGCGTCGGCGCCTTCGATCTCACCACGTTTGCTGGTGTGACGATTGCCTCGCCCTGGTCGCTTTGCTGGCGGGCTATATCCCCGCTTTGCGCGCCACGCGCGCGGATCCAATGATCGCGTTGGGTCACGGATGAAACGCCACTGAGAGCGGCGCGTGGAACCACGTTTTCGAGGAGATGACCGGCTCGGACGAACCACAACCGCTATAAAGACGTTTCTTTGTCTTTGTACTAACAGAACCGGTTTTAGAATCCAACTATGATCCAGCTTAAACACCTAGAACGCTTCTACCCGCTCGCGAAAGGCAAATTCTTTTACGTCCTGCGAGATATCAATCTTGAAGTCGAGGAGGGCGACTTCGTCTCCATCATGGGTCCATCCGGTGCCGGCAAATCGTCACTCCTCCACGTCATCGGAATGCATGATCATGCCTGGAGCGGTGAATACTTTTTTGACGACGATCCGATCCACCCCCTCAAGCCAAAGGAACGCTCGACCCTCCGGAACGAAAAGATCGGCTTCGTTTTTCAAAACTACCACCTGCTCGATGATCTCACCGTCTACGAGAACCTGGACATACCGCTCTCCTACCGGCACGTGAACAAAGCTGGGCGCGATTCGATTGTCTGCGATGCGCTGGATCGATTTCACATTGTCGGGAAGAAGGATTTGTATCCGCGTCAGTTGTCCGGCGGGCAGCAGCAACTGGTAAGCATCGCCCGGGCGATGATCGCGAACCCGAGGTTGATCCTGGCGGACGAACCGACTGGCAACCTTCACTCCAGCCAGGGCGAAGAGATCATGAAGATGTTCAAGACCTTGAATGCTGGCGGCACGACGATCATTCAAGTCACCCACTCGGACGTCAACGCGGCCTATGGTAACCGCGTCATTCAGCTCCGCGACGGATTCGTCGTCTAACACAACTAAGGCTTAACTTATGTTAACTGATCTGAAATATGCCCTGCGGATGTTGGTTAAGACTCCAACGTTCGCGATTATCGCGGTCCTCACTCTCGCCCTGGGCATC
>DASVJK010000055.1:0-42778 GCA_036385955.1 Chthoniobacterales bacterium | reverse complement strand
TGAATCCGCCCGGTGGAATCGCGCAGGTCTACAAAATGGCTCTTGCCCATGTCGCGGTGAGCGGTCATGCGGCCGGCGGCGCGAAGGGTGGCGCCCTCGGAGAATTTTTCGCGCACCTCCGCGATGGTGCCGGAAGTTTCGTAAGCGCGGCCGAAGGGGTTCGCGCCGCGCGCCTGGAGCGCCTCCAATTTTTCGCGCCGTTGCGCGATCAAACTATTTTCGTCGTCCATCTTCGGGCTGCGAATCTAAAGCGATGGTTTGAAATGAACAGCCAGAATCCGCTGTCATCCCGAAGCGCGCAGACGCTGAGGGACCCCGCAACTGCAATTTGCGCTTTCCTCCTCCGGAACGCGAAGCTGTTGGTGTGAGGTTCCTCGCCGTCTCCGCGGCTCAGGATGACGGCGGCAGGACCCGCGGCCTGGATTTTCCAATATTCGTTTGCAAAAAAAACGAAGGCGATGACATACTTTCCGCGCGTGCGCATCCCAGTCAGCCCGGGTTGCGCGACCTCGTTCATGCCTGTCGATCTGCCGCAAACCACCTCAAAAATTGACGGACCTCTCGTCAAACAATTCTCGATTTTTCTCCCGAACAAGGTCGGCGCGATGCTCGACGTGGTGAAGCTGTTGCATACGCATAACACTCATGTCGTGGCGCTCAGCATCTCGGAATCGACGGACTCTGCGATCGCGCGGATCGTGGTGAGCGATCCGGAGCAGGTGGAGGAACTTTTCCGCCGGCACGATGTGCCATTCGGAGTTTGCGCCATGGTCGTGGTGGAATTGAGGGAGGTGGCGACCCAGCTGGCCAAGCTACTGGCGGCGCTTCTAATGGCGGAAGTGAACGTGCATTTCAGTTACCCGTTGCTGACGCATCCGCGCGGGTTCGCGGCGCTGGCCTTGCACGTTGACGACACCGATTGCGCGTCTTCCGTGCTGCTCGGCGAAGGGTTCAAGCTTCTCAGTCAGGCCGATATTTCCCGGTAGCTGGAATCCCATTGAGTCTGCGGCATGCGCAGTGATCGCATTTCGTAATCGAGCAGGATCATGAGCAGGAGCAGGAGGAAAGAACACCAATTGACAGCTTTGCGGGCCGTCGTTTACAGAGCATAATTGTCGACACATGGAAGCGGCCAACGTCTCTCCCACACCGCCGGATAAGATTTTCGCGATCGCGCTTGGCCTCGTGGCGATTTTTGGCGCGGTAGAGATTGCCGGCGTCGCTGTTTACTACATTGGCCGTGCGCGGGCCGAATACGCCGCTGCACATCCGAATTTGCCGGCTGCGCCCACTGCCGCTCCAGTCGACCAAACCACGCCTGCACCGGCCACCGTCCAATCGCCACCCAGCGCCTCGGTGCTTTCCGTGGCGGAGCGGCTCTTGAAGGAAGCGACGTTGCTGCGCGATCAAGGCGATACGACCAACGCCCTCGCCCGCCTTCAGGATGCGGCGCAGCGCGATCCTAAGAACGCGAATGTGCTTGCCGAGATGGCAATGATTTACGAATCGATCCAGCTCTTCGAAAGATCGAACGAAACGTGGCGCAAGATCCAGGAAATCGGTCCTTCGGCCGGAGCCCTTTTCGAGCTTGCGGACATGAAACTGAAGAACGGCGTCCCGGCCCCTGCGACTGCCGCAACCGGCCCGGGCCTCGTGGGGGCTTCACCGCTCGACGCCGGCACGACGCGCAATGATGCGGATGGGATCCCTGACGGCTCGACCTTTGGCATCACCGAGGTGACTGCGACAGATTCTCCCGATGTGGACGCGGAGACGAACATGAAGTTGAAGATCGGCGTGAAGGTGCGGCCGAACACGGTGATCGATCACACGAAAGTCAAAATCCAAGTGTTCTTCTACGACACGGTGGACAACAAGGAAGTGGCCCTGACCGACGCGGACGTCAGCTACGAATGGCTCACGCCGCACCACGATTGGAAGGACACAAACCCGGAGGTTCTGGCGGTGACATACTTGCGGCCGAAGAACAAACCGATTTCGTCCGACGCGGCGTTGTCGGCCGCAGCCGCGGCGGTCACCCCGCCCGGCGGCAAGAAGAAGAGTTCCACCAAGAAAGAGCCTTCGGCGGAGCTACCGGGTGAAGGCGGCCACAGGAAGTATCTCGGTTACATTGTGCGCATTTATTACAACGACCAGTTACAGGCCGTCCGCGCCGATCCGACGAAACTTCTCAATCTTTTCCCGCCGCCCTTCACCGCCCCTTCGCAGTGATGCAACTGCTCATCGTCCACGACGACGTTGAGATCGGGGAGCAGTTGATGAGCATGCTGAAGGACTACACCGCGCACCAGTGCGACCTGGTCGAAAGCGACGCGGCCGCGCTCCGCTGGGCACGGGAGCACGCCCGCTGCGGACTCTTGCTCGCGCAACTGGAAGGGCCCGCGGTCGATGGCCTCACGCTCGGTGGCTCGCTCAGTGAAATTTTTCCCGGGCTGCAAACGTTATTCTTCCCGGCGTATCTCGCCGCGGAACAACGACTCGAGATCGCGAAAACAAAAGTATTTCCCGAACCGATCGACGGCGAGCGCCTGCTGGAAGCGATCGAAACCGCGGCGGAGGCAGGACCAGACGCACCTGATTTTTTTCATGTCCTGGATGTGCTCCAAATGTGTTGCCTGAGCGGGCGGTGCGGCGCGGTGCAGGTCGTAAAGCAAACCAGGAGCGGCATCGTCTATCTGCGCGATGGAAAAATCGTGCACGCCGAAAGCGCGACCGCGCGCGGGACCGAAGCGTTACTTGAAATTGTGGCAGGGGACCTGGTCGAATTTGCCTACGATCCATTGGTCCGCGCGCCCGAGACGATATCGATGCCGTGGGACGAGGCTCTACTCCAGGCGGTAGTTCGTCATAAGGAAGTGAAGGCGCCCGAAGACGCGCCGCCAGAGTTCGAACCGCCGAGTGCAACCGAACGGGCACCGCTGCCGAAGAAGCGCGGATTCTTCGGCGCGCTTCGACGGTCATGAGGTGGATCGCGCTCTCTGTCGCGCGATGTTTCATAGTTGCTCCGAAGGTTTGCGGGGCCACTTTTGCCTCGTGTGGCGGAGCGCACGATCCAACAACCATTTTGACACGCCGCGATACGATTCTTTCTTCTCCACCGAGATGCGTTATTCTAGCCGCCCGATGAAATTTTTCGTTCAGCTGGCCCTGTTTCTTTTTCTTACCGCGGCGGCACCGGCACAGATCCAGGTGGAATTGAAGTTCAAGCGCCTGCAGTACGTCGCGCACGAGCCGGTCATGGCCACCGTCAAGGTCACAAATCTAGCTGGGCGCGACATCGACTTCCACGATGAAAACGGCCAGCACTGGTTCGGTTTTGAAGTCAATGCTGGCGAAGGCCGTCTCCTCGCGCCCCTCAGGCAGAACGCCCCCGAGCCGGCTCTCCATGTGGAAGCGGGCAAGACCGTCACACGAAAAGTTAATCTGACGCCGTTTTTTCCCGTGCACGACTTGGGCTCCTATCACGTGCGCGCGAACGTTTACTTCGCCGACCTGAACAAGTTTTTTTATTCTCAGACAAAAGTTTTCCAGGTAGCGGACGCCCGGCCGATCTGGCAAAAGACGGTTGGCATCCCGGAAGGAATGCCGGGGGCGGGCGAGGTGCGCACTTATTCGCTTCTTTCGAATCGCTTCCCGGACCACACCTCGCTCTACGTGCGAGTGGAGAATAAAAGCAGCGGCGTCGTCTACACAACTTACTCGTTAGGCCGCGTCATTGCCTACGATGAACCGCAAGCGGAGCTCGACCGCGCAAATCAACTGCATGTTCTTCATTGCGCCGCGCCACGAAGTTGGGCTTATTCCCATATTGGCTTGAACGGGGAACTTCTGGCGCACTCTACTTTCATGGAAACAAAAACGCGCCCGCGTTTGCGGCATGCGGCGGATGGCGCTATCGCGGTGAGTGGCGGGATGCTCGACGTGCCGATCGCGCAATCTGCGCGGAGTCCCGTCCCGAAATTGTCGGCCCGGCCGCCCATTGGGCCCGCGGACGATTAAGACTTGCTGCCTGCCGTCTCAATGAATCTGCACCGTTTTATTCCCATCGCGGCCATCGCGGGCTTCATGGCGCTCGCTTCTCTGGCCTCCGGCCAGTCGCGCGCCACGGTTGTGATCGATGCCGGCCACGGCGGCTTCGACCGCGGCGGCGTTCCTGGTCAACGCATTGCCGAGAAAGACAAGACGCTCGACGTCGCGCTACGCCTTCGGCGCATTCTGCTGACCGACGGTTACAAAGTGATCATGACTCGCGATCGAGATGTTTTCGTTACCCTGGGAACGCGGGTGGCGATCGCTAACGCGTATCGCAACGCGACTTTCGTCTCGATCCATTTCAATTGTTCGTCGCGCGTCGGAGCCAACGGTATCGAGACCTACTATTACAGAGGCGATAGCGCCGGGCTGGCAGCCAGTATTCATCGAAACGTCGTTGCGGGTGCGCCGACGGAGAACCGTGGAATTCGGCGCCGCGGGTTCTTCGTGTTGCGCAGGACGGCGATTCCCTCAGTGCTCGTCGAGTGCGGTTTTCTGACTAACCCCACTGAAGGCAGGCTCGCTCAAACCGATAACTACCGGCAAAAGCTCGCCGAACAGATCGCCCGTGGCATTCGGCGCCAGCCTCCGCCATTCAGTCGCCCCCTTACCGCTTCGCTTTCAACCGCCGGCCAGTATGGACCGCAGCCCTTCAACACCGGCGCGAACCGCGACTTTGTGCGCGCGGATGCAGTGCGCGAACGTTCGAGCAGGTCATCGAGGTCGAAATACTCGAAGCACAGGAAGTCCTCGAAGTCGTCACACCACACGACGAGCCGGAACAAGAAAAAAAGCAGCGACGACGACGACACGCCCAAGAAGAAAAAGACCCGGAAAAAGAAGTCGGAGGATTGATTGGACTCACCGATCGTGAGCGCAGCGGAGATGCGCGCGGCGGAAGAAGCGGCCTTCGCGCGTGGGGTCGAGGTCGAGGCCTTGATGGATGAGGCCGGCGCGGGAGTGGCGCGCACCGTGCAAAAGTTTTTCCCGCACGCGGGAACGTGCATCGTTTATGCAGGAAAAGGTCACAACGGCGGTGACGCGCTCGTCGCGGCCGAGCGCTTGCAGCGTGAGGGATGGAAGATTGACGTTCGCCTCCCATTTCCCGAAAGCGATTGCGGCGAATTGACCCGCCAGAAACTTGCGGCTCTGCGCGGCGCGCCCGCGGCGCCGGCTGAGGCTCACCCAAGTGTTGGCCGCACGATCATCCTCGATGGGCTCCTCGGCGTCGGGACCAAGTCGCTTTTGCGCGAGCCGATCCGCGCGACCGCGCGCGAAATCAATCGCGTCCGCGTTGAGCAAAATGCCTTTGTCTTCGCGGTCGATCTTCCCACCGGATTTATCAGTGATACCGGCGAGATTGATCCCGATTCTGTCGTGGCCGATTTCACCGTTACGATCGGGTTCGCCAAGCATGGGCTGATTGCCGACGCCGCGATCGATTTCGCCGGCCGCATTGAAGTTTGGTCGCTGCCCGATCTCGAGGTGGGAGGTGCCCGCAACGAAATCATGGCAACGCCCCAAGCCCTGGCGGGACTCGTCCCGCGCCGGAAATTCGGCGCGTACAAGAACCAATTTGGCCATGTCGGCGTGGTGGCAGGTTCGAAAGGATTTGTCGGCGCCGCGCTCATGACCGCCAGCGGCGCGTTGCGTTCCGGCGCGGGGCTCGTCGAGCTTTTCGTTCCCGAGGATATTTATGAAATCGCAGCGGCTGCGGCCCGGCCGGAAGTGATGGTGAGAGCAACGCGTGTCTATCGCGACCTGGCCGACGAGAGGATCGATGTCTGGGCGCTCGGACCGGGCTTGGGAAATGCGAATGGCGCGCGGATCCGCGACCTCATTGCCCGCGTCGAGCAACCAATGGTGGTTGATGCGGACGGGCTGAATATTTTGGCGGACGAAATCGAAGTGCTGCAACGTTGCCGCGGCCCGCGACTTCTCACGCCGCACCCCGGTGAGATGGAGCGGCTCGTTGCTCCCGGGAAAATGGCTCGCGCCGGGATTGCGAGAAGTTTCTGCGAGCACTTTCCCGTCACGCTTTTGCTCAAAGGCAGCCGCACGATCGTCGCCCAACGCGATCACCCGCTCAGCTTCAACAGCACCGGAAATCCTGGGATGGCCACGGGTGGAATGGGTGACGTGCTGACCGGCGTTTCTGCCGGCCTGATTGGACAGGGGTTATCCCTTTACGATGCCGCGCGCGTCGGCGCCTGGCTCTGTGGCCGTTCCGCCGAGATCGCCATTTTCCAAGGCGGCGCGAGCGAGCAATCGCTGCTGCCTAGCGACGTCCTGGATAATCTCGGTCGCGCTTTTGCCGATTTGGAAATCGGATCTACGCTCTAGCCGCTTCGCTTATTGGGGGGAAGGAACATTGGCGTCACCGCATAAGCGACCGCAATCTTGTAAAGATTGCGCCGCTTCAGATCGGCGACAAATTTCTTCAGGTCCATTGCGTATGTTCGCCGTTTCACCGTCTGTTGCAGCAGGTCGGCGATCCCGTAGTTCAATGGGAACGCGCGGTCGTTGCCAATTCTACGCTGGCGCTGAGAAGACAGCCAGCGTGGACAGCTCGTGTTGTCGCGATGGGGCAGCGAGTGTCCGTTTGCGACGGGAAGAGAAATATCGTCGTCTACTTGAAAGCGGTTTTTGGCGCTGTCTCGGCAAGGAGCTTCTGGAAACGAGGATTGCTACGCAACGGGTCCCACTGCCAGCGGTTGCGAAGATCATTTTGTGTGATGCAGCAGTTGGTGTAGTCGACCGGGCCTGGAGACGCCAGCAAGTGCTCGAGCAGCGGCAGGGCTGAATCTGCTTCGCCGACGCGCGCGTAAATCATCGCCAGATAGCCTGTCATCCAGGGCCCAAAGACGGCGTCCTTCGAATCCGGCATGAGCTCGACCGCGCGATGGCCTTCGCGTATGGCTTCCTCCTTGCGGCCCATGAAGGAGTAGACTAGTCCGAGGTTTGCATGACGCAGCGCGTTGGCTGGTGCTTGTTGGACCGCTGCCTCGAAAATGGTTAGCGTCGCCTCGAAATTCGTTCGCGCGGCGGCCTGATCGCCACGCGCGAGTGCGACACATCCGCGGTAGAACCTCTTCGGAGTGGGCTGGCCGCCAGATTGAAACTGGTCGAGCGGGCATGACGTCAAGGCCTGATCAGCCGCCACGTAATCACGTTGAATCATGGCCATGTCCCAGCGCGCTCTTGTCACGAGCCCCGACGGATCGACCCCGGGCGGAATCTGCTCGAGCACCTCTTTTAGTGCAGCTGTGCTTCCCTGGGACCAAAAGTCGAGGTAGGCGCGAAGGACTTTCGCGTTGACGGAGTCAGGGGCGAGCGCGATGACGCGCTCCTGCGTGCGCGCCGCTTCAGGCCAATCGTGCAGGAAGCTGTAAGTATAAGCGATCTCTTCGGCGACGTTCGCATTCCCCGGATCGATCGTTTGGCTTTTCTTGAGCAGTTCAAGATTATCATTCCACCGCCCCTGACGACGTCGAATCGCGGCAGCGAAATAACCTATGTCGCTGTCATTCGGCAAGGCCGCGGCCGCAAAGCCAAACTCCTCAAGCGCCTTTTCGTAATTCGCCTCCGTCCAATAGTAGTAGAGGCCGAGCGCAAGGTGTCCCTCTCCAAGATCTGGTCGGAGCAGCAAAGCTTTTTCCGCCTCCGTTTTCATCCGCGCTTTGCGATCGTCCGTCGAGTCGAACCAGTGATAAATCCGCGCGATCGTCGCGGAGAGCCGTGCGTGAGCCAGCGCAAACGCGGGATCGTGCTGGATCGCTTCGCCGTAAAGCCGCTCGGCGACGCTGTAATCTTCGAACAATCGATCGGGATTTGATTCGTACCCGCGCGCTTTTAGATAAAGCATGTAGGCGTCAGGGTTCTCCGTCGGCTTGGTTTCCACCCGCACTTTTTCCTCGGGGCTGAGGGTCGCGCGCAACTCCGCCGCAATCTCCGCGGCGAGCTCACCCTGGAGACCAAGCGAATCGGCGAGCGGCCGGTCGTAGCGATTCGCCCAGATATGATGATCGTTGCGCGCATCGATGAGCTGCACGCTCACGACCACGCGATTTCCTCCCCGGCGCACACTTCCTTCAAGCACGTTGGCCACGCCGAGCGCCTGCGCAATTTGGCGCAGATTATTTTTGCCCGCGCCTCGGTAAGGCATCACCGAGGTGCGGCTGATCACCTTCAAGTCACGGATCTTTGCGAGGCTGGTCAAAATGTCGTCCTGAATTCCATCGGCGAAAAATGCGTTCTCCTTTTCGTCGCTGAAATTATCGAATGGGAGCACCGCGATGCTTTTATCGGGCGCGTCTGAGGCCGAAGACCCGCCGCTGTGCCGGAATCGTTGGAAGACAAGAAACGCAACCGCACAAAGCAGAATTCCGATAATCAATGAGTTGAGTTTCCGGCTGGTGGTGCGCTTGATCGATTTTTCCGGCGCAACGTCTTCCGTTCGCTTAATTCCCTCCGGTGTGAGCTCGTAGGCCCAAGCGAGGATCATCGCGATCGGGAAGCCGAGCAGAAGAAGAACGATCACCAACCGCACGCACCAGTTTGGAATTTCAAAAAATGGAAACGTTTGGGTCGCGACTTGGATGAGAAGCCACGTCACGATGCCATACGCGACTGCCACCTTGTAGATGTTCCGCCGCCGGAGTTCGGCGAAAAAGTGTCCAGGATTCATTCGCTTCCGCCTGAATTAGTATCGCGCTTCCGAGGCGTGGCGAGTCAAAAGCGACGCGAGCCCGCCTCCTGGCCGCGTTGCAATGAGGTGGATCGCGCGTTGCGTCGCGTGATGCCTGTCATTTTGCCCCGAACGCTTTCGGGGCCAATTTATCATAGCGCCATGACACTCGCGCGCTGAATGCTATTTTGCCCGATGCCGTTTGAACTCGAATCCAACTACAAGCCGCGCGGCGATCAAAGCCAGGCGATCGCCAAGCTGCTGAAGGCGATCGAGGCCGGTAATCGCCATCAAACCCTGCTCGGCGTGACCGGCTCGGGCAAGACATTCACCATGGCCAATGTCATCCGCGAGCTCGATCGGCCCACGCTCGTCATCTCGCACAACAAGACACTCGCGGCGCAGCTCTATTCGGAGTTCAAGCAATTCTTCCCGCGGAACGCGGTCGAATATTTCGTCAGCTACTTCGATTATTATCAGCCGGAAGCCTACATCCCGCGTTCCGACACCTACATCGAAAAGGATTCGTCGATTAACGAGGAGATCGAGCGTCTCCGGCTTTCTGCGACCAGCGCGCTGCTTTCGCGGCGGGACACGATCGTGGTTGCGAGCGTCTCCTGCATCTACGGCGTCACGTCGCCCGAGGATTACCTGCGCATGCTCCTCACCGTGAAACGCGGGCAGCAGATCACCCGCGAAGCCGTCCTTGGCCGGCTCGTCGACATGCTTTACGAGCGCAACGACATGAATTTCTCGCGGGGCAAATTCCGTGTGCGCGGCGATGTCGTGGAGGTTTATCCCGCCACTGCGGATGAAGAAGCGATCCGGCTCGAATTCTTTGGCGACGAGATCGATGCGATCACCCGATTCGACCCGCTCACCGGCCACGCGCACGAGACGTTGAGCCTGATCACATTTTATCCCGCGAAACAATTCGTCACGCCGGCGGATAAGTTGAATCGCGCTCTCTCCTCGATTCGGAACGAGCTCGACCACCGCATCGTGGAGCTCGAATCGCAGAGCAGGCTGCTCGAAGCGCAACGTTTGAAGATGCGGACCGAATACGACCTCGAGATGTTGCAGGAGATGGGATTCTGCAACGGAATCGAGAATTATTCGAGGCATCTTTCCGGCCGGGAGCCGGGGTCGAAGCCGTTCACGCTTCTCGATTTTTTCCAAAAAGATTACCTGCTCGTCGTGGATGAATCGCACGCGACGATCCCGCAGATCGGCGGGATGTATGAAGGCGACCGCTCGCGGAAGACCGTTCTGGTGGAATATGGCTTTCGGCTGCCGAGCGCGCTCGATAATCGGCCGCTGAATTTCAAGGAATTCATGGGGATGACGAACCAGATCGCGTACGTGAGCGCGACGCCCGCCGAGTTCGAGATCAAGAACAGTGTGGTCGGGAACAAGGAATATTTCCCGCACAAACGCGAACGGATCGGCGAGGAGGAGCTGGTGCCGTTTGTGGTCGCGGGGGAGGCGGGGAACGGGAAACGCCCAACCCCGAAAAACTCTCGGGGCAGGGCGTCCAATGTCCAACATCCAACGTCCAATGGGAGCGGGAAGGCTATTGTCAGCCGGACGGATCAGCCGCCGGAGGAGTTCGATGTGCATACGCCGGGGGCGCCGCTCGTGGTCGAGCAGATTATCCGACCGACGGGCCTGCTCGATCCGAAAATCACCTTGAAGCCGCTCAAGAATCAGATCGATGACACGATCGAGCTTTGCCGGCAACGCGTCGAAAAACAGGAGCGCGTTCTCGTCACCACGCTGACCAAGCGCACGGCCGAAGATTTATCGGATTATCTGCGCGATGTCGGACTGAAAGTGCGTTATTTGCACAGCGACATCGACACGATTGAGCGGGTTGAAATCCTGCGCGGATTACGCGCGGCCGACTTCGACATTCTCGTCGGCATCAACCTCCTCCGCGAAGGACTCGATCTTCCGGAAGTCTCGCTCGTCTGCATCCTCGATGCCGACAAAGAAGGATTCTTGCGCAGCCAGACTTCTCTGATCCAGACCGCGGGACGGGCGGCCCGGCACATCAATGGCGAGGTCGTTCTCTTCGCCGACACCGTCACGCAAAGCATGCAGGCGCTTATCTCGATCTCCGATTACCGGCGCACCAAGCAGATGGAGTACAACGAGAAGCACGGAATCACGCCCACGACGGTGAAACGGGCGATTCAGGAAAGTCTGCACACCATCTTACGCGGGCGCGAAATCGCCGCGTCGGTGATTCAGGAAGCGGGCGGCGATTTCAATCTAACTGAGTTGCTGCGCGAACTGGAAGACGAGATGCAAACTGCGTCTGCGAACCTGGAGTTCGAGCGCGCCGCGCTCTTGCGCGATCAGATCATGGAAGTGAAGAGCGGCACCGGCCTGACGAAAATCGAACCGAAGCGGAAGCCGGTGAAGTATTCGCGTGGCGGTGCGCAGCGCCGGCGTGGCTCACGGGTGTAATTGTCATCCCGAGTCCGGCGGTTGCCGGACGAGAGACCTCGCATCTGGAGTTTAGGCGTTGCTCGCCCCAAGCGTGATCACAACAATCCTGCGGGAGGTCCCTTGCCGTCTGCGCGCCTCGGGATGACAGCGGCACCGGCATTGCATGAAGTGAAACGGAATGCGGCTCTCGCACGCGACTAGCTTTGTTATTCGTCATGCGCTTCTTCTCGAAGCTTGTTCTCGCCTCATTGTTGATCGCGATCTGGATCTTGCCGGCGACGGCGAGCGAGATGCTGACCCTAACGGTGGGACTCACCGGTCTTCTGCCGGAAGTGGAATTTTCCTTGCTAACCCAGCGCGATCCCAATCCGCTCGGCGAGAAGGCGCTCGCCATCCACCCTGAACAGTGGAAACACGGCGAGACCGAGCATTTCATCTACCATTTCGTCGACAGTTACGTCGTCACACCGATCACGGTGGAAGCGGAGTTTCACTATCGCGTGGTCGCGATGGAGCTCGAGCGCGAGCAGCCGGCTGGGGATACGAAGTCTCACATTTACGTGTTCGAGCGCCCGGCCGATTGGCAGCAATTTCAAACGGCCGGCCGTTTGGAAAAGTGGACGGGCGGAATGCATTCGCAGGGAAGCCTCTTTATCCTGCGCGATCCCGCGTACAAATTCAGCGGCAACACTCTGGGGCACGAAATCGCTCATCTTGTCCTCCACCGATTTTACGCGGATGGGATTCCGTGTTGGTTGGATGAAGGATTCGCGCAGTATGTTTCCAAAGGCGCACAGGCCAGTTACCGGCGCGCTCGCGGTTACAATGCCAAACCGCACTCGCAGGCGATCGCGACGCAGGATCTGATTCCGCTCGCCGCGCTTGTCGCGATGACGCAGCCGCCTTCCGATCACGTCGAAACTTTCTACAATGAATCCGAGCGCCTGGTTCGTTTTCTTGCCTCCACGGACAAGCCGAACTTTCTCACGCTGCTGGATGCGCTCGCCCGGCACCAGCCGTTCGATTCCGCGCTCCTTCGCATTTACGCCGGGAAATTTGCGAGTACCTCGGCGCTCGAGGAAAAATTCCGCGACTATGCGGTAAAAGATTCGGGAACTTCTTTGCAAGATGCGGGGGGCGGCTAGAATTGCCGTCACCGGTGCCGAAAGCAAAAGCGAAAACAGCCGAGTCTGAATCGAATATCCACGCGATCGTCGGGTCGGATGAGAGCGAGGTGAAACGCGCCGCATCGGAGTTGGCGGCGAAGTTGGCGCCGCCTGACGCCGGCGAATTCGGTGTCGAAGTCATCGATGCTTGCGCCGACAACGTCGACCAGGCGGTTTCAAGAATCCGGTCGGCGATCGAGGCTTTGCAAACGCTTCCATTTTTCGGTGGCGGAAAATTGGTCTGGCTGAAAAACGCAAACTGTCTTGGCGATAGCGTCATCGGGCGCTCCGCTTCTGTACAATCCGGGTTGGATGATCTCGCGGAGTTACTCGATGCAGGGTTGGGTTCGGAAGTGACCTTCCTGATCAGCGCGACCGAAGTCGACAAGCGGCGCTCCTTTTACAAGACACTAGGCAAGCGTGCTGAACTGCAAGTGATTGACCGCCTCGATTCGTCCCGCGCAGGCTGGGAAGAAGAAGCCACGGAGATCGTCCGAGGACGCGCCAAGTCGCGCGGCTTGCAGTTTGAAGAGGAAGCACTCGATCTCTTCGTGCTGCTGACCGGTGGCGACACGCGGCAGATCGAGAACGAACTGGAAAAAATCGATCTTTATTTGGGCGGCGAGCGTCAAGTAAATGTCGACCAGGTGCGCGAGCTCGTGCCGCTTTCCCGCGCCGGTGTCATCTTCGAGCTGGGAAATGCGCTCGCCGCTTGCGACCTCGAACGCGCCCTCACGCTGGTCAAGCGATTGCTCGACCAGGGTGAAAACGCAGTGGGCATTTTGCTCGTCGCGATCCTGCCGACCATCCGGAATTTGCTGCTCGCAAAAGACCTGATGGAGCGGAGCCGAATTTCGCGTCCGCACGCTCCGTTCACCTTCATTTCCGCGCTGAACCGTTTGCCCGCCGAAGCAACAGAGCATTTACCACGGAAAAAAGATGGCTCGATCAATGGCTATGCGCTCGGCCTCGCTGCGCAGCAGGCGCATCGATTTGAGACGGCGCAGCTAATCGCCGGCCTGGAAGCTTGCCTGGAAGCGAATCTGCGTTTGGTCACCAGCCAGCTCGATCACGAATTGGTGCTGACAGAGATTGTGGTGAAGCTTCTCGCGCGCGACTGAGCAATTCAGAGTCCAGGGACGAGCAGAAGCTCGTCCCTCCGGTCAGAGGGGGGCTTCGCCCATCTGCTTGCGCGCGATCGGGCCCACGAAAGGAATGTCCCAGCGCACTCCGGTGAATGCTTTGACCATCGCGACTACCATGATGACGAGGAGACCCAGTTGGAGCAGGAAGGAGACGAAAGCCCAAAGCCCAACAAAAATCGGCCCGAGCACCGGAAGCACCCAAAAGATTTTATTGAGAATCATCGAGACGATGTTGAACAGGAACCAGGCACCACCAAAGATGATCGATTGCATTGCGTAGAAACGAACGAATTGATCGTGCTTTTCCACGATGTAAAAAATCAGGCCCCCCACGAGCGGAATACAGGCGAGCGCGGCGGCGACGTTGGACGGCAATCCCGTGGAAGTTGGATTTCCACTGGGCGTGGGAGATGAGCTTGGCGTGGGTGGTGGCGTAGGGTTGACCGGATCTGGCATAACAACATTTAGAGGAACTGTGAGCCCTATTGTCAAGGCAACTCGGAGAAAACGCTTTTCGCTTTCGGGTCGCGGAGGCAAGCCATACGATCGACGGCCCAATCGGTTGCTGGGACGCGACTCACCATTCTCATGACGCCAATCATTGTTCAGGCCGGCAATCAGAGCTACGAAGCGCTGGTCGGTTCGCAGCTGCTCCAGAACGCAGGGGCATTGCTCTCTCAGCAACTCAGTGGGCCGGATTGTGCGATCGTTTCTGACGAAAACGTCGCGGCGCGCTTCGCCCCGACGCTCGTGCAGAGCCTAACGAGTGCTGGTTTCAAGCCGACGCTTATCGTAATTCCACCCGGCGAAAAATCGAAGTCATTGCGCGAGGCCGAAGCGATTTGCGATCGAATGAGCGAGGCGGGTTTGGATCGTTCGGCGTTTCTCGTGGCGCTTGGCGGCGGAGTGGTGGGCGATCTCGCGGGATTTGTCGCGGCGATTTATCATCGCGGGATTCCCTATGTGCAAGTGCCGACGACGTTGCTCGCGCAAGTGGATAGCTCCATCGGTGGAAAAACCGCGGTAAACACAGCAGCTGGGAAAAATATGATCGGTGCGTGGCATCATCCCACGCTCGTTATCTCCGATACGGATACGCTCGCAACATTGCCGCCGCGCGAGCGGAAGCAGGGGTTCGCAGAGATCGTCAAACACGCCATCATTCGCGACGCGGAAATGTTTGAAATGCTCCAGCACTTCGATGGTAAAGATCTGGCGGCGCTCGTTCGGAGAAATATTGCGATAAAAGCGACCATTGTGGCCGCAGACGAACGCGAGACCAAAGGCGAAAGGGCCTTGCTCAATTTCGGCCACACCGTGGGTCACGCGATCGAACGGGCGGGGGATTTACTCGATTTTCTGCACGGTGAGGCGGTCAGCCTTGGAATCGTGGCGGCGTGCGAGATCTCAGCGCGAAAGGCAGGTTTGTCCGAAACGGAGCGAAAGCGAATTCTCAGCACGCTTCGAGTTTTTGATTTGCCGACGCGCTTGCCGGCAGATTTTCCTCGAGAAAAGATTCTCGAGGCAATTCGATTCGACAAAAAGTTTAAGCGTCAGGAAGTGCGCTTTGTCGTTACGTCCGCGATCGGTTCTGCGCGCTTGGCCGCGGATGTGACGATGGAGGACATCGAAGTGGCGGTCGATCAATTGTAGCGGCGCTCTATGAGCGCCGAATCCCAACCGCGCTCCGTGATAATATTCGACCAAACCGTCCACCACGCTGTCGACGTACTCGCGATAAATGCTCGGACGATCGACGCCGTTGATGGGACGAGTTCCTTCATAATCTCCAGCCTGAACGCGCGCGAAGACCTCGTTGCTGTTCATGACATAGGGCTCGAAGTAAACGACCGGACAGTGATAAAGCCGCGTCGCGACCAGGTTGCGCGCGTAGACGTAACCGCTCAAGCCGACTTTGGTGACGTTGTCGGTCGTATACTGATACGGTGGCAGCTGCATTTCCTTCGCCATCGTCGCCGCGACTGTGTCGGCGATTTTGATCTCTTCGTCGTAGGTGCGACTCAGTAATCGCCGCAACATCTCGAAACGCTCGTCGTCGCAAGTGAGTTCAGGTTCAAGGTAGGAACCATTCACGAGAAGATGCAGATGATTCTTATCGATGAACGTGGGATTGCGTTCATCGCCCCACGCTTCCGCGTTGAAATGCAGACAGAGAACGAGGTCAGGATGCAGCCGCGTATTCACGAGCTTTGCCCGGTGCCGGATCTCGCTGTTCCGATAGAAAAGGATTTCACTTTGCCACCGAACGGTTTGCTCTTTGAGCGGATCGTCGGGTCCATCGAAGTCCTCGCGCGGGTTTTCCGTCCCACCCGCCTTTAGCACTTCGCGTGCGGCTTCCCTGAAATCGTCCGGACGGAACGGCGTCACTGGTTCTGGCTTGTCGCGCACGAACGAAACGCGCGCGCCCAATGCTCGAAGTTTCGGCGCCAGCATTTTCGCCACGCGTAAGGTCATCTCACCTTCTTCCACCGGCGGTGTGTCGCCCATCTTGAACCAGCGTTCTTCCATCTTCGCCCACTCGCCACCGAGATGGCCGGGATCGAGCGCGATCTTGAGTCCTGAGAGAACGCCCGCCCGTTTTTGACGCCGCAGGGATTGCGCGGTCCGCCAGCTGCGGGTCGCTGATCGGCGCCTTCGCTCGTCTTTGGCAAAGCGAAGCGTGAACCACGTCTGCGCGTCTCTATCCATGAGGATGCACGCGAAATCTCGATCGATACGAATGAATTCATCGCTGATTCCGTGGCTGCAATAAACGTCGCTTACCAACCGCTCAAGTTCATCGTGCGTGATTGTTTTTTGATATTTCTCCAGCAGTTTCCACTTCGGCGGATCGGCCAAAGGATTGCTGAGGTGATCCGCCGCGATCCCGGAAGCTCGGATCAACACAAGGGAAAGCGCGATCAGGACGAGGAAGATCCGTAGGTGAAAATGATGAGAGATCACGGTTTGGATTTCCGTCTGTTCAATACGATGCTCGCCGGATGCTGACGATTCTTTTTCTCGGCGACGTTGTGGGCGAACCAGGCCGCAGCGCCGTGATCGCGCGGTTGCCGCGTTTGAAGGAATCGCACGCGCTCGACTTCATCATCGTCAACGGCGAGAACGCCGCGGGCGGCCGGGGAATCACGCCGAAAATAACCATCGATCTCCTGCGCGCGGGCGTCTCCGTCATAACGACCGGCGATCACATCTGGGACCAGAAGGAAATCATCGCCTTCATCGACACGGAACCGCGTTTGTTGCGCCCGGTGAATTACCCCTGCGGTGCGCCCGGCTGCGGCTCGATCGTGCTCGAAACGGCGAAAGGTCCGGTGGGCGTGATCAACGTGCAGGGGCGAACTTTCATGCAGCCGATCCTCGAAAATCCTTTTCATGCGGTCGAGATCGCGGTCGAACAAATGCGCCAGCAAACATCCACCATTTTCGTGGATGCTCATGCTGAGACGACGAGCGAGAAAATCGCGATCGGACGTTTTCTGGATGGAAAAGTTTCAGCGGTCATCGGCACTCACACGCATGTCCAAACGGCTGACGAACAGATTTTCCCCGGAGGCACCGCCTTTCTCTGCGATGCCGGAATGTGCGGCCCTGCAAATTCAATCCTGGGCCGCGCGATCGATCCGATCGTGCGCCGCTTCACCTCGAACCTGCCCGCGCTTTTTCCAGTCGCGCGCGGCGACGTCCGCTTATGCGGCGTGGTGGTTTCCATCGACGAGACGACAGGCCGCGCGGTTCATATCGCGCGAGTGAACGAGCTGATTACCGAGCCGTCTCCTGCCGAGCCGCCGCAAACGACAGATCAGTCGTTGTAGCTATTCCCCGGCGGTTGCGGCACTCTTCTCCGCTACGCCCTCTTCTGCGTCATCCGCCGCAATGGAAAATCGGCGCTTCCTGCGGGCGGCAGGCAGGGGAGAGAGCGTCATCGTCACGTTGCGACCGGCGATCTTCGGTTCCATCTCGATTTGCGACATTCCGGCCAGATCGTCGCGCACTTTCTCCATCAGCTGCATCCCGAATTCCTGATGGGCCATTTCACGGCCGCGGAATTGCAGCTGCACGCGCACCTTGTTCCCCTTGTCGAGAAAGGCTTCGCCGTGCCGGATCTTCGTCAGGTAATCGTGATCGTCGATGTTGACCCGGAACTTGATTTCCTTCAGTTTCGTTCCCGAAGTTTTCTTGTCTTTCTCCTGCTTGGAGATGTCGTAACGGAACTTTCCGAAATCGACGATTTTGCAAACCGGCGGGTTGGCCGTGGGCGCGACTTCGACCAAATCCAGGCCGAGACTTTGAGCTTTGCGCAAGGCGTCAGAAAGCTTCATGACGCCGAGTTGTTCGCTGTTGGATGCGAGGATGACCCGGACTTCTCGGGCGCGAATCCGACCGTTTACACGAATTTGTGGTTGCAGATTAAATCAAAGCTCCTGGCCGGCGAAACGGGAAGTGAACCGCCACGCCGTATTTATTTCACCGCATCTTTCCGGGCGTCATTGCTGACGAACGAAACACTTCTGCCTCACCGCGGCTGCGGACATCGCGATGACAGGCCGGCGCTTTTCCGCAAGCCGACTGGAAGATGTAGGCAACATTCCTTCGGTGGCAAGGTTAATCTACCGTAGCGGCCCTCTATGAGCGCCGTCGGCCTTGGATGATGCGATCCGGCGGTCATAGACCGCCGCTACAGGAACCGCGGCGCCTTCCCCAGGATCACTCGTTAGGCCGCCGGCGGCGCGCCGAAATGTGCGGCGTGCGATTCATAAGCCGCGAGATCCTCGAGCATCGCGCGCCGACGGTGATGACAAGCGGTGGCAGCGGCGCGATGCCGGAAAAAATCGCGCGATCTCCGATCTCGCTCTCGATCACAAAGGTCGGTCGCTGGGTCACTTGCAAGGCGTGAAACTCTGCCGTGCTGGCGCTCGCTCTTCCACTTCAGAGGACCGCGCGCGTTCGAGTAACTTTGTTTTGTTGAGGTTTCCGGCCTGCGCACCAATTGCGGCCGCTACATCCCATTTGGCGACCTGTTGTCCCTCACGCAAAGCGGCGTGCGCGATCGCAGTCCAGACGCGGTCGTCCTGGACCCCGAAGTCCCGCGCGGCTTCCGCCACGAGATTCGGCGCGAGATATTCAGTGAATCCCGGCTCGAACCATCCCGCGTTCAGCATGAAGGGAGACCGCATCATGGTGCCGCCGCGGCGGTAAAACCATTCCGACTGCTCGCGTGTCGCCGGGAGGCCAGCCGGATCCATCAGCGCGATCTTCCACTCGAAATCAAGGCGGTCCGCATAGCGCTTTTGCAATTCCAACCATGCAGGCAGCGCCCAGAAGCACCAGGATGAAATCACCTCGAGATAAAGAGTTACTTTCAGGCGCATCGATTGGGTACCCTTCGTCGCTGGTTTAAGTTCTTGTCCTGGGAATTTGAACGTCCAACGTCCAACCTTCAACGTCCAACTCCGAAAGGTTTCGCGAGCCGGCGTTCAACTGCAATGTGAACGAGATGATCGACCTCAATCACATCCTGCTTTTCATCGCGTGCATCTCGCCACTTCTTTTGCTCGCCCAAGCTTGGAGGCGCGGCGGATTGAATCGCGGCTGGCGCATTGCGGCCTTCGCGGTGCTGCTGGTCACAGGAGTATCGTGGATCTTGAAGCCGGACACCGCGGGATTTGTTGGCGGCGGTGCCTGGCTTGTCCTGATGCTCGTGCCCTTGGTCGGATTGCGAAAGGCAGCCGAGCTCGTCGCGCAGCAACGCTACGCCTCTGCCTGGCGACTCGCCCGCGCGCTTCGCTTCCTGCATCCGGCTGACGGCTTGCTCGAGCAATCCGATCTGCTCCGGGCGCTCGAGTTTGCCCAACGAGGCGACTTCGCTTTCGCACTCGCGCTCCTCGGGCCGTTGCGGAACAGCCACACCAACGTCGGCCGCCAGGCGATCGCCCAATCTTTTCGAATCCGTGGCGATTGGAATGGTCTGCTCGGGTGGCTCCGCGGCGAACTGCCTCCCGGGATCATGCAAACCGATTTTGCCTTGCAGCCACTTTATCTGCGCGCTCTCGGCGAGACCGGGGCGCGGGACGAACTTCTCCTCGAATTCATTGCGAACGCGAAAAGCATGAGCTCTGCGCTACAACAAGTCTGGCTTTACGATGTCAGTTTACTGCCGGTTCTGGCATTTGGCGGTCGCCTTCGAGCACTCTCGAATCTCCTCGAAACGAAGCTGCGCAAACTTTCGCGCGACACGAGGGAGTTTTGGATTGGGATCGGCGAACTTGCGGTGGGCGAAACAATGGCCGGCCGCGCGCGACTGGAAAAGCTGCGCGCCACCACAGGCGACGCCTTGGTCCGAGCCGAAGCCGCGCATCGTCTTGAACGCGTAAACGAAATCGCGCTCACGCCACTTTCGCCGGCCACTGATGCACTGCTTCGCCGCCTCGAGCAAAGCGATCGTCCATCGACGCGTGTCTTCGCATCGGCGCGGCCCACAACGGTCGTCTTGATTCTCCTCGCGCTCAATATCGCGATGTTTGTCGCGGAGTATGCGCTGGGCGGCTCGACCAACCCGTCTACATTGCACCGGTTGGGCGCACTCGATCTCTTCGCCGTTCGGTTCGAAGGAGAATATTGGCGTCTTCTCACTTCGCTCTTTCTGCATTACGGCCCGCTTCATCTCCTCTTCAATCTGTATGCGCTTTTCATTATCGGCCCGGGATTGGAGCAAGCGATTGGTTCAATTCGTTTTGGCATTTGTTATCTGCTCTCCGGATTGGGCTCGGGCATCGGTGTCCTGCTCCTGCGCCTGCTTGGCTTGAACAGCGCCGAACAGCTGGTCGGTGCGTCTGGCTGCGTCATGGGTTTGGTTGGCGTGTGGGCAGGTTTGCTTTTGCGTCACCGCCACGCGCCGATGGCCGGGCGTCGCTTGAAAAACATTCTCGTCATCGTCGCGATCCAGACAGCGTTCGATCTCTCCACGCCGCAGATCAGCATGGCCGCGCACATGAGCGGACTGCTCACCGGCCTCGTGCTTGGACTGGTTCTCGCGCCTCGAACGCTTCGCGCCTGATGATTGTAGGGCGTTTCTGTGAAACGCCATCCGCGGCGGCGGCGTCTGACACAGACGCCCTACAATGCTCACGCATCATCGCTACCCATGGGGAACGCTTGATGCTAAAGTTTTTCCTGCCAGATTCACCGCTTCGTTTCTATTAAGGCCGCACACGCTCCATGCCGACCTACCACACCTATAATGTGATCCCCGCGCTCCCGGCGGCCCTCGAGCCGTTGCGCGACATGGTTTTCAATTTGTGGTGGACCTGGGAACCCTCGGCGCGCCGTCTTTTCCGCCACCTCGATCCGGAGCTCTGGGATCGCACGAACCACAATCCCGTCAGAATGCTCCAACTTTCACGGCAGGCCAGGCTGGTGGAGGTCGCTCAGGACAAAAATTTTCTGCGCGAGCTCAAAGAAGTTCACGATGCCTTCCGCCATTATCTCGCGCGGAAAGACACGTACGGAAAAACCGGCAAGGGCAGCGCGATCGAAAAACCGGTCGCCTATTTTTCCGCCGAGTTCGGCTTCCACGAATCGATCCCGAATTACTCTGGCGGCCTCGGCATTCTCGCCGGGGATCATTGCAAGTCAGCCAGCGATCTCGACCTGAATTTCGTCGCGATCGGATTGCTCTACCGGCATGGCTACTTCAAACAGGAGATCGACAAGGAAGGCATCCAGCATGCCGTCAGCCTCAACCAGAACTTCCATCACCTTCCCATCAAGGAAGTGCGCAGCGGCGACAGCAATCTGCTCATCTCCGTCAGTCTGCTGGACCGGGAAGTGTGGGCGAAAATTTGGGAACTGCACGTGGGGCGCGTCAGCCTCTACCTGCTCGATACCGATATCGCGGAGAACAAAGCGGAGGATCGCCTCATCACCGCTGAGCTTTACGGCGGCGATCTCGAAATGCGCATCCGCCAGGAGATCGTCCTTGGCATCGGCGGCGTAAAAGCGCTCACCGCCCTCGGGATCGAAGCGGAGGTTTTTCACATGAACGAAGGCCACTCGGCCTTCCTCTCCCTCGAGCGCATCCGGCTGGAGGTGGCGGAGAGAAAACTGGATTTTTATTCAGCCTTGCAAGTGGTCGCCTCGGCCAATGTTTTCACGACGCACACGCCCGTGCCCGCGGGCAACGACGCTTTTCCGCGGGAGATGATGAAAAGATATTTCGGCGAATTGGCCGCGCAGTTGCAAATTCCGTTCGACGAATTCTTCCGCCTGGGTCAGACGAGTGTGAATCCGTTGGATGCGTTCAGCATGACGGTTCTGGCTTTGCGGGTCAGCCGGCACTCGAACGGTGTCAGTAAACTGCACGGCGACGTCAGCCGATCGCTCTGGAAGGATGTTTGGGCAGGGGTGCCGAGGCACGAAGTTCCGATCACCAGCATCACGAACGGCGTGCACACCAAGACGTGGATGGCGCCCGAATTCTCCGCCCTCTATCAAAAATATCTCGGAGATTGGGAAGATCACCTGACGGACCCGGATTTCTGGCGGCGCGTGACCGATATTCCTGACGCGCAGCTTTGGGAGACACACCAGAAATTGAAACTGCGTCTGGTCGAGTTTGTGCGGGAGCGCGTTCGGATGGCGCGCGAGCGGGCGGGCGAATCGCCGGAATCCATCCGCAGCGTCAATCGCATCCTCGATCCGGAAATTCTGACGATTGGCTTCGCGCGCCGCTTTGCGACCTACAAACGCGGCGCATTGTTATTCAGCGATCAAGAACGTCTGAAGCGGCTCCTCAACGACGACACGCGGCCGGTGCAATTTGTCTTTGCTGGGAAATCCCATCCGCAAGACGAGGGCGGCAAAGCGCTCATCCAGCAGGTCTACAAATTCAGCCGCGAACGGGGTTTCGAAAACCGCATGGTCTTCGTGGAAGATTACGACACCTACATTGCGCGCCGGCTCGTTCAAGGCGTCGATCTTTGGTTGAACAATCCACTCCGCCCGCTGGAAGCGAGCGGCACGAGCGGAATGAAACTGCCGCCAAACGGCGGATTGAATTTGAGCGTTCTGGATGGCTGGTGGTGCGAGAGCTACAACGGTAACAACGGCTGGGCGATCGGCGCTGAAATCAAGGGCGGGACCGTCGACTTCCAAAGCGAGGTGGACGCGGGCAGTCTTTACCAGCTCCTCGAGAACCAGATCATCCCGCTTTATTACGCAAAGCCGGACGGAAAATTACCGCTGGCCTGGCTCCAGTTGATGCGTGAATCGATCCGCAGTGTCACCCCGGTTTTTAATACCCATCGGATGGTCAAAGAATATACCGAGCGTCTCTACACTCCGGCGGCCAAGGCTCACCAGGAGTTCGCGCGCGATGACTGCGCGGCAGCGACCAAGCTCAGCAAATGGAAAGCGCAGATGCGCAAAGATTGGCCGCAAGTGACCATCCTTGATGTTCAGGTCGGCAACACGGATCGCCAAAATATCCAGGTCGGCGAAGCACTGCAGGTCTCCGCGAAAGTTCATCTCGGCGCCGTCGCCCCGGACCACGTTCGCGTCGAGGCTTACCACGGGGAAGCGGACAACGGTGGAATCAAAAATCCTGCCGTGACGGTTCTCGCCGGGAGCTCGCCGGGGGAAGGCGAGGGAAATTACATTTACCAAGGCTCGGTCCCGGCGTCCGACAGCGGAACCTACGGCTTCAGCGTTCGCGTCGTTCCGATCCATCCGCATCTCATGCAAACGCACGAGTTGCGTCTAATCACCTGGTCGTAACCTGTAGCGGCGGTCTATGACCGCCGGAATATTGCGGCTTCGGCGGTCATAGACCGCCGCTACAGTTTCGAAATCGCCCGGAAAAACCCCGGGAACTCCGTCTCCTCCCGCACGAGCGCATTCAGCGCCTCAAGGCGCGCGTCGCCCCCCGGCTCGGGCAGCGTGACAAGGTGGGAACGTGAGCCATTCGCGAAAGCTATCTCATCCCATTGAATCGAAGTGATCGCATCGTTGAATCTCGCAACGGACCGGCCGCGAAAATACGCGCGTGTCGTTTCCGGCGGCGTGAAGATCGCGCTCTTGATTTCTTCGTCGCTCACGATGCTCCTCATCGAACCCTGCCGCGGCAGCTCATAAAACAAGCCCTGGTCCGGGAGGATATTGTGATATTCGAGGTCGATCGCCTGGAGCCACGGATCGGTCCACGAAAGCTTCTCCTCCTCTCGAAACGCGCTGAGCAAAAACTTCTTCGCCACCCAGTCCACGCGGTCGCGGGTCAGCGCCACATCGCGCTCAAGATCATTCAGCACCGTCTCCCATTCCCGCAACAGCCAGATCGTTTCCGCATCGTCGGTCACGACCTTCCGCGCCGCTTTCAAATAGAGCCGCTGCACATCGATCGCGGAAATCTTGCGCCCATCGCTCAATTCGATGATCCAATCATAATTCTGGTCGCGGCTGATGGATTTTGTCGCACCGATCGGCTGCGCGATTTCGATCTGCGGCGCTTCCCCGCGTTCAATGAGACCGAGCACGAGCGCTGTCGTCCCGGCCTTCAACGCCGTCGCCCACTCGCTCATGTTCGAGTCGCCGATGATCACGTGAAAACGCCGGTAAAGGTTGGCGTCCGCGTGCGGCTCATCGCGCGTATTTACGAGCGGGCGCTTGTTCATCGTGTCAATGCTTACGAGCACGCTGAAGAAGTCGGCCCGCTGCGAAATCTGAAACACACCCGGCCGACCCGCGGCACTCTCCGCTTCAATTCCCATTTTGCCGGCGCCGGCGAAGATTTGCCGCGTGATCAAGAATGGCAGCACGCCCGCGACGAGACGGTCCCACGGCACATCGCGCCGCATCAGGTAATTATCGTGGCATCCGTAGCTGTGGCCGACGAAATCGGTGTTGTTCTTGTACAACCGCACCTCCTGGTTCGCCGGTAACTTCAGATTTCTCCGGCGGGCGCACTCCGCCAGAATCCGTTCGCCGGCTTTTTCGTGCGCGACCAGCTGCCGTAGCGTCGTGCATTCCGGAGTCGAGTATTCCGGATGCGCGTGATCGTTATAAAAACGCGCGCCATTCGACAGCACGAGATCGCTCTTGATCTCCTCGAAACTCAGCGGCCGATTCTTATCAATCTCGTAGTAGGCCGATTCATCTGTGTCCTGGAGCAGTTCCGCTGCCCTGAATCCACGCGCATCGCGATGCGGATCTTCCAGGCCGTAGTCCCATTTCATATGGGCGCCATGCTCCGTGTACGAGCGTACCAGCTCGATCGATTCGGCAACTACATCCACTGATTTGGCGCCCTGAATCGTGATCCCGTATTCCGTCTCGATCCCCAAGACCCTCTTCATCGCCGCTCAACATACCGCACCGCGTCCGCTAGTCGAAACTGGATGGTCGATCGGCGCGCGCCGCCACGATTTGGGAGAGAGCTAGGCTATTGCGACTATCAACCGCCAGGCAATGGCGCCTTGATCAAGCGCGTGCTGATGATGATTCTCTGGTGGTAGCGGGTCGCCAGTGTTACAGGCGACCTCACATCCGCATCCCTGACACTTGTATATTCCGGAGTGGGGAGTCGCCGCCCCCGGTGGGTGCGCCGGATCAAACTTCGCGTCCGCCGAGCGCGTTAAGTAATGTGAATATTTGTGATCTGCCATGCTCAGTCCCAGTGATCGTTCTCGTTTTTCTGCCTCGCCGTTCGGGCTCGACTCTCTAGGGCGACGCCGGTGTGTTCATCGGCTGCGATTCTTTCAGCAATGGCGTGAATCCGTAAAGTGGGAGAATTCCTACACCCCCTTGCCCTGACCGGCGTTGAGTCGCGCTCCCGGGGCGGTGTGTGCAGGGGCCGCAAGTTGCGACGAAGGGGGGTGTTTGCGCAGAGGAGTGGGACGAACCCTATTCCAGCAGCCGGCCTCCAAGACGCTCGCGCTGGCGTCCGTTCGGATGGGAATTGAAATTTCTTGAAGAAATTCGCCAACTTCAACTGGCGGATCTCGTAATCACTTTCGAGACCCATGTCCCTGGATCCATCCTCCGACCAAATCCTCGACCAGACCGACTCCGCCCCTGACTCGGCTGCGGCCCTGCAAGCGCTGCTTGTCGTGTCGCAGGACGGGCGGATTCAGTTTGCGACGTCGCGAGCGGATCTTTGGATGAGGGACCTTTTTGCGGCTGCTTCCCCCCAGGATCGCCTCCCGGAGGTACTAACCCGTTGGCTTTGCGACGGGACCTCCGGGAGGTATCCGTCGAGGTTCATCGTGGACCAGCCCGGAAGACGACTTTGCGTTCAGCTGATTTGTCGCGAAGCGGATTCGATCTGCCTGTTGTTGGAACAGTATCCGGAAATCGCCGCGAGCGATGGCAGGCGCTGCGCCTTGACGGAGCGGCAAACAGAAGTGCTTTCCTGGGTGGCGCGCGGCAAGACGAACGCGGAGATCGGCAAGATTTTGAGTTTGAAAACGGGAACGATCGGCAAATATCTCGAGCGGATTTTCCCAAAACTCGGCGTTGAGAACCGCACGGCGGCCGCGAGTTTCGTCCTCCGAACGACCGGCGCGAGCTAAGCGGCGCCGATCTGGCGAGGTGCCGGCGTTGCTCGCTCACAGGGCCGCCGTCGCTTTGCAATTGAGCGCTGACGATCGGCGCGCCTTATTCCAGCAGCTGGCATCCGAAACGCGAGCGCCTGCGTCCGCTCGGACGGAAAATTGAAGTTCTTTGAAGAAATTCGCCAACTTCGACGGGCGGATCTCGTAGTCACTCTTTGGATAAGGGATCTTCGCGGCGGCCTACCCCTTGGATCGCCTCCCGGAGGCGCTAACCCGTTGGCTTACGACGGGATCTCCGGGGGGCAGCTGTCGAGGTCAAGAAGACGTTCGATCCTGACGCTCAAGATTTGCGGGCAAACGAACGGTAAACACGCTGCCGCGGTTAACTTCGCTCGCCACAGTAATCTGGCCGGCGTGCAGCAAGACAAGCTCGCGGACGATTGCCAGCCCCAGCCCTGTCCCACCTTCGCCAGCGGTCGCTTTCGTCGTGGTCTGCCGATACTTCTCAAAAATTTGCGCTATCTCATCTTTCCGGATTCCGAGTCCCGTGTCCCTGACGTCCACCTGGACGCCCTCTGCTGTAGGCTCGACCATGACATCGACTGCACCGCCATTCGGCGTGAATTTCACTGCGTTGGTCAGGAGGTTGCTGAAAATTTGTGAGAGCCGGAGGCGATCCGCGCGCAGCATCGGTTCGCCTGGCGCGACATGGAGCTGCATCGTGATGTGTTTTGCGTTCGCATTGATGGCGAGCGGCTCCATCGATTGTCGAATCACCTCACTGGCCAGCACATCTTCCAGCTCGAGCTCGATGTTGTCGGCCTGGAGTTTCGAGATATCAAGTAATCCGCGCACCATTGAGACCATGCGGCGCGCGGAAACGTCCATGATGCCGAGCAGTTCGTCTGTGGGCTCTTCCCTCTTATTGCGCAAGAGATCAATGACCATTCGAAACCCGGTGAGCGGAGAACAGAGGTCATGCGATACCACAGCGATCATCTCATCCTTGCGCCGATTCAAGTTACGGAGGCGGGCATTGGCCACCGCGCGCTCGGCTTCGAGTTTGCCTACAGCCGAGACCGCAAAGCGCACGAGAACGGCAAGCAAGATACTCAGAATTATGGCGTAGAGGGCGGTTCCAAACGCGCTTTCATAAAGTTGATGGCGCTCGCCCCACACGCACAACCACCCGAAAAAGAGTGTAAGCAAGACCGCCACGGGAAAAAGAATGCGCGCGAGCACGCCGCGCGGATCATTCGTTACAAAAGGTTCGACCAGCGCGGCGCGCGGAACGGCAAAGAAAATTCCGGCGGCCAGGATTAAAAACGTCACCGCAGTGTGCAAGGCCATCGGGATGAAAGCGGCCAGGCCACTAAATGACCGAACGCCGTAGGCATACCCGGTAATCGGCAGGATCGCGCCAAAGCCGATAAGGACCGCAAGCACCTGGCTGAAGGAGCGTCGTCCGCGCATATCGAGCAGCACGATCGATAAACCGGCGAGGAAAAAATTGAGCGCCGTATTTGGCGCCATCCGATTCGGGAGGAGATCCTGCTTCGCCGAGAGTTTTGAAGCGAATAACAACTCATCCACGCGCGAGTGCCAGAATCCAGTGATTTCCAGGAACTCCGATGCGGCCGCGATTGCGACGACTGCGGCGAAAAGTCTGGCGATGAACTTAGCGACTTCGGAAGAGCGCCCGTTGAGCGTGCACGCCAATGCGATTCCGGTGAGGATGAATAACACCGCTGTCCCGGGATTCATCGCCACGAAACCCGGCAGCACCCGTTTCAGCGGCTCAAGATCGAAGGACCATCCGATGAGGACCAGGATGCCGATACAAACCGCGAAGCCACAGGCCACCGGAGGCAGCGCCAATAATGGAGCTGGGACACTTCGCTGGCCTTCCGCGGGTTCGTGCTTTCCAGGCGAAATGGGGTTGTTCGGTTCGATGTCTCTGAGGATGCGGGAGTTGCGCGCTTTCTAGCACTCTATTCGCGCAAGCCCGTAAAGATGGACGTTTAAAGATCGGTCTTTGTGCGCCGACAACGGGAAATCGCTGAAGTTGCGATTCTTGGACCCGGCTATGCCCGGCAAATTGCGAAACGAATCTCTTGCCACAGATTCACACGGATGAAACACGGACAACGAAGAATGTTTCTTTCCGTATCTGTGAAAATCCGTGTCCATCCGTGGCCGAATCTCTACTGCAATTTCGTAGCCTTCGAAACCGTCCCATGTTAAACATCCCCATGCCGAAATCCCCCGTCGCGACCAAGACTTCTCGTTCGCCTACCAGCTCAAAAAAAGGCAGCAGCGTCAAAGAGGAAGGAGCTGCGGCTGCCGAACTGGCGCTGAAGGCTCACGTATTGAGATCCAACCCTGAGATCCTGGCTGAGATGACGGAAGGAGACAGGATGATGCAGGAAATAGCGGACACGGTCGACCTGACTGAGGCACCAGAAGATGCAGTCTGCAGTCTTGTAATAGACCTGTTGCAGTATTGCGAGCGAGAGAAAATCGACTGGACTCAAGATGTTATGTCCCCGGCGTGGGAGCACTTTCGCCGTGACCATGCCCACGAACTTCAAGAGCGATGAGCTTCCCGAAGCAGAGCGTGAGTTGCGATCTACGACTTCGGCGGTGCTGGCAGCTTAAATTTTCCTGTGAGCCAAGCTAGGACGGCACGCTGATCATTTATTGTTGCTCGACGCACCTGAGATAAAAGCCACACTTGATCGGGCTTTGGAAGGGCCGCGTTTTGCAGGCCTTCATTACAGTTGGTGCAGATCGCGGCGTTCTTTGACGCCGATCATCGAACGAAGAGCGAGTTCGACGCGGACGTAAATGCGTTCGTCCTCAATCCAGATCGTAAAGCCGTTGCCGTCATCATCTGAGGCTGAAAGATATCCGACGCCGAGTATCCCATCCCGATAGTCGCATCCACATCGGCATGGGCGGTATGTGGCAAGAAGTCGATTCGGTTCGCCTTTCCACAAATACTGTTTGTTCGTGTCATCAGTGCCATTTGTGAGGCGGCGATTTATCATAGTGTTCCCTTTTAGAACACTTCTTAGCCGGCGAGTCACTAGTTTGTCAACGTGCGCAAACGAGCGAATCGTAAAAATCTGATTGGGGCCCGCGTTGGCGAAGCCCGCGGTCGATTCAATCCTCCTCTCACTCAAGATGCGTTATCAGGCAAGCTCGCCGCTTTGGGTGTTCAACTTGATCGCGCAGCAGTCGCCAAAATCGAAAACGGCCATCGCCGAATTTACGACTACGAAATAAGCGCACTGGCAAAGGCGCTGAACGTTAGGATCGATTGGCTTTTCGGAGGCGTTTGATGCCGAACCTGGAGCAGTTCGATCCGGGTTGGCACTTGAGAACGGCGACTCGCCGCGCCAAGTCGGATGTCGCAAACAAGCTGGTCAGCATGTTTCTGCACATGTTGAGCCGAACACTGTGCGAAGCGTGGCAGCTGAAAACCGAGAACGAATCTTATTTGGCAAAAGTTCAAGAGGTTTTCGGAGACCGTTGTCCTTACTGCCGCACGGTGCTCAACAAAACTAATGTGATTGTCGAGCACCCCGACGGGATGAACCGACTTCGGGCTGGTCTGCACGTTCCAGGAAATGTCTTACTCGCCTGCAAACCATGCAACGGTGAGAAGCGACGTGATGATTCGTTACGGACACTGGTACTTGCGGAAACCGGATGGGAATCCTTCCTATCTCATGATGGAACATATTGCGATCCATTATGCAGAAGCTGCGCTTATTGGAAGCGACTGTGGCCCGACCTAGATCAGAGGAAGGCTGAGCTACAACAAAACGCAGCGCGAATTCGTCAGTTTCGCGCCATTTACCCCGAGTTCGAGCGTGTGCTTCCGTATCTGAAAGAACACTTGCCGCATTATCTGGCGATCCTTTATACTGACTGCCAAACATTCGCCGACAGCCGAATTGAATCCTTGATGCGCGAATTCTTGCAGAAAGCACCGATCATCGCAGATCCGCCAGCCTCACTCGGCACTGACGCGTAACAGCGACCCGAGTTGGACTGATACTGTGTGCGAAATGGAAGCGGCCATTGGGCGTCACTTAGCGACCAGGATCCGAGTGTCCAGGCGAAAATGAAGTTAGCTAATAGGACGCACGAAATCGCAGTCCGGCCACCCGCTACATCCGAGGAAAGCTTTTCCTGCGAAGAGACCTTTCCGAGCGACTCTTCGTTTTAGCGCGCGACGGCACCGAGGGCATGTCGCCGTGGATTGATGTCGTTCCTTCAATCCAGCGACGTGTTCACGGTTGTTTGAAATCGGATTTATCCTCAACGCCTGAAGCGTGGCGACTATCTCTTCCACATGCGGTTGCTCTAAGACCCATAAACGGAATTTCTTGATGTACGACGCGAGTCCCGACGACATGACGTTTGGCGGCATCGGAGTTTTGAATCGGCAGTCGCCGATAAAGAAGGCGATCGAGTGAAATAGTGAATGATCGAGTCGCAGGAATTCAGCCAAGCACTTCGTATGGCGGTAATTTTGTCGAAGCGGATTTTGGAAGCGGAACTTCTTTCCTGGAAATGACTGCGTCCAATGTCGATCCGACTCGCTGCCAAAAATCCAGCCACTCATGTTCTTTGTTTCGATCACGAAAATCCCGAACGACGATACGCACACATGGTCGATCTGAGTTGTGCCGTCGTTGCCAGGCACAATCACGCTGTGTACTCGCCGGTAGATTTGCTTATCGAGAAACAACCACATCCCCAATGATGTAGTTTTTTCTCCGATCCAACCTCGCCACGCCGCGCGCAGACTCATGCATCGACGAGTCAGCACTTCTCGCGCCGACGATCATTGGCATGGGCGACGTTTTCAAATCCGGCGCGACCGCACCGACCCATCCGCCCCGCGCAACGTGTACAGCTTGCTGAATTCGGGGAACTCCGGGAAATCGATGTCGCTATAACCGAGAGCCTGCCCGATTTTCGCAAGGACCGATGCGGGGTGGAGCTGCGGATGGCCCGAAGAAGAACCAGGTCTTAGAGACCGTTACCGCCACCAAAGCAGGGAAGGTCAGTCTTTCTACTAAGTTGATCGCCGCTGAGTAGTTTCCCGCACGGATCCGTTCGCGGCGGGTCGATGGATCGAATTGGTCCACAGATTCCCGGCCTCGATCAACACAGATAATCTGCGAAATCTGTGGCGATTCCGCCGTTATCGCAGTAGCAACCCGAAAACTCAGATACCGAACAGAATAGCACTCGGTTCGTCGCTCGGGATGAACCAGTCCTGGCTTCCTGATTCAAAGTTCGCGATGGCGAAGGCGTGACAGCATCCTGAGACGGACTGATACTCTGCGCGAAATGGAAGCGGCCGATTGGGTTTTACTGAGCGACCAGGAACTTCTCGAACGCCGTACCTCCAAGCTCGGCTTGCGGCTAGCTGACGGCTAGAGCCAGACTTTTAGCTTCGGCCAGAGGTCGCGCACTGTGCCTTTGACATGACGGCAGAGGTAAATGTGATTCCGTTGTTCCCACGGCATCGCCCAGGGACTGCTCACGACCTGCCCGAGGTCCATAACTGATTCGAATTGCTCCCGTTCGTCGTCGTCGCGGTCATCGAGGACGAGAAGGACTTCGCCGGTGTAATCGCGCGGTCCCCAGAGGAAGTAGTTTTGATGGCCGGAGATCGCGGGCGGCAGTCCGAGCTTCGGTCCGAAAAAATCGATCGCACCGGCTTCGCCGTAATTCTGGCAGAAGATCGCGGCCCGCTTCCGATCGTCTTCCGCAAGATGCGTGTAGACGTGCGCGACCGTGCGGGCCATTTCTTCCCAGCCGAATTGATCAGCGAAAAGCTGCGGCAACGCAGCGGTGTGCGAGGTCTCGGTGCGAGGTGGCTCGAAATGGATCGCCTTCATGTACGCGATCAGTTTTTCCGGCGGGAGAATCGGCACCACCGTCGGCGCGAGAAGCGCGGCCAGTGCGATCATCGTGACAAGCAACGCCGGCTTGAGCCATTGCCACCGAATGCTGAAGAGACGTTCGGCCCCAACAGCGCCGGCGGCGAAGAGCATCGGATACGCGGGCGCGAGATAGTAATGTTTTCCGTGCATCACGATGAACTCGGCGAGCGTAACCAGGTAGGCGATGGCGATGACGCGGTAGCGGCCGCCGGCGCGCGAGACGAGCAGCCAGACAAGTCCGCCGAGCCACAATGGGAGCGTGACCGGATTCATGATGAGGACTTGTTGCGCGATGAATTGCGCGGGCGTGAGCACGACGTTCTTGTGGCTCTGCGCGATGTTGTGCAACAGCTCCCAGGTGGGCCAATCATGCCGCATTTGCCAAATGACGTTTGGTAACGCGAAGGCAAGCGCGATCAGTCCGCCGAGCCAGATCCATCTCTGAGTGAAATAACGGCGCTCGGGCGTGAGCAGCAGAGCGGCGCACACGCCGGCGGCGAAGAACGCCATGGAGTGTTTGTTCTCCAGCCCGAGACCGACGATCGCGCCGAACCACAACCAAAGCCGGGGCGAGCCGCCGTTCATAATCCGGACGAGCAGATAGATGGCGCCCATCCAAAACAGCGGCTCGAACGCGTTCAGGGAAAAGAAATTGCCGACGGCGAGAAAGACGAGCGCGCAAAGCGAAGCGGTGCAGCTAAGCGCGACTGCCCAACCGCGCCCGCCCAGTTTGCGCGCGATCATCCCGGTCAGAGCAACGTTTAGTGCTCCCGCAACCGCCGGAAGGAATCGGATCGCGAAAAGTGAATCGCCGAACAAGACGCGGCTGAGCCGAATGAGCAGCGCGGAAAGCGGCGGCAGATCGACATAACCGAAGGCGAGGTGTTGACCGCAGGCGATGTAGTAGAGCTCGTCCCGGAAATAATTGTAGCGGCCGTTGGTGAGAAAATGGATTAGCAGCGTCACCGCGCCGAAAACGATGATCAATTTGTGTTCGGTTGCGAACCGGCTTGGCGTTGGCGTCCCTTCGGCGCCGATTGCGGACGAATTCATGCGAATCGATTAGGCGCAAATCGCCGCTGCAATTCAATCAAAAGCGGAGGATAAGACTGACGGCGTAACAGAGGGGCGGAGGATTGAGGACGCTGAAGCGCCGATTGTTTAGCATCGAGCAAGGGACTGCTCGATCCACCAGATCTGCCACGCCCGCCCGGTGCGAAGGCGTGACAGTACCCTGCGCGGACTGATATTGTGCACGAAATGGAAGCGGCCGATTGGGCATCACTGAGCGACCAGGATCTTCTCGAACGCCGCATCTCCAAGCTGGGCCTGCGGCTCGAGGGCTCGGGGGTCGAACCGCTCATCCGCCAGCTCCACGACGAGCTTTCGGCGCACGGACTGGTGTTTCATCCGCCCTGTCACATTGGCGATGAATGGTTCGTGCCGGTCGGTATCCCGGCGATCTTCGTGCCGTTTTTTCTCGTGCACGATCGACTCCGCACGCTGGAGAAGACGATGATGCTCGAGGTCGAGGGCGAAACGCGCGAGTGGTTTATGAAACTCATCCGGCACGAAGCGGCGCACGCTTTTAGCTATGCCTACCGGCTTCCGAAAAAGAAAAAGTGGCAGCAGACTTTCGGGCGCACGTCGCGCGACGAGACGCCAGATTTCTACTGGCCGCGCCCATTCAGCCGCAGCTATGTCGTGAATCTCGACGACTGGTATGCGCAGAGCCATCCAGACGAGGATTTCGCGGAGACGTTCGCCGTCTGGCTCACGCCGGGGCTCGACTGGCGCAAGCGTTACGCCGGCTGGAAGGCGTTGCAAAAACTCGAATACGTCGATGAGCTGATGCGCTCGCTGGCGGGGAAGCCACCGGCGCATGCGCCGGAATATCGCGTCGCCGAGTACGACTGTCTGAACCTCAAGCTCAAGACCTATTACGCGCGCAAACGGAAGCTCTACGAGGATACGTATCCGGATTTCTATGACACCGATCTGCGGGAGCTCTTCGCCGCGCCAGCCGGATTGAAAGCGAGCGCGTATCTGCGCCTGCGGCGGCGGCGGCTGATGAACTCGGTCTGCCAGTGGACGAATGAGAAAAAATTCCGGGTGAACAAACTCCTCGCGCGGCTCATCGACCGCTGCGACCAGCTCGGGCTCCACGTGCTCAACGACGATCCGCAGCAGGATTTTCGCGTCTCCGCTTTCATTACGACGCTGGTGATGAATTATCTCTTCACCGGCAAATTCAAGCGGACCAAATAGCGTGAAGAAAAAACTCAAAGTCCTCGCCCTTTTCGACGCGATCCGTCCCACGACGATCGACCAGGACCTGAGCGCGGAGATGAAAACGCCAGATTGGAAAACCGAGGCGAACGTCCTGGCTGCCCTCGGTGAGCTCGGCTACACGGTGGAGCACCTCGCGATCTTCGATGACCTCGATCTGCTGCGGCAAAAGCTGGAAACCTTCGCGCCCGACGTAATTTTCAATCTCGCCGACCAGTTCAAGAACAACCGCGGATTCGACCAGCACATCGTTTCACTTCTCGAAATGCAAGGCGTGCCCTTTACCGGTTGCGGCGCGACCGGGCTCGTTCTTTGCAAGCACAAGGGCATCTCGAAAAAAATCCTCGGCTATCATCACATCCACGTCCCGAACTTCGTGGTCATCCCGCGCGGCCAGCGGATCGCGCGGCTCAAGCGGCCCAAATTCCCGATCCTGGTGAAGCCGGTGAAGGAAGAAGCGTCCTACGGGATTTCGCAGGCGTCGTTCGTCCAGAGCGACGAGCAGTTTCGCGAGCGCGTGGCTTTTATTCACGAAAAACACGACGCCGACGTGATCGCGGAGGAATACATCGAGGGCCGCGAATTCTACGTGAGCCTGATGGGCACTTTGAAGTTAGCGGTTTTCCCGATGCGCGAGTTGGTCTTCGGCGAAGTGCCGTCGAACGAACCGAGGATTGCGACCTACAAGGCGAAGTGGGACGAGGAGTATCGCAAACGATGGGGCTTGCAGAATCAGTTCCCCGAGGGGCTCGAGCCGGCGCTCGTCGCGCAGATCGAGGAAACGTGCAAACGCATTTACCGTTTGCTCACGATCGAGGGGTACGCGCGCATCGACCTGCGACTGACGGCGGCCAACGAGATCTATTTTATTGAGGCGAATCCAAATCCGATTCTCGCGGCGGATGAGGACTTCGCGCTTTCGGCGGGCCAGGCGGGCCTCTCGTATCCGCAATTAATCGACCGGATCATCCGGCAGGGGATGAAGACGATTCGGGGGTGACTCCCGACCAAAGCCAAATCCGGAGGGTCAACGCAATCGTCCTGGGGGATTCAATTTCCAAATGCGATACCCCCAGATACTCGCGTAGAAGAGATAGAGAATGTACGGGAGAAGACACCACGCGGCCATGCGGTCGACTCGCAGCAGGAGCAAAATAAAAAGAGAAATCGCGATCGCGCTGTAAGGCAGTCCGAGCAGATAAGCATGGAAGAGATTGCCGGTGCGGAAGAAGAAGTAATTCCAAAGCGCATTGATGAACATGATTGCACCGAGCAAAGCGAAAGCGGCGTTTCGCGCAGGAGCTGGCGGCAGCAGAAAGAGCCGGTAAAGAACCGAGAAACAGATCACGTAATAGAGTCCGCCGATCACCATCCAGCCCCAGAACGGAACGGCATAAGACGGTGATCGAAGGTTTGCCAAACGCTGCTTGATGCCGCTCCCCGCAAAGAGACCTTCCAGCGCCGCGCCGAGCGCGCAGATCGCGAGAGAATAGATGATCGCGCGCGTCATCGTAGTCATATGTTGGGGCTTCGCGCGTCAGCACATTCATCTCCCGCTCGCCTTCTCTTCAGCAGATACAAAATCATTAAGCCGCCGATCGGCAGGCCGATCAGGGTACGCGGGTCGTGGCGAAGCAAAGCATTCAGCGAGTCGCCGACGAGATTTACGGTGAGCACACCGATCGCGAGCCGACGTCCCCACTCAGCGTTTTTCGCGAGTCCAACCGCGGACAGGCCGCAAGCGGCGCCGACTACGGCCATCAGCGCCACAGACCAGCTGCCTATTTTCTGAAACTCCATCCGTGCTTCCGGCTTCAGCCGCCAGATTGGTTCCAGGAATCCTCCGGGAAATGCCAGCGCGAGCATCGTCACGAGACAGATCAGAGCGCCCGCAGCGAAGAAGATTACGAGCAAGGTCGTTCCGACAGATCGCCGCCGCATTTCGGCGCCATTTGGAGGACTTCCCATTCTTCTTCTGTTAATCGCCGATAGTTTACGCAGTCGTCGGCCTCGGCCGGCGCGACTAACGGCTAATTCCGACTCGGATCGACTCCCGAAGGTCGACGACGTCTTCGATCCATATTTCCGGTCGGCACAATATAGGACGCGCCTCTCACGTTGCCGTCAGAAAACAAACATGCCAATACCAGCGCCGAACATCAACAACGCGGTCGCTCCAACCAAGACACGGCTCAACATTGAACTAGGCTGTCCCATCATGATCGTTTTGTTGGAGGCGATAACCAAAAGACCGACAAGCAAGAACGGCGCGAGGAGGCCGTTGATGACGGCGGTCCAAAAGAGAGCCTTCACGGGATTGATGTTCGCAAAATCAAGTGCAATACCCGCCGCTGTGGAGGCAATAATGACACCGTAAAATGCTCGCGCGGCTTTGAGCTTCTCGTCTAGTCCCTCTTTCCAACTCAACGTTTCAGCCAACGCGTATCCCGCTGATCCCGAGAGTGTCGGGATGGCAAGGAAACCAACGCCGAGAATTCCCAGCGTGTAGAGCAGAGCGGCAAACCGGCCTGCGAGCGGCCCCAACACCTCAGCAGCCTGCCGCGAAGTTTCGATGTTGGTCACACCATGCCGGTGGAGCGTCGATGCGGTCGTGAGCATAATGAAGTACATGATGAGGACGGCGAAAAACGCGCCCACCCCCACGTCCATCCTGCGACTATTGATTTCCCGTTTCGTGGCACCCTGCCTTTGCCGACACATGCGGCGACCCTTGGCTTTTTCTTCTTCGACCTCTTGGGACGCCTGCCAGAAAAATAAGTAGGGACTGATCGTAGTGCCAAGGATCGCAACCAGCGTCTGCCAAGCCACGTGGCCTTTAGGCCAGGAAGGAGCAAACGTGTCGTGAATCGCGGATGACCAGTTCGGGTGAACAATGAATGCGGTTACGACGTAGGAGAACAAAACGAGACAAAGCCATTTCAGTGTGTTCGCGATCTGGTGGTAGCGAAGCCAAACCGTTGCACAGGCGATTGCGATGCCGAACCCCACGACAAACCAATGGGAGTCGAATCCGGTCAACATTTTTGCCGCATCGGCCATTCCTGCCAGATCCGCTCCTATGTTGATCGTGTTGGCTGCGAGCAGGGCCAGCGAGGCGGCCAAGACGAGTCTTCGGTCAAACTTGCGGCGCAACGCTCCGGCGAGACCCCGACCCGTCACCATGCCGACACGAGCGCACGTCATCTGCACCATGCTCATCAGCGGCCAAGTCAGTAACGCGGTCCAAAGAAGGGACGTTCCGAGCTGAGCGCCAGCGATTGAGTACGTCGCAATCCCGGATGGATCGTCGTCGGCCGCGCCGGTGATCACGCCAGGGCCGAGGGTACGGAAGAATCGCCGCACGAAATTCGGCCGTAGTGCCGTGGCGATTATTGGTTCGTGCTGCGTTGTCGGGGCGGTCATGTGAATATCAATTCGTGAGGCCGAGCCGGTCGCACCTTAATTATTGGTGGCTTGTTGGCAAATTGTTTAGACCCCGCCGTCGTCGGAGGCCATCTCGACGTTAATGTTTTCTTTCCGCGTTTCGCCAGTCGTTTAATTCACGCTGCCGTCGTCGCCGTTCTTGACGCTTCTCCCAAAGAGAGCCAATACTCGCGGCCTACCTGGAGGAAAACCTATGCTTCATCTCGATACAGGGAATACCGCCTTCATGCTTCTGTGCGCCAGTCTGGTGATGTTGATGACGCCGGGGCTGGCATTCTTTTATGGCGGGCTCGTTGGACGAAAGAACGTGCTCGCCATCATGATGCAGAGCTTCGTCTCGATGGGCTGGACAACAGTGTTGTGGTGGGCCTTCGGATTCTCGCTTTGTTTCTCAGGCGATCAGAAAAGCGGCACAGACTTTTTCGGGGTCATTGGCAATCTGAACTGGGCGGGTCTGCGCGGAATCACGCTTTCGACGCCGTCGCCGAACGAGACGATTCCGATGATCGTTTTCTGCGGCTACCAGATGATGTTCGCCGTTATCACCCCGGCGCTGATCACCGGCGCGTTTACCAATCGCATTACCTTCAAAGCCTACATGCTGTTTCTGACGGCGTGGCTGATCTTCGTCTACTTTCCGTTTGTCCACATGGTGTGGGGCGGGGGCATCCTGGCGGAGTGGGGCGTGAAAGATTTTGCCGGCGGGATCGTCGTTCACAATATCGCGGGAATTGCCGCGCTCGCCTCGATTCTGTTTGTCGGCAAGCGCAAGGTCGCGGACCGCGGTCCGCATAGCATTCCGCTCGTTGCGCTCGGCACTGGCTTGCTCTGGTTCGGTTGGTACGGCTTCAATGCCGGATCAGAATTTCGCGTGGATTCGATCACTGCGGTGGCGTTTCTCAACACCGACATTTCCGCCTCGTTCGCGGCGATCGCGTGGCTGTGCGTGGATTGGCGGGTCTCGAAAAAGCCGAAGTTCCTCGGCTTGCTGACCGGCGCGGTGGCAGGTCTCGCCACGATCACGCCCGCGGCGGGCTACGTGTCGCCGGCAACCGCCGCCATCATCGGCCTCGTGGCGGGCGTCGTTTGCTACTACGCCTGCGCGTTGAAGAACCGGCTCAGGTGGGACGATGCCCTCGATGTGTGGGGCGTGCACGGCGTCGGCGGCTTTCTCGGCATCGTTCTGCTTGGCGTGTTCGCCTCGACGTCGTGGAATCCAGCGGCCAACGGTGGAGTGGACGGATTACTCGCCGGCAACTCGATCTTCTTTTTGAAGCAGCTCGCCGCGGGGGTGTTCTCGTCTTGCTGGGCGTTCGTCTTCACGCTGGGAATGCTCTGGCTCATCAACCGCATCACGCCGGTACGTGTCGAAGATGCGCACGAAGAACTCGGCCTCGACGAGGCGATCCACGGCGAGACCGCCTACACCGAAGGACTGTAGCCAGCGGCCGCAATCTGGATTTCCGGACGAGTCGCATCTCAGACTAGTTCAAGTAATCTGAGAACGATGCGAGCGCTCGTTGTTGATGACGAACAGAACATTCGGCGCACTTTGACCGTCGCGCTCGAATCGATGGGCTACGAGGCGACGAACGCCGCGACCGGGGCGGAGGCGCTCGATGAACTCAAGGCGCGCCGGTTCGACGTGATGCTGCTCGATCTCAAACTGGGCCAGGAGAGCGGGCTTGAAGTTCTCGAGGAAGCGATTCGGATTTCGCCAGCTCTGGCGGTGGTAATGATGACTGCGTTTGCATCGATCGAGACTGCTGTGGAAGCGATGCGGCGTGGTGCCTTCGATTATCTTCCAAAACCGTGCACTCCTGAGCAGCTTCGGCAGGTACTCACCCGCATCCAAAAAACCCGAAAACTGGAACGACGCGTGGCGGAGCTGGAATCCCGCTTGAGCGTGGACTCGCCTCAGGTCGACCTCACCACGCATTCGCCCGCGATGAAAAAGGCATTCGACATCGCATTGAAAGCGGCTGGCACGGATGCGACGGTTTTGCTCTTAGGTGAAAGCGGCACCGGCAAGAGCGTCCTGGCGCGCGCGATACATCAGCGCAGCTCGCGCAACAGCGGAGCGTTTGTCACCGTCAGTTGTCCGAGCCTCACGCGCGAACTGTTGCAAAGCGAATTGTTCGGTCATGTAAGAGGGGCGTTTACTGGAGCGCTCGCCGAAACATGGGGCAAGGTAACCGCCGCGGAAGGCGGCACACTCTTTTTGGACGAGATTGGGGACTTGCCGCCTGAGATTCAGGCAAAGCTGCTGCGATTACTCCAGGAGCGCGAATACGAGCGAGTCGGCGAAACCAAACCGCGTTACGCGGACGTGCGAGTCATCGCGGCCAGCAATCACGACCTGGCGAAGACCGTGAAGGCGGGAACTTTTCGCGAAGATCTTTATTACAGACTCAATGTCATCTCGATTACGCTGCCGCCGCTGCGCGACCGTGTGGATGATGTCGAACGGCTGGCGATGGCTCATCTTCGCTCCGTGGCGAATCAATGCGACAAACAAGTCGAGAGCATTTCAGCCGAAGCGCTCGATGTGATGAAGCGGTACAACTGGCCCGGCAACATTCGGGAATTGCGCAACGTCATCGAACGCGCCGTCATTTTAAGTAGCAGCCACAAAATCGAGGCAAGCGATCTTGCTGAAACAATCGAGCCGGATTCAGAGATTCGGATTGGCGGGAGGGTACGTTTGGAAGAACTCGAAACGGAACACATCAAAAAAGTGATCGCGAATTCGAAAACGCTGGAAGAAGCGGCCGGTGTGCTGGGCATCGATGCGGCGACACTTTATCGGAAGCGAAAAAAACTCATCTAGATTGCATATTGCCTCACTGGCAGCTGGCATTTCGTGCAAAATGCCACGGAACCGGAGAGGTCGATCGGACAGTTGATTTGCATAACATCCTTTCCGTGACGACGTAAGACGACAACGCGCGCCGATGGCACAGCCTGAGCTAAAGCGGGGATTGATGCTGAGGAACCGTATCGTTCTGGGCCTCGCTCCCATCTTCATTTTACTGGTCGCCATGGGAATTTACGCCGTCTCTCTTTTTGCCAGGCTGGGTGGCGCAATCGACGTGATCTTGCGCGAAAACTTTCGCAGCGTTCTAGCCGCGCAGAACATGAAAGAATCCGCCGAGCGGATGGACTCAGGACTCTTCTTTACCCTCGTAGGTGAGGAACAGAGAGGACGCCAGCTCTACGATCAAAACCTTCCGGTCTTCCGCGAAAACTTAAACGTTGAGCTCAACAACATCACGCTGCCTGGCGAGAGGGAATTGGCGCAAAAGGCAGCTGATCTGCACCAACGATACGTGAAGCGCGCGGAAACGTTTTGGGCGTCCGATGATTTGGGGCAGCGCCGAAACATGTACTTCGGCGAGATGCTGCCGGTGTTTACCGGGATTAAGGATACGGCCAACGCCATCCTTCGCATTAATCAGGAGACCATGGTGAAAGCCGATCGCGATGCGCGCGCCCTGAGCGCCAAGTCCACCCGCTACATGATCATTGCGCTCGGCGGCGGGCTCGTGATCGCGGTGTTTTTCGCCAGGCGCTTACAACGATCCATTTTGCGCCCGATCCGAGCGTTGACCGCCTCATCAAGGGAACTCGGCGAAGGTAATCTCGATCAAGTCGTGCCTGTGCTCTCGGGCGATGAGCTCGGGGAACTCGCGGACGCATTCAACAAGATGGCAAGGAAGCTTCGCGCCTACCGCCAGGTCACGGGCGATCAGATCTTGCAAGCACGGCAGATGACTGAGATCACGTTCTCTGCTTTTCCGGACGCGATCATAGTCCTTTCACAGGATGGGAAAATTGATTTTAAAAATCCCGCAGCCGACCGGCTGTTTTCGAAGCTCGAAACCAATCATTTGCCAAGCCCTGTCCTCGCCGAAGCAGAGCGTGTCTTAACCGGCGCCGGCGACTTTCTGCCAACGAACTTCGCGAAAGCTCTTTGCCTGCGCATCGATGACAAGGAGACGTTTATCCTGCCGCGAGTGATCGGCATGCGCGATGAACACGGCAATGTCTTCGGCGTCGCGGTCGTTCTCCAAGATGTGACTCGGTTCCGCTTGCTCGATGATGTGAAGACCAACCTGGTCTCCACCGTGAGCCACGAGTTGAAAACGCCGCTCACCAGCGTGCGAATGGGACTTCATCTTCTCCTCGAGGAAAAAATCGGCTCTCTCAATCCCAAGCAGACCGAGCTGCTTCTGGCCGCACGCGAGGATTCCGAGCGACTCCTGCGCATGATCAATGATTTGCTCGATCTCGCGCGAATTGAGTCGGGCTCGCGACGAATGAGCCTGGAGCGAAACTCGCCAAACGAGCTGGTGGAAAAGGCCGTAAGCGGGCTGAGCGACGTCGCCGAAGCGCACGACGTGCGGCTGAGATCTGAGGTTGAAGCAGGTCTGCCCAATGTGGCAGTTGAGCCGCAGCAAATTTTCCACGTTTTTTCCAATCTCATTTCCAACGGAGTAAAATACTCGCGCGCCGGCGAAGAAGTTGTCATTAGCGCGCGACGCGATGGCGACGGCGGTGTTCGGTTCTCCGTCACGGACCACGGCCCTGGCATTCCACTCCAGTATCAACCGCGGATGTTCGAGAAGTTTTTCCGCGTGCCCGGCACGGACTCGCGCGGCGTGGGCTTGGGACTTGCCATCGCGCGCGAGATCGTAGCGGCGCATGACGGTCATGTCGGCGTCGACAGCCAGCCCGGCAAAGGGAGCGAATTTTATTTCGTTCTGCCCGCCGCCGAAGTGATAACGCGACCGGTTAAACCGGAGCCAGAGAAACAATGAACAAGCGAACCTTAATTGTAGAAGACGAACGTAACGTCCGCATGATGTATCGAGCGGCTCTCGAGACCGAGGGTTTCGATGTGACTGAAGCCGATTGCGGTGCGGCGGCGGTGGAAAAGTTCGCGCAAGCGAACTTCGATGTCGCCGTACTCGACCTGCGCATGCCGGAAATGGACGGCCTGGAGCTC
>DASVJK010000054.1:0-41051 GCA_036385955.1 Chthoniobacterales bacterium | reverse complement strand
CCCTTGAATGTGAAACATCGTGACCACGGCTCTGTGTTCATCAGACAATTTCATCATGGCCTCGTTCAATCTTCGCTGGAGCTCGGAAAGGTCCGCTTCGCGGACCGGACTGCTCGTGGCGGTGAGCTCGAGGAACTCTTTATCGTTCTGAATGCTCGCATCCATGTCATCGAGGCTGAGATGAAACCGGCGGCCGCGTTTCTTGAGGAAGTTCAGCGTCATGTTCACCGCGATGGAATGGATCCAGGTGTAAAAGGACGATTTGCCGCGAAAGCCGCCGATGGATTTATATGCCTTCGAAAAAACGTCCTGGAGCAGATCGTTCGTGTCCTCGTGGTTTGAGGTCATGTTATAGACGAGGCCGTAGAGACGCGGCGTGTATTTGACGACGAGCTCATCAAACGCGCCCACTTCGCCGCTCTGGGTGCGCGAGACTAGCTGCTTGTCTTCATCAGATCTCGGCTGTTCCATCGCGTCGCGCTTAGGCTTAGCACGCGACCGCAGACCCGACGACAACAAATCGGTAAAGCGACGCGGAGACGGCAGTGCGATGGCGGGATTCATCTTTCTTGGCTCGCCGGGGGGCATCAGCGGCGATCGCGCACAGACATGAGCCAGAGCAAGTTGCCGAGGGTGGCGATAAACGCGGCCACATAAGTCAGCGCGGCCGCGTTCAGGACTTTGTTCACACCCGCGACTTCATCGCCCGGCTGCACGATGCCCATCTGTTGCAAAATAATTTTCGCCCGCCGCGAAGCGTCGAACTCCACCGGCAGCGTGATCAATTGGAAGGCCAGCAGGATCATGTAGCAATAGATGCCGAGCGTGATCAACCCGGTCAGGTGGAAAATGAAGCCGCCGAAAATAATGAAGGGCAACATTTGCGAAGCCACTTGCGTGATGGGGACGATGGCCATGCGTGCCTTGAGCGGGGCGTAAGCCTTCGCGTGCTGAATTGCGTGACCGGTTTCGTGTGCGGCGATGCCGAGCGCGGCGACCGACGGCGTGTTGTAAACATTCGTCGACAGACACAAGCGTTTGCTGGTCGGATCGTAGTGGTCGCCTAGGTAATCGTTGATCTCGACCACTTTGACGTCGCTGATTTGCGCCGCCTGCAAAATTTCGCGGGCCGCTTCGGCCCCGGTAATATTTGAGCTGGCGCGGACCTCGCCCCATTTCTTGAAGGCGTGTTTCACGCGAAACTGAGCCCAAAGCCCGATGATCAACGGAATGCCGACCAGCAGCAACCAGTTGCTGCCGATCATTCCGCCACCGTAATAGTATGAAAGCATATGAATGAAATTTGATTCTTCTATCGCGCCCTGGTGATCTGAGTGCAAAGAAGCAAAACGAAGTCGAAGATTCTCTCGCCTTGTGGAGAGATTCTTCGACTCCGCTGTGCTTCGCTCAGCATCGCTGTCTGGGAGATTAGACGCCCGAGCGGGCGGTTCGTTCAGATTTCCAGTTGCTTCTCGAAACGCGACAGCATTCGTGTCCCGTTCTTCGTCAAAACAACAACATCCTCCAAACGCGCTCCGCCGATGCCCGGATAATAAAGACCCGGCTCGACCGTAAGCACTTGCCCCGGCTTAAAGACAGTTTTCTGGAACCGCGGAAACTCGTGGATCTCGAGACCGAGGCCGTGGCCTGTTCCGTGGAAAAATCCGACCTGCCGGCCATCCCGCACCTCTGTCGGATAGCCGCGGTCGGTGAAAAGCTGCTTCACTTCGGTGTGCAGTTTCAATCCATCGACGCCGGGCTTCATCTTCTTCAGCGCCAGGGTCTGGCCTTCTCGCACCGTCTCCCAAAGCCGGCGTTGCTCTTCGCTGGCGCGGCCGCGAACGACCGTCCGCGTCATGTCACCATAATAGCCGCTCGTCGCGTCGCGAGGAAAAATGTCCAGGATGATGAGCGAATCCGCCTTGAGCGGACCGAAGCCGCGCTCATGCGGGTCGCACGCCTGATCGCCGCCGGCGACGATCGTGTTCGCCGGCAGTCCTCCGGCACGCAAGATCGCCGAATCGATTTCGGCCCGCAAGATTTCCGAGGTCAAGGTGCGTCCCGACCAAGAGAGTTTTTTCCCCCGGCCAGGCTTGGACGCTGCCAGAACTTCCATGGCGCGCGCCAATCCTTTTTCGGTGATCGCGAGAGCGCGGCGCATGAGTTGCAGCTCGTCCTCCGATTTGGCTTCGCGCTCCGGCCAGAAAAGTCCGTTGATGGCGCGCACTCGAATTTTATGGATTGCCAACTCTTCCGCGTAGCTGAGTGGAAAATTCGCGGGAACAACCGCGGAGCGCACGCCCCGCTTTCGCAAAAAATGCGACATCACCTTCTCGAAAGGCGGCGCCTTCTGTTTGCCCTGCAGATCCCGCTCAAACTCACTATAGGAAACGATCTCGTCCGCCTTCGCCTGCTTGCGCCCGCGATCGATCTCGAGGTCGCTGAGCACGATGGTGCGCTTGCCGCCTTGCTCGAGAAAAATAAACGGGTCCGGCACGAAGAACTTCGTCGCGTAAAGCATGTCGGGATCGTGCTCACTCGCCGCGACGATGAGACGAGTTTCGTTTTTCGTTTTTTTGCGCTTGCTCATCCGACATTTCTAAGCGCGAACCACTTGCTTGTCATCCCGAGCCGCGCCAGACGGCGAGGGACCTCACCAACGCAGCGTTCGCGGTCGCAATCCCGACGCCGACAACGCAGTTGCCATATGAGGCAACCAATAGCAGGCGGAAGGCCAGCTAGGCGTGGAAATCAGGCTCTTGGACGAGCTTTTTGAGCTTGGCTCCGCCAAGTGCAGATGCGTTGCTCCTATCTACCGGACGTTTCAACACACGGGCCTCCCACATCCAGTGCTGTCCCCGCCAACCGGAGCTGTTCTCTTTCCCGGCCAGAGCGTGGCGGCATTCGATCAAGCTCTGCAAAACGGGTGAGAAACGCGACTCCCCAAGCTATGGAGCGCACAAGCTGCGCAGGTCGGAGAGGAGGAGGAGTCGCGTCTAAATATTTGAATATTTGGCGCCGGACAATTAACTGGCGAACCCCTTGCTTGTCATGACAAGCAATTACGTCGCTCGGCGTATGCTCAGCTCCTGCGCACCTCGAGCTGTCGCCGAAGAATCCAATGGAGCAGGCCCAACAGCCCGAGCGTCGATCCGATCAGCACGATGGTGTTGAAGACAAAGACATTTACTTTCATCCCAAGGTACCGTTTCTCTTCGCCGAAGAAAACATTCAGCTTCCCGCCCCGCCGGTAATCGCTCTGTTCCATCTCCGCGTTCGAGATTAGATCGGACACCTTCTGGTTCACGTAAAGCTGCTCCGCCGTCACCGGACCGGCCGCCTCGTTGAAAAGTTCGCGATCGAACGGCCGCTTAGAATTCAAAATCTGGTCGATCATCCCAAGGTACCGATCCAGCTCATCCGGAGTTTTCGCCTCCAAACCGGAAAGGACCGCGAGCGTTTCCTTCAACTCATTCAACCTCTTTATCGCCGCAGGATTCTCCTCCCGTTTCGCGACGAGACGATCGATTTCGTCCTGCGTCCGCTCCTGTCGCCGCGTGAGAGGATTGAGCTTGGCCTGCGCGACCACCATCTCTTCATACGACCAGCGCATCGCGATAAACTGGCAGACGAACGGCACCTGCAGTCTGCTGTTCATCTTCTTTCCTTGCTCGGTATCCGGATGTTCGGAAAACCAGCGGCTGAAAGTGTAAACGAGCGCGAGGTTGCGGTTCATGTCCTCATATTTAATGAGCGCTCCGCCCATGATGATCTGCGGAATCAGGACGAGCGGAACGATATTGGCCGCGGTCTTCGGATCGGCCACGAGCGACGAGATGACCAGTCCCAAGGCCACGCCTCCCATCGCCGTCATGAGCATCACGCCGAGATCGATCCAGAACATCCCGCGGATCGCGAGGATGTAATTCCCGATCAAGACAAAAAGGATGCACTGAAAGAGCGCGAAGAAACCCAGCGAGACGAACTTCGCGAAAACATAATACGGCAACCTGACGTTCAGATTGCGTTCGCGTTGCAGAACAGCGCGGTCGCGAATGATGTCGTCGGCGCTGTTCGTTAGGCCGAGGAACATCGCCACGATCAGGCTGAGGAAAAGAAACGTCGGGATGTGATACGCAGACGCGAAATCGTAGTGACCGCTGTCAGAGTAACGCAGGAGCGTGGAGATCAGGAGTGCCAGGACCGGCGCGACGCCGATCGTAATGACGAGGTTCGCGCGGTTGCGAAGTTTGCTCATGAATGAGCGCCTGAGCAGCGTTCGCAATTGCGTCCATTCATCCCGCCAACGACCGAAAAATCGCTTCTTGTTTGCCGGCGCCGCCGGCAGCGGCGGCAGCGGACCGCGGCGCAACGACACTTGTTTGACGTCCTGGATCAAGCGGAACGCTTCATATTTGTCCCGCCAGAACTCCGGGGAATAACGGCGGGCCGCGATCAGTTGCCCGCGGCTGTTCTCCTCATAGATAATGTCTCCACTGATGTCGCGCAGGGGCGTCTCGAGCACATCGAAAATGAACTCCGGCCGCGTCGTTCCGCACGAGGGGCAGGCGCCAAGTTCGGCGCCGAATTGATGCTGGTGTTCGGCCTCGGCGAAGTAACGCAGCATATCCGTCGGCGTGCCGAAAAAAACGAGGCGCCCGCCTTTGTCGAACAGGATCGCCTTGTGAAACATCTGGAAAAGTTTCGAGCTCGGCTGGTGGATCGTGACGATGATGATCTTGTTGTGCGCGAGCGCGCGGATGATCTCGATGACATGCTCGGAATCTTTCGACGACAGTCCGGACGTAGGCTCATCAAAAAGGTAGACGTCGGCCGATCCGATCATGTCGAGCCCGATGTTGAGCCGTTTACGCTCGCCACCGCTCAGCGTTTTTTTAACCGGACTACCGACAATGCTGTCGCGACGCTCATTTAGTCCGAGCTCGATGAGTTTGCCTTCGAGCCGGCGGGTCAGATCGCGACCCGAAAGATGCGGCGCACGAATCGCCGCGGCGAACTGCAGGTTCTCTCCGATCGTGAGGTGCTCGTCGAAAGCGTCTTCCTGCGGGATGTAACTGATGTAACCCTTGAGCAGGTCGAGGTTTTCGTAGAGCGGCCGATCGTTCAGGAGGACCTGTCCCTGGATCGGCTGAAGCTGGCCGCCCAAAACCTTCATGAGCGTGCTCTTTCCCGAGCCGCTCGCGCCCATCACGCAGACGAGCTCGCCGCGATTGACCGTGAAGGAAATTCCTTCGAGCGCGACCTCGGAGTTGGTAAAGCGATGGTTGACGTCCACCACTTCGAGCGACCGAATGATGTTGCGCTCTTCTTCGATGATTCGTTCGGAAAAATTACAGCGCAGAAACTGTCCGACGTCGATGCGGATGGTGTCGCCATCCTGGAGCAGCGCCGTGCCACGGACAGGTGTCTCTCCGACCATAATCGGCCGATCGGCGTCGATGACTTCCAAAGTGCCGACCCGTTTGTCGTAATCGCACAGGATTTTTAACAACACATCGCCACTCGTTCCCGGCGAGAGGAGGATGTCATCTTCCTCGAGCAAACTCGGATTGTTCGAGACCAAATATTCGGATTTGGAGGCCTTGAGCTGAAAGCGGCCGCCCATCGCGCGAGCGCGACGCCGCAGGTCGAGCAAGTCCATCTCGCTGTCGTTGTGGAAAACGATCTTGTCCTCGAGCGCGGCTTCGACCTGCGTCCCGGACTTCAGTTTGATGTTGTTCAGGACGGCGTCCACGTCGCGCAACGCTTTGATTCGCACTTTCAAACCGAATGTCACTTCCAGGGCGCTTTCCCGCGAGCGCGAGCGCTCGAGCTGCACTTCATCGGCATCCTTGTGCACGCGCACGAAAATCTGCGGCAGCGAGACGTTCTTCTTCGCGTTGAAATATGCGGCCAGTTCCTGATAGGTGAGAAATTGATCGCCGACCAGGATCCGCTGTCCGGGATAGATGCGGCAAAAGCCACCGCGCAAAAGCGGCCGGCCCCGAACCGAGATTGTCTGGCCGGTGTAATTCTTGAGCAGGATCAAATCGTGATAACGGAAGGCGAGGAGGCGATCGCTCCCGCTCAGGCTTTTCAGGGTCACGTCCGCCGCGCTGTTCGTCCCGAAGGAAAGCGATTCGAGAGGCGACGCGCCGCGCTGGTAGATGGAAGCGTCAGAATCCTCCGAGGCGTTCAATTGATAAACGATGTCGATCGCCTGCGCCGCCATGCCGAGCTGCGACATGAATGAGTAAAACGCGACGACTTGTTCCTGCTTCAGGCCTGCTTGCGAGATCAAATCGTAAAGCTGCACACCCAGCATAATTTTGCGATCGGCGCCAAGCTGCGCCGACAGCTTCTGCGCCATCGCGGAGAGATCCTGCTGCTCGTAAAGCGCCTGTCGAAACAGCTGACGCAGCTCCGAATATACCGCCTCGGGATAATCATAACGAAGGAACCCAAGGCTCGAATCGATTTCCTCTTCGAGCAAAACGCCGTCCGCTTTCGAAAAGCTCGCCAGCACCTGGATGAGAAGCGGCAACAGATTCGGCCCCTCCGAAACGCTGCGCGGTTTGCGCAGGGCACGTCGCATCCAACGCCGGCTGCGTCGCTGGATCCGATAGGCAAACGGAGTCACACGCTGCACGGCGCGGTCAATTTTGTCTGCGACTAGGTTGAGTGCCGTCATTTTCAGGAACTTGCGGATCAAAATTACCGCACGACCGCCGCAACGCAATCGAGAGGCGATCTTTGAACGCATTACGTGAGAGAAGAGTCTCTAAGCGGGTATGACGTTCCCTCCCGGCCCGGCTCCTGCTCTTTGCATTGCCAAAGCCTTCATGTTAGCCTTTTCGCGCTCGCCCAAAGCGCGCTTCACGCCTTATGCCTCAACCTGATCGCAACCCCCAAAAGGAGAATAAACCCCGCGGGAATGAGCCCAGTTTTAACTGGCGCGGCGTCGTTCTGATCGCCATCGCCTTCGCGCTGATCGGCCTGGCGGTTCTCTTCCGTGGCGGCGCCTACGCAAACATCGAGGACGTGCCCTACAATCGCTTCCTAGAGCTGCTCGAGAACAAACAAATAGCGGTGGACAAGAACTATCCGCTTCAGCTTGTGGTCGAGGAGGGCCGGCCCACGCAAACTTTGCGCGGCTATTACGTTAAGCAAGGCGTTGGATCTTCCGCGGCCCAGCCGGTGCTGTTTCGCACGACAATCTTTTTGAATTACAACACGGACCTGCAGGAACGTCTCGCGAAGGCAAACATTCAGCCGGCGATCAAGATGGAGTCGAACCTGATGGCCCAAACGCTCGTCAGCTTTCTGCCGATCGCTCTTTTCCTCCTCGTGCTCTATTTCCTTTTCCGCCAGCAAATCCGCATGGCCGGCAAGGGCGCGCTGAACTTCGGGAAATCGAAAGCGCGCATGCTCGCGCGTGACAAGAACAAGATCACGTTTAAAGACGTCGCCGGCGTCGAGGAAGCCAAGGATGAAGTGCAGGAACTCGTCGAGTTTTTGCGCGACCCGAAAAAATTCCAGAAACTCGGCGGGCGCATTCCGAAAGGCGTTCTGCTTGTTGGCCCTCCGGGCACGGGCAAGACATTGATCGCGCGGGCCATCGCAGGCGAAGCGGACGTGCCGTTCTTCTCGATCAGCGGCTCGGACTTCGTGGAGATGTTCGTCGGTGTCGGCGCCTCACGCGTGCGCGACATGTTCGAGCAGGGGAAAAAATCCGCGCCCTGCATTATTTTCATCGACGAAATCGACGCGGTCGGCCGGCATCGCGGCCATGGCGTCGGCGGCGGCCATGACGAGCGCGAACAAACGCTCAACGCACTTCTCGTCGAGATGGACGGCTTCGACACGCAGGAAGGCGTCATCATCATCGCGGCCACGAACCGGCCGGACGTGCTCGATCCCGCGCTGCTGCGCCCGGGTCGCTTCGATCGCCAGATTACGGTCAATTTGCCTGACGTGAAGGGCCGCGAAGAAATTCTGCGGGTGCATTCTAAGAAAGTGAAGCTGGCTGAAGGCGTGGATCTCCAGGTCGTCGCACGCGGCACGCCGGGTTATTCCGGCGCGGAACTCGCGAACGTGATCAATGAAGCGGCGCTGCTCGCCGCGCGCCGCGGATTAAAAGGAATCACACTCCACGAGCTCGAAGAGGCCCGCGACAAAGTCCGCTGGGGCAGGGAACGCCGGAGCATGGCGCTGAGCGAAAAGGAAAAAAACAATACCGCCTATCACGAAGCTGGTCACGCTTTGCTGCTCGAACTGCTTCCGCACACCGAGCCGCTGCACAAAGTCACCATCATCCCGCGTGGACCGTCCCTCGGCTCGACCATGTGGCTGCCGGAGGAAGACAAATATACCAATCGGAAGAACGAATTGATCGCCGGTCTTGCCGTCGGCATGGGTGGGCGAGTCGCGGAAGAAATCGTCTTTGGCGACGTCACGAATGGCGCGAGAGGCGATATCAAAACGGCCACCGCCATCGCGCGCCGCATGGTTTGCGAATGGGGCATGAGCGAGAAAATGGGCATGGTCGAATACGGCGAGCATGAGGATTACGTATTTCTTGGCCGCGATATCTCGCGCGCCCGTGATTACAGCGAAGCGACCGCCGAGCAAATCGACGGAGAAGTGCGCAAGCTAATCGATGATGCCTACCAAACTGCGAAAAGAACGCTGACGGCTCATCGGCAGACGCTCGAAGTGATTGCGAAAGCGTTGCTCGAATACGAGACGCTCGACGGCGTGCAAATCAAAGAAATCATGGAGCACGGCCGGCTAGTCAATCCGCCGCCTGGTCCTACGCCACCGGCGTCCGGTCAGAAGATGGCCGACAAACCGCCCAAGCAAGTAGTCGTGGCTCCCGAGGCGCCGCCGCTTCCTGGCGGCCTGAGCGGCGCACCGGCGTAAGCTCATTTTCCGCAGAATCACCGGGTCCTCTGCGGCCAGAACAAAGGGCCATCTTTCGGCGGACGTGGTCAACCCGGCACGGATCGGGTTTTCTCGAATGTAATCCCGTTTCTCTCGTAAACTCTCGTCATGCCTTAATCGGTGATCGAAAAATTTCGTTGCCACCGGATACGGGCGATTCACGCAGTGACGCGTTTGAAATCGCGAATGATCTTGGAGAGGGAATCTTCGCCTGCGATTCCAACCAGCGCATGCAAATGATTGGGCATCAGCAAGAGCAATTGGAGATGCCAGCGCCCGTCCTCATGATATCGTCGCGCGGTTTCAAGAATCACTGCGGCTTTGCTTTCGCGGCAAAGTTGGTTAGGTCCCCGCGACTGACAGCAAATTGTCACGAAATAAACTGCACCGAACCGCCCCGCGAAATGCGTCGTGTGATCAAGGCTTTTGCGAACGGGCTTGGTCGACCTTGTTTGTCCGTCCACAGTCCCAGGCGATTGAGGTCAATCGCCCCTACCTATTCGCGGCGTTGCTTCTGCACAAGATGGCGCAATTGGCGTTCCATCGTTTTGAAAGCGTCGTGGATAACTTTGGTCAGCGCGGCGTGCGCGCCGCTGTCCATCTGCTTTTCGTCGGCGACGAGTTCGTGACCCGGCGGCACTGTGACATCGATGCGCACTCGAAACTGGTTTCCTTTTTGATGCGCATGATTGGGCTGCTCGATGGCGACGTCACATCGATTGATGTGATCGCAGAATTTTTCGAGCCGGGCCGCTTTCTCCAGAATAAATTGGTCGATCTGCTCCGACTTCTCGACGCCACGATAGGTAATGTTTACTGGCAGTTGCATAGTTGATCGGAACGTTAAGCCATCCTGTCACGCGAATCGACCGTTTGTCGCAAACCCTCTCGATTTGCGAGACTGCGAGAAAACCAAGCCGCAACCTTCAATTCCTACCCCGGCTGTAACGAGCGAAAATGCCCGGGCAATTTCGCCGGTTCGATTTTAACCAGATCGGATTTCACGTACTCCACAATCTTATCGCGAACGGCCGGCGGGAGCAGCTCCACGACGGCGGAATGAATTGAAGCCGGCGCGGCGAAAGACCAGCCGTCCCTGCCTTCGCGTTCGGCGATTTCGGTAATACTGTCGGCAAGTTGTTTGCAAATGCGCCGATCGTTCTCGGTGTCAATCCCCGTCCGTTCGGCGATTGAATTCATCTGCCCGGGAGCCGCTCCGCCTGGGAAACTGCCGGCCTGATCCGTGAGCCTGTCTTGATAACGTCCGTGCGCGTCCGTGGTATCGAACGCCTGCACGAGTTGCAGATGGGGACCGCGGTTCGGAGTCTCGGTCACTTTGTAGGCCTTGAGACTGCCGCGATCGGTCACAATGATAAGAGAAGTCGGTGTCATAGAACTGTCCGCAGAATTGTCAGAACTTTTGAGCGCAAGATAAGTTCGTTTGTCGCGCTGCGATTGCGCTGGGGAAGTCTAGTGCCCTCTCACTTTTTCGCCAACCCAATGGCGCATCCGGCACGGCGACTGAACATATCGCCCTACCAAAGAAGCTGCGACCAATCACTTTTCCTCGACCGGCGCATCCGCATTCTTTTTCGATCCGGCCTTCACCGTGATGGCGGCTGGTCTTAGCTCATGCGGCAATTGCACCTGACGTTTCTTCCAGGACTCGTGGCGAGCCTGCGCTTGTGCGCCCGATGCCAGTTTAAGCAACTTCACCCCCCGGCCGATTACTTCCACGTCGTCGCCCGAAGCAAACTTCTTCGGTTCCGGCAGGAACCCATGTTCCTCCGCGGTATCAAGGATGAGCATCCATTCGAGGTGCTCCTGCCCCGGCAGCACGAAAACGATCGGCTCAAAATGCGCGTTGATAAGTAGTAGGAACGTCTCATCGCGGATCGGTTCTCCCTCGAAACTGAGGACGTCAATCGTATCACCGCTCAGAAGCACTCCGATGCAGCGCACGAATGGCGACGCCCATTCTTCGTCGCTCATCTCGTTGCCGCCGGGGTTGAACCACATCACATCCCTGATCTCCGACCCGCGAATTCGCCGGCCCTGGAAAAACTTCGGACGCCGGAAAACCGGATGATCGCGCCGGAGTCGAATCAATTTCTTCGTGAACGCCAAGAGCTCCTTCTGCTCGGCGTTGTGTTCCCAGTTGAGCCAGCTCAACTCGTTATCCTGGCAGTAGGCATTGTTATTCCCGTTCTGCGTCCGCGCCCATTCGTCGCCGGCGTAGAGCATCGGCACACCTTGCGAGAGGAACAGGGTTGTTAGAAAATTTCGCCGCTGCCGCGCTCGCAGTTCGTTGATTTCCGGATCGTCCGTTGGCCCTTCAACGCCGCAATTCCACGAGTTGTTATTGTTGTCGCCGTCGTTGTTGTTTTCGCCGTTGGCTTCGTTGTGCTTGTCATTATAGCTGACCAGATCGTTCAAGGTGAACCCGTCGTGCGCGGTGATGAAGTTGATGCTCGCGTACGGGCGGCGGCCGCTGTGTTGATAAAGGTCGGGGCTGCCCGTTAAGCGGTACGCGATCTCGCCGACTCGACCTTCATCGCCTTTCCAAAAACGCCGGACTTCATCGCGGTACTTCCCGTTCCATTCCGCCCATAACACCGGAAAATTTCCGACCTGATATCCGCCTTCGCCGACATCCCACGGCTCCGCGATTAGCTTCACCTGCGAAAGGACCGGTTCCTGGTGAATGATTTCAAAGAACGCATGCAGCTTGTTCACGCCCTTCTCGTCGCGCGCCAGAGTCGACGCGAGATCAAAACGGAAACCGTCCACGTGCATGTCGTTCACCCAGTAGCGCAGGCTGTCCATGACGAGCTGAAGCGTGCGCGGATGGAGAAGATTGAACGTGTTTCCGGTTCCGGTGAAATCCAGGTAGAGCCGCGGATCGTCCGGCGATAACCGGTAGTAGGCCGGATTATCCACGCCGCGAAAACTGAGCGTCGGTCCGAGGTGATTTCCTTCCGCGGTGTGATTGTAAACAACGTCCAGGATTACTTCGATGCCGGCCGCGTGCAGGTTGCGCACCATTCCTTTGAACTCGGAAACCTGCTCGCCCATCGCTCCACTACTCGAGTATTGCGCTTCCGGAGCAAAGAAACCGATCGTGTTGTAACCCCAGTAATTGCGCAGTCCGCGATCGATCAAAACCTTGTCGTCGATGTGCGCGTGCACCGGCAGGAGTTCGACCGCCGTTACGCCCAGTTCTTTCAGATGCTTGATCGCACCAGCACTTCCCAACCCGGCGTAGGTTCCGCGCAATTCAGCCGGCACGTCTGGGCAGAGCCTCGTGAAACCCTTCACGTGCATTTCGTAGATCACCGAACTGTGCAGCGGCGTGCCGAGCCGCTTGTCGTCCCGCCAGTCAAACGCGTTATCGATCACGACTGCTTTCGGCATACCCCAGGCGTCGTCGCGAAAATCGCGCGCGAGATCTTCCTGAGGGCCGACGACGTAACCAAACATCTCGTCCGCCCAATTCACCTGCCCGACGATCGCCTTCGCGTACGGATCGATCAGCAACTTCGAGCTGTTGAAACGCATGCCGCGCTCGGGATCGTACGGGCCATAAACGCGGAAGCCATAGAGCTGCCCCGGCCGCACATCCGGCAGAAACACGTGCCAGACCTGATCCGTGTGTTCCGTCATCGGGATGCGAATATTTTCCTGCGGCGCGTCGATGTTATCGAAGAGGCAGAGGTCGACCGAAGTCGCCGCCTCGGAAAAGAGCGCGAAATTAACCCCGTTGCCCAGCCACGTAGCTCCGAGCGGATATGGATAACCCAACCAAATTCTTATCGGCGTCATAAAATCGAGTCGTTCCTATCCTCCACGCTTTTGCGCTTGGCAACGGATTAAGAATTTCTGCCCGCGCTTCGTTTTTTGAAACGATTTGAGATTGCGAAACGCGCTTTCCCGCGGCGTAGAAAAGACTCCCCGCTACAGCTCTCGCAACACTGCCAGCGCGGATTCCATGTTCGACGGACGCAGAATCATGAGCCCTGTATTTGAGCGAGCGCTCGTCGCAAGATACGCGTACTCAATATTCACCCCCGCTTTTGCGAGGCGCTCTGCAATCGTTGCGAGCGTGCCGGGTTCGTTATCGCTCTCAATCATGAGCACTTCTGCTTCGAGCGCAATCATCCCGCCTTCGCCCAGCAGCATCAGCGCTTTGGTCGTGTCGCTTACCACCATGCGAACGATCGAATGATCCACCGTGTCGGAGATGGAGAGTGCGTGAATATTTATCTCCGCTTTCACGAGCTCCTCGCAAACTTTCGCGAGCGCGCCCGGCCGGTTGCTGAGAAAGAGGGCGAGCTGAGTCGCCGGTTCCATGGAGATGTGTGGGTGTTTATTCATGGCTTGATCAGATTGCTGTGGCGGGCCGTCGCTGACAATCTACTTCGTTCCCACTGTCATCCCGAGCCGCGCAGACGGCGAGGGACCTCACACTAACGGTGCGGCTTCCTCAGTAAATGAAAACGTAGATTGCAGTCACGAGGTCCCTCAGCGTCTGCGCGCTTCGGGATGACACCGATATCGCGATCGCAACCGCATCGTTCACGCACTACCGGAACCTCCCAAACCAGCCATACGGAAACGCGTCGCCCGGACAATCGGTCGCCCATCGCGGGGGGTTTACTTCCCGATGCGGACGTACGATCAGGGAACGTCCATCGCTTTTCCCGCAACGCTCCTGCAGATACCGAATCAGCTCCTCGCACGCTTCGAGTTGCGCGCGTGTCGGCTGGTCGCGATTGAAATCGCCCACGAGACAAATGCCGAGCCCGATGTTGTTCATATAATCGCTGTGAACATGGCCGCCGTTGATCTGGCGGCGCCAGCGATCGCCAATTTCGATCTGACCGTTGCGCGACGAGGTTCCGTTTCCAATGACGAAATGGTACGCCAGCCCATTCCGCATTCGCCGAATCTTCCGGTGATAATAATCGAAAGCTCGCGCGTTGCCCTGCCGCGTGCCGCTGTTGTGCACGATGACGTATTTCCAGCGCGCGCGCTGCACCGGCGCTCTCCGGATCGCGTCGATGTTCGCGCTCGTGAGGTAACGATAGTTGGCCGGCAGCCGCGACCACGGCCAGAAACCACGCCGCGGTGGAGGTGGTGGCGGCGGTTCGAGACCCTGTTCTTTTTCGAGACCGGACTTTTCAACTGTGATATCAGGCGGCAGCGCGGCATGAGGCGTAGGGGGAGTCGGACGCGGGTGCGCCGACGGTTCTGGGGCCGGAGTCCGTGCGGGTTCGGGAGCGGTTTTGAGCGGCTTCTCGATGGGCGCGGGAGTTTTCGCCGGATCAGCTTTTTCGATCCGTTTTGGGGTAGCCTCCTTTTTCGCGTCTGTTTTTTTCTTCACGCCGGATTTTGGAATGGGCGATTCCTCTGGTTCCGGTGTTGGGCTCTTCCTGGCCCTAGGCTTCTTTTTCGGTTCTGGAGATTCTTTCGACTTAGCCTTTTCCGTCCGTTTCGGTCTTGGGGTCGCCTCTTCGTCCTCCTCGCTTGATTTCTTTGTTCCAGATTTCGCTTTGGCCTTCGGCGCAGGCGATTCATCCGATTCCGGCGTTGGGCTCTTCCTGGCGCCAGGCTTTTTTGTCGGTTCTGGAGATTCGCCCGACTCAGTCTTCTCCGTCTCCGGCTTTGGTGTCTCGTCCTGCTCGCTCGACTTCTTTGTTCCAGATTTCGCTTTGTTCTTCGAGGTGGGCGATTCGTCCGGTTCCGGCGTTGGACTCTTCTTAGCCGCCCGCGTTACGGTCGATTTCGGCTTCGGAGTAGGCTGTTTCTTACTTTTGGTTTTGCGCTTCGCGGGTTTTGGCTTCGCCGTCGGTTCTGGCGTTTCCGCTGGGGCCGGTGAAGCGACCGCGCGCATCTCCTCGCGCGCCTTAATGCGGGCGTCGCGCTTCTTCTTTTCTTCGTCGGTCAACTGTGCATTGACGAAGGTGGCGACGATCGCACTGAGCGCGAGGGCCGTGCCAAGAAAGACGCGAAAACGGATCACGGCAGGCGAGCGTAACAGAGCAGAAAGTGCGATCAAGCGGGCTGTGGCGTTGCCGCAGCAGCATTGGCCACACGCTCGCGTTCCCGGCGGAGAATCGCATTCAATTTCCCGCCAAGCAGCAAAAGCAAACAGGTCAGATACATCCAGGTCATCAGCACGATGATGGACGCCAGCGCGAGATAAGTGGGGTTATAGCGGTCGTACTTCGCAACATAAAACTGGAACAGTTTTGTGACGATGATCCAACCGACCGAGAAAAAGATCGCGCCGGGCAAGGCTTGCCGGATGGTCAGATAATTTTCCGGGGTCAAAAGGTAGAGAGCGAGTGCCAGACCAACCAGCGCCAGTGCGGTCAGCGGCAAACTCGAGAAGGCGACCCATTCCTGCAGCGGGATGGTTAATTGGAAATTTACCTCGGCGATACCGGCAAGGGTTTCGCCAAAGACCATCGCGTTGAAACAAAACAGAATCGTGATCCCGAACCAGAAGAGGAGGAAAAATGAGATGATGTATTTGGACCACCAGTTCCGATCTTCATGGACACCGTGGGTGCGGCTGAGGGCGTGCGAGATCGTGGAAATGAAGAGCGTTCCGAGGTAGATCCCGAGGATAATTCCGATGTTCGCCAGCGTCCCGCTCGAGCCGGTCACAACCACGCTGGCGGCCTGCGTATCGAGGATCTCCTGCACCTTCGGGTCGGAGGGCAGAAAGCTTTTCAAGATCCCGAGCATCTGGTGCAGCTTCGCTGGGTCGGTGCCAAAAAGACCGAGCAAATGCCAGAGAAAGAGCAGGCCGGGCGCGAGCGTAAAGAGGAATTGATACGCCATCTGAGCGGCCAGTCCCGTCGTGGTATCCATGGCGGTCTCATAAACCAAACGCCGGAAAATTCGCCCGACGAACCTGAGGTATCTCATCTGCGCGCAGAGTTTACTTTGCCGGAAACAAATATCCATTAAACTCTCCGGCAACTTCGGCCCAAGCCTGCCGGCCTAACGAGTTTTGAAAAAGATATTGATCCTGACCGCCGGGTTCGGCGAAGGACATAACAGCGCCGCCCGCGGCATCCGCGATGGCATTCGCAAGATCTCGCCCGAGGGCGCGCACGTGGAGCTTCACGATCTTTTCGCTGAGACCTACGGCTTCGGAAACGATTGGATGCGGGTCCTCTACATGGGGATGATTAATCGCACTCCGCGGGTGTGGCGCGTTATCTACCGGTGGCTCGATCGGCAGGAAAAATTTGCCGGGGATTTTCGTGTCTTCTTCGCGCTGAAAAAATACATGGGCCAAATGCTGGCGCGGCTCCAGCCGGACGTGGTTGTCTCGGTCTATCCGGCCTATCCCCACATGCTCGACGAGTTGCTGGGCTGGGAAGGCGCGCTGCAGCCCAAGCGCGTGGTCGTCATCACGGATTCGATCAGCGTGAATGCGATCTGGTATCGTTGCAGCGCCGACTATTTTCTCCTCCCGAACGAGCAAAGCGCGGCGGTCCTTCTCGAGGCCGGCATTCCCCCGGAAAAGATTAAGACGTTTGGTTTTCCGGTCAGCCCGGTGTTTGCGCAGCCCGGCGAAGTTCGATTGCCTCCTTCGGACGAAGCCGGGAGGCGCGTCCTCTATATAATCAACGCGGCGAATTCGGCTGCGCCGCAGTTGGTCCGTCGTCTGGCCGGGCTGCCTGAAATCCAATTGACCGTCACGGTCGGTCGCAATGCCGGGCTGAAAGTTTCCGTCGAAAAAATCCGCCGCACGGTCACGCAAGAGTTCGAGACCGTGGATTGGAGCGATGAGCTGCCGCGTCTCCTGCGCGCCAATCATTTGGTCATCAGCAAAGCCGGCGGTGCGACCGTTCAGGAAGCGATGTCGGCCGCGTGCCCCATGATCGTCAATCACATCATCCCGGGCCAGGAAGAGGGGAACGCCCGATTTATTGTGGAAACAAACTCAGGCGCGGTCGCCACCACGCACGACCGCGTCATTGCGGCAGTGCAAAAAGCGTTTGCGAATGACGCTGCGCAATGGCGCGAGTGGTCGAACAACATCAGCCGGCTCGGCCGGCCAACCGCGTCACTCGACATCGCAAAATTCCTTCTTTCGCTCTGAATGTAGAGGCGCTTGGCACAAGCGCCTCTACATTGAAAAGATCCGCTCACCCGCAACGAAGGTCTGAACGACTTCCAAATCCGCCGAGAGCACGGCGAAATCCGCATCCGCGCCCACTTCGAGTCTGCCTTTCGTCTTTGATCCGAGAGCGCGGGCCGGGTTCGCGCTCGCCATTGCGACCGCTTCGTGCAGCGGAATCTTCACATCATTCACGACTACGCGGACAAGATCGATCATTCGGGATGCGCTCCCGGCCAGAGCCGAACGATCGGTCAAAAGACAGACACCATCGCTGACCACGCAATCCAGCCCGGAGAGAGAAAACCGCGCGCCTTCGGATAATCCCGCACCGGCTGTTGCGTCAGTCACCAGGCAAATTCCGGTCGGACCTTTCGCGCGATACAACATTTTCATCAAAGTGGTTGAGACGTGATGACCATCCGCGATCAGCTCGCACATGATTTCCGGCTCGCTCAACGCGAATTCCAGCAAGCCGGCCACGCGATACACGCCTCGCCGTCGCGCCGAGGACATGCCGTTGAACGTATGTGTCACATGCCGGACGCCGTGGATGAAACCCGCGCGCGCTTCTTCGTCCGAGGCATTGCTGTGACCAGCGCTTACTGAGATGTTTCGCTCGCGTAATTGATCGATCAAATCGAGCGCACCTGGTAACTCCGGAGCGAGTGTGAAGCGTTTGATTACGTCCGCAAATTCGAGCAATTTATCCACCGATTCGCCATCTGGATCGCGGATGAACTCCTCGCGCTGAGCACCGCTCCGCGCCCTTGATATAAAGGGCCCTTCGATGTGCACGCCCGCGATTTGTTTAATCGGGCGGGCGGAGTCTCGCACCGCGCGCAGCACGTCGACAATTTTGGGAATCGGCGCCGTAACAGTCGTCAGCAGCAGCGACGTCGTGCCACCGGTTGCGTGATAGTCGCAGATTGTTCGAAACACATCCGGCGACGCCTCCATCGTGTCGCGACCGAGCGCGCCGTGAATGTGAAGATCGATAAATCCCGGCGCAAGATAGTTTCCGTCCAGATCGATCGCTTCCGCATTCGATCGTTTGCGGACCTCGGCAATTTTTCCGTCCGCCACGACGATCTCCAGGCCGTCGCGAATTCCATCCGGCAGGATAAGCCTCGCGTTTGAAAAGATCATCGCAGCAGGGTAGATCGAGCGCTCCGCCGCTCGATGCCGAAAGGTGGCGGCAAAGCCGCGTCGAATAAACATCGCGCGACGGAGCGCACGATCCACCCAAGCGTTCCTGTTCTCATGAGGATAAGCGCTGGTTCTGCCAACGTAGAAGTCCAGTCGCGCGCGTTGCGAGGTCGTCCGGGAAGCCGAGCGCTGGTTTGAATTGCCAGTCGCGCTCGAACGGATCCGGATCGTGCACCCGCTCATGCGCGAGAAGAACCACGGCATCCATCGAAGATTCGCGGACGAGTTTTCCGAGATGCTCGAGGTAGATGGCTTCGAGCACATGGGCGTCGATGCGCCCGGTACGTCGTTTGTCGGAAAGAGGAGCGGTCATCAATCGGGAAGCGTTGCCTTTGCGAGGTCCTGAGTCCATCCTCTTTGCCACGATGAAATTCGACTACGACGCCGTGATGGGGGGCGACGCGTATTCCGGAGCGGCGCGTTGACAGGAAGCGCGCCAAAGCACGTGTCATCCCGAGCCGCGCAGCCTCTTGCGCGCCAAAGCCGCTTCGGCGGCGGTGCGACGGCGAGGGACTCCACACTGCCGCACTTGATGCTCTCGCGAAAAATTACACAAGAATTGCAACTGTGAGGTTCTTCGTTTCGCTCGGAATGACAACACGCGATGCTGCTTCGCGTATGGTGCGTTGCACTTAATCCGCAGATTACACAGATGAACGCAGATTATTCAGAGGTTAAAGATCAGAAATCAGAGATCGCAAATTCGCGTCAATCTGCCGACAAGAATTCCTCGGCCAATTTCCTCGATCGCTTCGCCGTTCGGGGAGTTTTTTGGCGCCAGTATCTGGACTGGGCCACCGTCAACATGCCCTTCTACACGTATCCGGTCCTGCACTGTTTCATGACGTTTTTCTTTTTCTTTTTCGCAGCGCCCGCCCGCCGGATCGTCCTGGCCAACCTCGCGATCATTCTGCCGGGTTCCTCTCGCGCGGTGAATTATCTGCGCGTCTTTCGCACGTTCTACAACTACGCGTGGACGATTTCCGAGGCGGCAATTCACAAGATAAACAAGGAGGAGTTCGCCTATGAGATAATCGGCGCCAAATGGCTCGACCAACTTGGCGCCGCGCAGGGCGCCATCGTTCTGACCGCCCACATGGGGAACTACGATTTGGGCGCCGCTTTGTTTGCGGAGAAATTCAATCGTGAAATCCGCCTGGTTCGCGCTCCTGAGCCAGACCGGCAGACTGCGCAACACCTCAGTGCTTCGCTCGAAAAAAGCGGCGAAGGCGCGGTCAAAGTTGATTACAACACCGCGGGCGCCTTGCTCTCGTTCGACCTTCTGAACGCACTCCGTCTCGGCGAGATCGTTTCCATTCAAGGGGATCGCATGGATGGAGACCTGGCGGAAATACCGGCGCATCTTTTCGGCAGGCACGTCCGCTTGCCCAATGGCCCCTTCGTTCTCGCCCAGGTCGCACACGTGCCAATCTATCCGCTCTTCATCGCCAGATCGGGTTATCGCAGCTACCAGATTATTGTCCGCGAACCGATTACCGTTCTTCGGAGTAGGCGCGACCGCGAGGATGACATTGCACAAGCGGTCGAAAAGTGGTGCCGGGTCCTGGAGCAATTGATCGCGGAGCGCTGGGACCAATGGTTCGCGTTCGCTCCCGGCTTTTTGTCCGATGAACAAAACCGATAAGAGATCTGCTCAATTCTATTTTTCTCTGCTCCGCATTATCGCGATGCTTCGCGGCGGAGACGCGACGCGTGCCGAGAGCAACGGATTCGAAGCGTGGCTGGTTGGTCTCACGATTTACTCGATTCACTACCTTTTTTTCGCCACGCTGTTCATTCCATCCAATCTCGAACCGTGGCAGATAGCGCTGCTCCTGGTCGCCATCGCGTTTTGGATTTGGCTTTTCTGGCTGCCTCTCCTCTACATCAATTCGGTGATCATCCAGGCGCTACACATGTGTGGACTTTTCCGCACAATCCCAATCCGCCGCGCCCAAAGCACATTGTGGGGCACTTACACGACGGCGATGGCGTTTGCGTTACTTAAGAGCAGTCCATCGCTACGCGAGCTCGGCGCCATCTGGTTGGTGGCGGTTGCGATGAACCTGGCCTCCGCAGTGGTTTTAGCTTTTAGCGATGCAGCCCGCAGCCCCGGAGCATAATTCGCGCTGGATGCGTCGTGCGCTCCTGGGGTTCGCGTTTGCGGCGCCCGTCCTCGCACTTTACCTCAGCCGAACGAATCTCGTGATCGCCCTGGCGCCCATCTTTATCTCACATCTCCTGCTCCTTTATGCGACGCTCGTTCCAAACTGCCAGTGGTGGGGACCGGTGATCCGCTCCTTCCACACCACGCAACCGGAAGTGTGGATCACGATCGACGACGGCCCCTCACCCGCTCACACCACCAAGTTCCTCGACCTCCTCGAGCGCTTCAACGCGCGCGCGACTTTCTTCGTGGTCGGGAGGCGCGCGGAAGAATATCCGCACCTCATCACGGAAATCCTCAGTCGCGGTCACGAGATCGCCAATCATACCTACACGCACCCAAGTGGGATGTTCTGGGCGGTGGGCCCAGCGAGAATCACAGCGGAAATCGATCTCTGCGCGGAATTGCTCCGAAGCGCACCGGATCGACCGGCGCGGTTGTTCCGGGCGCCGGCGGGTTTGAAGAATTTGTTTGTGCACCCCGAACTGGTGCGACGCGAACTGGCCTTGATCGGCTGGACGGTTCGGGGGCTGGATACGGTCCGGCGCGAACCAGTGCTGGTGGCCGAGAAAATCCTGCGGAAGGCCAAAGCCGGCGCCATCATCCTTCTTCATGAAGGACATCGCATTGCGAAAGATCCGGAATTCAATCCACGGTGCCTGGAGTTGACCCTGAGCGGACTGGCCGAACGCGGCTATCAATGTGTCATTCCCCAGCCTGAACAGTTTCGGACGCGCGACGCCTAAAAATGAAGAGATGATTGTTGAATGGTAATGTCCCCCAGAGCGGCCGGCTTTCGCGCTCGAACTCATTTTCGTTGAACGCTTCAGCGATGCGCTTGCGCGACGGGAAATGTAATGACGTGTTCAAGTTCCATGAAACTGCCTGCGCAAATTTCTCCGCCACGCAGGTCATCCAAAAACGCGGGCCATTGTCACGCGGACACTCGCGAATAACGAGCAAGCCTGCCGGCGCGACGCATTGGGCGAGATGCGATAACAACGATGTCTGCTGTGCCAGGGGCAGATAATGAAGCACATCGAACAGAGCCATGTTGCCGGAGAAAGCTGGAATCGGTCCCTGGACATCCTGATAGCGAAGATCGACGTCCCTATAGCGAGCCGCCGCGATGCGCCTTCCCTGTCGGGTTTTCCGCGCATCGAGATCGAGTCCGAGGATCGGTTGCCGGCAACCGCGTTCACGCAAATAAAAAGCGAGCAGACCAAGCCCGCAGCCGATATCCAGAATCGGCTCGTCCGAGCCACGAAACAGTTCATAAGCGGCGGGATAAATGGGATCGCGACGCAGTTTGCTCCCCACGTAAGCACGGAGCCAGCGCTGTGGAAACTGGGCGGCGATGCGGGCGCAAGCCGACTCATGTTCGCTAACATCGCCTCGCCGGTTTTCCATTTGCTTCGAATTATCGCACTGCCAGACTGATCCATGGGCGATTTCTTCTCTGACTATCAAGTCGGAGATTTTTTCGACGAAATGTTCGCCGATCCAGGCGTGGTGCGCCCTCATTACAGCAAGTTATTCGCGCGTTTCAAGGAAATGGAGCGCGAAGAATTCGAGCGCAAACGCGCGCGCGCCGCCTCCACCTTTCTCACGCAAGGCGTCACTTTTACTGTCTACAACGACGACCAGGGGACCGAGCGTATTTTTCCGTTCGATCTCGTGCCTCGCATCATTCCCGCGGAAGAATGGGACCTCGTCGAACGCGGACTCGTCCAGCGAATCACGGCGCTGAACTTGTTTCTGCACGACATCTATCACACGCAAAACATTCTTCGCGACGGTGTCATTCCCAAACAGATCGTCTGGGAGGCAGCGCATTTCCGGCCCGAGTTCATGCACTTCGATGTGCCGCGTAATGTTTACATTCACATTTGCGGCACCGATCTCATCCGCGACAAAGATGGCGCTTATCTGGTGCTGGAAGACAACGCGCGCTGCCCTTCTGGGGTCTCCTACGTGATCGAGAACCGGCAAACGATGAAGCACACTTTCCCGAGTCTGCTCGGTCAATATCGCGTCCGGTCCGTCGAGGATTACAGCCAGGAATTGTTAAACGTGCTGCGCTATATCACGCCGGGCGGAAAGACCGAACCGACCGTGGTCCTCCTCACGCCGGGCGTTTACAACTCGGCGTACTTCGAGCACTCGTTCCTCGCCCGCTCGATGGGCATCGAGATCGTGGAAGGGCGCGACCTCGTCGCGCAAGATGGCAAAGTTTTCATGCGCACCACCAAGGGGCTCAAGCCGGTGGACGTGATCTACCGCCGCATCAACGACGATTTCCTTGATCCTCAAGTTTTTCGGAAAGACTCGGGCCTGGGCGTGCCCGGTTTGGTGGAAGCGTACCGGGATGGAAATGTGAGTCTCGCGAATTCCATCGGGACCGGCATCGCCGATGACAAGGCGGTTTACCATTTCGTGCCTAAGATGATTCGCTACTACCTGGGGGAAGATCCCATCCTGCCAAACGTCCCCACCTACCTCGCGGCCGTAAAAGAAGATCTCTCTTACATTCTCGACCACATCCCCGAGCTCGTGATCAAAGCGGTGAACGAGTGTGGCGGTTACGGAATGCTCATCGGCCCCCAGGCTACGAAGGGGGAATGCGAGCGCTTTCGGGAAAAGGTAAAAAAGAATCCGCGCAATTACATCGCGCAACCAGTTGTTCCTCTGTCCCGCGCGCCAGCCTTTTGCGACGACAGCATGCAAGGCCGGCACGTCGACCTGCGCCCTTTCATTTTGTACGGAGAAAAGGTCACGATCATTCCCGGAGGCTTGACGCGTGTGGCCCTCCGGGCCGGTTCGCTCGTGGTCAATTCCTCTCAGGGAGGCGGAAGCAAGGATACTTGGATCCTCGAAGACGATGAAAAAGCCGCATCATAAGCGATGAGAATCACGACGAGGTGGATCGCGCGCTCCGTCGCGCGATGCCAAAGTGGCGCCGGAGGCGCATTAATCTGCCATCGCGCGACGGAGCGCACGATCCACCTCTCATGTTAAGCCGCGTCGCCTATTCGTTGTATTGGATGAGCCGCTACATCGAGCGAGCGGAAAACAACGCACGGATCGCGGGCGTGAATCTCCAGTTGCTCCTCGACCTAACGAATCCATCCGAGGCCGATCCGCAACAGCAATGGGATCCAATCATCAGTTCGCTCGAGGAAAACGAGCTTTTTGCCTCGCTCTACGCCAGCCCCGACGGCAAAGCGGTGATCGATTTCGTTAGCCTCCAAAAAAAGAATCCCAACTCCATCCATTCCTGTTTGACACTCGCACGCGAAAACGCCCGTACCACGAGCGAACAGATCTCGAGCGAGATGTGGGAGCAGATCAATCGTCTCTATCTCTTCGTGAAAAGCGACCCAGCGAAAAAACTGGCGCGCACGAGCCCTTACGAATTCTTCAAACGCATCATCGCCGGATCGCACCTGTTCCAGGGAATCACTGATGCAACCATGACCCACGGCGAAGGTTGGGATTTCATCCGGATCGGCAAATTGCTCGAGCGCGCGGATTGCACTTCGCGCATCCTCGACGTGAAATACCACATCCTCCTTCCCTCGGGAGAGAAGGTGGGCGGCAACGTGGACACAATTCAATGGATGTCGGTCCTCAAGTCGTGCAGCGCGCTCGAGGCCTATCGTAAAATTTATGTCAGCCAGGTCGCTCCATGGAAAGTCGCGGAGTTCGTCATCACCCACGCGGATTTTCCGCGCTCAATCCGCTTCAGCGTGGATTCGCTCGACGCCACGTTGCACCGGATTTCGGGATCGAGTGAGACCCATTACGCGAACGAAGCCGAGCGTCTTTCGGGACGGCTGCGCTCCGATCTCGATTACGTTACCATTGGCGACATTTTTAAATTCGGACTGCATGAGTATCTGGAGCAAATTCAGGAACGGCTCGTCGAGATCAGCAATGCGATGCACGAAAGTTACTGCGCGAACAGCTCAGTCGAGAACTTGGCTACGGAGTGAGCAGGCTCACATACCAACTCAGGAGCGATTCGCCGAAGAACATCCAAACCAATCCGCCGAAAGCGAGATATGGTCCGAACGGCAGCTTCGCCGACCAGACGCGTTTGCCGATGAGCAACGTCGTGAGACCAACGAGCGACCCGAGTAGCGAACCAGCGAAAACGCTGAACAGGACAGCGCGCCAACCCAGAAATGCGCCGATAGCCGCGAGGAATTTCAAGTCTCCTCGCCCCATCGCTTCGCGGGGAATCTGAAGTTCCCGCACGACGCCGGATATCTGGTTCAGCGTATCGAGAACGATTTCCTCGCCGTCGATCTTTACTCGGTTGTAATGAAACCGGAGGTCCGCTTTCCCAAGGTTGCGCGTCTCGATCACCGCTTCATCGCAAAGCAGAATGAGAAGGTCGGTCTCGCGTGAAAAATAATCGCTCCACAAGCCCTGCTCTTCGCCGACGACGAAGTCAGCGTCGTCTCCCTTTCGCATCCAGGTAAACGGCGTCGGCGCATCCAGTCGGATCCTCTTTTTTCCGAAAACTTTCTTGCCTGCTTCGAGGACGATCCACAGAATCGCGTAACCAAGGAGCGCCGAAAGCGCCGAGGTTAAGAGCGCCGCCAATCTTCCTTCCATCGACATGAGGGCGGGCACAAGAAAGCTCGCGAGAATGCCGGCGATTGTTCCTCCAATCGTGACTTCGTCCGGAATGATGAAGTGCTCGAAGTCGACAAACGTTCCAACGATGAGCAGCGAAACGAAAACCCAATACGCGATCGCGATCGGCCAGGGAAACTGGAGCCAGACGGCGAGAAAAAGAAGAGCTGTCAGGAGTTCCACCGCGAAGTAGCGGAAGGCAATTCGGCTTCCACAGTTCGCGCAGCGCCCCCGCAGAAAAAGCCAGCTCAAGAGCGGGATATTCTGATGCCACGTGAGTTGCTTCTTGCACGCTGGGCAAAAGGAGCGGCGCGGCTCGTTCACCGAAAGATCGAGCGGCATTCGATAAATGCAGACGTTCAGAAACGAGCCGACCACCGCGCCGAGAACGAACGCGAAGATTCCGAAGAAAAAATAGTAATCGGCGAGCGAGTTATCCATGCCTTCAGTCGCTCAACGCCTTCAGCGCTTTTCGCTGCATGAACCACGCGATCCAGATGCAACTCTCATAGAGCAGGCACATCGGCAGACTCATCGCGATCAGCGTTAGAATGTCGGGCGTGGGAGTGATGATGGTGGCAAGGATGAAAATCAGGACGATGGCATAAGGCCGTGTCCGGGCCATAAATGGATAAGTGACGAGCCCGAAGCGCACGAGCGCGAGCACCACGACGGGCAACTCGAAGGCGAGGCCGAAGCCGATTGTGAAGCGCGTCACGAAAGAATAATATTCCTGCACCGTCCACGCGGCCGTCCAGCCGAGCGATTCCGTGTCGTGAAAAAAGAAGAGAATGGTCTTCGGCAGAAGCCAGTAGTAACAGGTGAGCACACCGGTGAGAAAGAGAGCGAAGCTGACGAAGATCGCGGGTAGAACGAACCTTTTTTCCATCGCCGTCAGCGCCGGCAGAACGAATTCAGCGAGGAAGTAAAGAAGCAGCGGAAACGACAAAACAATGCCAGCGTAGAATGCGAGACGGAACGAAATTGTAAGCGAATCGGTTACACCCATGGCCCGCAAAGCGCCGATATTGGGATCAATTTGATGCAGCGGCCGCTGCATGACCTGAACGAGCACTGACCGGAACGCAAAGCAGATCACCATCGCGATCAGGAGCGTGATCGCCATCTTCACGATCGTCCAGCGGAGGTCCTCGAGATGTTCCAGGAACGGTTTCGACGCTTCGCTCTCCGGCGAGTCGCGGAATTTGAAAAGATTGCGTAACGCCATACAATCGAAAACTTACGCGCAATCCAGCGAGAGAAGCCCGCGCGCCACCAAGCGCGCGCAAATGCCAAGCGTATTCGCGTCACGGATTTCGTTTGTGTCGATCATGCGGCTCAATTCATGGGCGCTGAACGCCCGGCAATCGAGAATCGATTCCGATTCGTCGCGGGTATGGCCCTCCGCACTCGGCCGAACCGGGCGTGCGAGAAAGAAATATCCACGCTCGTCGGTAAAGCCTGGCGAAGTAAAATAGTCTCCTACCGAGATCAACTCGCCGCCCTCGGCGAGCTCAAACCCGGTTTCTTCACGCAGCTCGCGCAGGGCGACCGCCTCGATTGCACCGGTGTCCTGGTCTTTGGCTTCATCGATTTGGCCAGCAGGCATTTCCCAGATCGCGGCCCGAATCGGAATGCGTTCCTGGCGAATCAAGATGATCTTCCCATCCGGAGTCATCGGCGCGATCACGACCGCCTTTTTCCGGTGCACCACCGTCCACTTCCGAGGCGCAGGGCGAGCGGGAGTTCGGATTTCCTCCGTGCAGACCTCGAGATGATCGTTTCGAAAATGCGTTTTGCGCGAGACGGTTTCCCAGCCGTCACTCTCCGAAACGACGTGTCTGCTCTTCACGCCGGAAGATTATGAAGAGAGGCAGGAAAAGCGAACCGTCTTTCTGTCGGAGGGCTTTACTTCGTGGAGCGATCTCGCGTCACGGTCACGGACACAAAATCGACGTCGGGCAAAATGAATTTGCGCAACTCGATCATAATCCTTTGTATTTCAAAAACCTCGAGCAAGTGGCTCGCTAATGCGTCAGCGAGAGTCTCAATCAGGCGGTCAGAACGGTTGTGCACAAACTTCTTCGTTTCGGCGCAGACGGCGGCGTAGTTAACGGTCCGCCCGATCTCATCTCCCAGCTCTGGAGCATTACAAGTTGGCCAAAGCGTAATGCTGAAAGTGAGTCGTTGGCGAGAAGCGCGCTCTTTGTCTGGCACGCCGATATGCGCGAAGACTTCGAGTTGGTCGATTTGGATGTGGTCGCCGTGTCCGGTATCTTGGATCATGGAGTCAGCGTCTTCTCTTCGAATTGCGAATCATGCGATTCGAACGGCGGACTCGCGAGAAAAATTCGAATCAATACATGGCGCCAAACCTTGTCATCCCAAGGCTGGTCAAACGCGCCGAAGGATCTCGCCCATGTAATCTGCGCCACCCGTGAGGGTGGACGCCAAAACTGCCGGTGAGAGGTCCCTCGTTGTCGGCGCAACTCGGGATGACATGCGCGGAAGCTCGTATCGCTATATCATCTGAGCGTCAAAACATGAAGATAGTCTGGCGCGTTTTTGCTTATTTGAAGCGGTATCCGTGGATGGCCGCGGGGACGCTGGCGTGCGCGATCCTCGGCACCCTGATGGTGATCGTGTTTCCGGCGGTGGCCAAGCTGGTCATCGACGAAGTTCTTTATCAACACCGGCCGGAGCGTCTGGGTCGGCTCGTCCTGATCGCAGCGCTCGCTTTCGTGTTACAACACGGACTCAATTCGTTCCGCATCATTCTCAACAACACCTTTGAGCAGAAAGTAATCTTCGATCTCCGCAGCGATCTTTACTCGCATATTCAGATGCTGCCGCTGCGCTGGTTTGATAATCGCGCGACGGGCGATTTGATGACGCGCATCCTGGAGGATGTGAACTCGGTCGAGCGCATGCTGATTGACGGAATAGAGCAGGGAGTCGTGGCCGTGCTTCAGCTCGTGATTGTCCTCGGCATGATGTTCTACGTCAGCCCCTCATTGGCCCTCGTTGGGCTGGCTCCTTTGCCGTTTCTGGCCGGTGGTGCGCTTTGGTACACGCTGACAGCACACCGGCGGTATCGCGTGCAGCGGCGCGCTTCCTCCGCGATGAACTCCCTCCTGCACGACAATCTCGCCGGCATCCGGCAGATCAAGAGCTTCGTGCGGGAGCGCGAAGAGCACACCCGATTCAATTCGGTCAGCGACCAACTCCGCCACGCGACGCTCGTGGTGATGCGGGTTTGGGCGATTTATCACCCCTCCATGTATCTCATCGGCTCGCTCGGGATTGTTTTCGTGGTTTGGGTGGGCGCGCGAGCCGTGCTGAGCGGTGCGATGCAAGTCGGGGACCTGATCGCGTTCCTTATGCTCACCGGATTCTTGTATGAACCGATCAATAAACTGCATCAGCTCAATCAACTGGTGCAGGCCGGACGGGCCGCTGGTGAGCGCGTCTTCGAGATTGTCGATGAACCCATCGAGCCGGGATGGGACGTAGCGAAAGCAACGGTGCGAGTGAGGGGAGATGTCCGATTCAACGATGCCGGCTTCAGTTACAGCAAGGACGGTCCGCCCGCGCTCCAGCACATCAGCTTTCACGCCCGTCCCGGCGAGACCATCGCGCTTGTCGGGACGACGGGTGCCGGCAAATCGACCCTGGTGAATTTGCTGACGCGTTTCTACGAGTATGAGACTGGCGAGATCTTGATCGACGGCACACCGATCCGCGAATTCGGCATGCCTCGGCTGCGGGAGATGGTCGCCGTCGTGACGCAGGAAAGTTTTTTGTTTAACGGAACGATCAGGGAAAACCTGCTCATGGGGAAACCGACGGCGACGGACGCCGAGTTGCTCGCCGCGGCCGAAGCGGCGAATGCGCGAGCGTTCATTGATCGGCTGCCGAAAGGCTTGAGCAGCGTCGTGGGCGAGCGAGGAGTGAAGCTAAGCGTCGGCGAGAAGCAACGGCTTTCGATCGCGCGCGCGCTCCTGAAAGATCCGCCGATTCTGATCCTCGACGAAGCGACCGCGAGCGTGGATACGGCGACAGAGCGTCTGATTCAAGAAGCGCTCGAACATCTGATGTCGCATCGCACTTGCTTCGTGATCGCGCATCGGCTTTCCACCATTTTGCGCGCTGATCAGATTCTCGTCCTGGAAAGGGGAAGCGTTATCGAGCGGGGCACACATACATCGCTGCTCGAGCTAGGAGGAAAATACGCGCGATTGTGGGAGCACAGCTTTCTGGAGAAGCCGGCCGAGGATCTCGAAGCGATCGCGGCGTTGGAAGAGAGAAGAAACGTCCAGCGTCAAGCGTCCAACCTGCAACGTCCATCTCCAGAAGAAAGTCTCGACGTTAATCAGCTGCGCGGCTCGGGATGACAAGCATGGAAGGAAGCTCTGGCAGACTAGTCGTTAGGCCAAGTCGCTGAGAGAGCGCCCGGTTGCCCCAGCTTGAATAAATTTGCCCCAGCTCAAGTTGTCACGGCCGGGAACGTGTTCGCGCGCCTTGCGGATCGCCATGTCTGAGACGGCGTCGACGACCCATTCGAAATTTGCCTGGCCCACGCTCGTGGCTTCGGCATCAGGCGAGGGGTTGCAGAAATCGATCGCAAACGGCACTCCATCGCGAATCGCGAACTCGACCGTGTTCAGATCGTAGCCGAGATATTGGTTCAAGGTCAGCACGCCCTGTTCAACGGCTTGCAGGATTTCGCGCGGCGCCTGCCATTCGGTTTGATAACGCAAATGGTAGGGTTGGCGCGGTTCGTACGGCATGATGCGCACGTTCCGCTGATCGATCGAGTAACAGCGACAGTACATGTCGAATTTCACTTCCTCCTGCAGCATCATGACGAGCTGGCCGGTCTCGCTGTAGGCGCGGAAAAATTCCTCGGGATTGTGCAGGCGGTACACATTTTTCCATCCGCCGCCGGCGAACGGCTTGAAGAAAGCGGGCCAGCCGACGTAGTTGAAGATGCCTTCCCAATCGAGTGGGTAGCCCAGGTTGCGAAAGGAGGCGTCGCTCGTGTCGGTGGGCACCTGGTGTGAAGGCAGCAGGACCGTCTTCGGCACGGCGACACCGATCTTCGTCGCGAGCGCGTTATTGAAAAACTTTTCGTCCGCGCTCCACCAAAACGGATTGTTGACGACGGCGGTGCCGGTAAGCGCGGCGTTCTTCAACCACGCGCGATAAAACGGTACGTCCTGCGAAATGCGATCGATCACGACATCGTAACCGCACGGCTCGCCCTGGATGACTTTGTCGATCCGGACGAACTCAGCCTGAATGTCTTTGCCACCGGTCTTCTTGTTTACGCGCTCAACGAACGCGGGCGGGAAACTGCCTTCCTGGCCGAAGAGGATTCCGATTTTTTTCATAAGCGTAGGGGGCTTTAAATGAGCGACAAGTAATACGGCAGCATGTCGCACCAGTAATTCCAATCGTGCCCGCGCCACTTTCCGTCATCGAGCCAATGCTTGATCCCTTTCGAGTTCAAAATTTCCGACAAGCGATACGATTCATGCCGCGTATTGTCCCATTCGCCGGTGCCGATGATGATGCCCATGTGATTGAATTTCCAGGGGTCATCGATGTTCGGCATGTAGTCGTAGGGACTGTTGAAATAAATGTTGTCGTCGTAGTAGCCGTCGAAAAACGAACTGATATCGAACGCGCCGCTGAGCGAGATAAGATGGCTGACTGCATCGGGATGACGGAAGGCGATATTGGCGGCGTGATAAGCGCCAAGACTTGCGCCGCAAACCGCCACTCGAGCCACTGCGCATTCCCGCCGCGCCAGATCGAAGATGTCGTGCGTAATCACGCGCTCGTAGGCGTTATGCGTGCGCATGCGATCGGCGGGATGAATCTCCTTGTTGTAGAAACTGTCGAGATCGATCGAGTCCGGGCAATAAATCGTGACCTTGCCGCTATCGACATGTCCCGCGATGGCGTCGATTAATCCGAAATCCTTGTTTTGAGAATGGCGACCAAAGGACGTGGGAAAAAGCACCAAGGGGATTCCGCCTCCATCGCCAAAGACGAGCATCTCGAAATCGCGGCTCAAATGCGGCGTCCACCAGCGAATGTAACGTTCGTTCATATCAGGTAGGGGGGCGGTTCACCGAACCGCCCGCGTTTGCGGCGCACGGACGATTGAGGTCAATCGCCCCTACCTACGCGGTGTCGCGCGCCCTGCCAAGTCCGAAACATCCGCGGCCTCTGGACAAGGCGTATCTCTTCGACCATACCTCTTGTTCAAAATGCCGCCGCACAGTCTGACCGGAAACATCCAAAGCCACCCTAATTTTCCGTCGAAAATCCTGGGCAATCGCCGCGACGTGCTTGTTTACCTCCCGCCGGCTTATCGCCGTTTTTCGCGGCAACGTTATCCCGTCCTTTATCTACACGACGGACAAAATGTTTTTGATGCGGCCACTTCATTCGCCGGCGTGGAATGGGGCGTCGATGAGACGGCCCAACGATTGATCGGCAAGCAGTTGGTTGAGCCGCTCATCATCGTGGCAGTCTTCAACATGGGCGAAGATCGCATTCACGAATACGCGCCGACGCGCGGCGTCTACGACCACACATCGGAACGCAAAAAACGCAGCCGCGGATTGGCGCGCCAATACGGCGACTTCTTGATCAACGAACTCAAGCCGTACATCGACAAGAAATATCGAACAAAGCGCGGTGCCGAATTCACCGGCTTGGGCGGATCATCGCTTGGCGCGCTCGTAACGCTCGCAATTGGAATTTTGTATCCGCAAGCTTTCACGCGCCTTATTGTCATGTCGCCCTCGATTTGGTGGGACGACTTCTCGATTTATCGGCTGGTCGATTCAATCGACGACAAACCGCCGCTGAAAATCTGGCTCGATACCGGCACGAACGAACCCGGTTGGGAACAAACGCGCGAGTTGCGCGATCGGCTGGTCGAGAAAGGCTGGAAAGTTTTCGGCGATCTGCAATACCTCGAAGCGGAAGGCGCCGATCACAGCGAGGGCGCGTGGGCCGCGCGCGTGGATCCGGCACTTCGGTTTTTGTTTCCACCGGCGCCACCAGTGGGCGCCACGCCGTCCACGGCTCACAGCCGCGCGTGATGCGTTTCGTTCGATGCTCAACGGCCGCGAAGCGGGTGGCGGTGAAGAGGCTGGGCTCGCGTGGCGCTACAACGCTTTAATTGTTCAACGCTTCAACGCCTTCCGTATACTTCCCGAGCTTCCGGAATTTTTCGTAGCGTTGCTGCATCAATTCTTCAAGCGGCTGCGCTGTAATTCGTTCCAGATTCTGACGCAAAGCCGCTCCTAGATTCGCCGCGGCCAGATCGTGGTCGCGATGTGCGCCGCCCTCCGGTTCCGGCACGATTTCATCGACGACGCCCAGTCCGATCAAGTCTTGCGCGGTGAGCTTCAACGCCTCGGCCGCCTCCGCGGCGTGCCGTCGATCTTTCCACAAAATCGCCGAACAGGCTTCGGGACTGATGACGGAGTAATAGGCGTTCTCAAGAATCAGCACGCGATCCGCCACGCCGATCCCAAGCGCGCCGCCAGAGCCGCCTTCACCGATGACCACCGCGACAGTCGGCACTCGGAGATTCATCATTTCGCGCAGATTGACCGCGATCGCTTCCGAGATATGGCGCTCTTCCGAGCCAATACCCGGGAACGCTCCGGGCGTGTCGATCAACGAAATAACCGGCAGCCCAAATTTTTCCGCGAGCCGCATCAGGCGGAGCGCTTTGCGGTACCCCTCGGGGTGAGCGCAGCCGAAATTCCGTTTCACATTTTCCTTCGTGTCGCGGCCTTTTTGATGCGTGATGACGACGCAGCGATATTGCCCGAGTTTTGCAAGACCGCTCGGCATCGCTTTGTCATCTCCGAAGAGGCGATCGCCGTGCAGTTCAATCCAATCGGTGAAGCACCGTCCGATATAATCGAGCGCGAACGGGCGCCGGATATGGCGCGCCAGTTGCACGCGTTGCCAGGCCGTGAGGTTGTCGTATATCGCGCGGCGCGTTTCGCGGATCTTGTTTTCCATCGTTTCGACTTCGGAATCGAAGTCGAGACGATGTTCGTCGGAATGGTTCTTCAGATCCTGGAGTCGCTTTTGTAACTCAAGGATCGGTTTTTCAAAATCCAAGGGGTGGGATTCCATATGGTGGATTGTGAATTGCGACGTAAATCGGTGAGCGAACAGTCAATCTCAACCCCGGATGGAATGGGTCAACGTTTTTACGATTAAACGTCTTCAGTCCGTAATAGTGACAGGGGTCTTTGTGCTGACAAGGCTGCTCAGCTCATCCACGTCGGATGCAGCCAGACCGAGGCCGGGAGGCGGCGGCTGACCCGACTCATCTCGATGAGTGGCGTCCGGCTCGGAGTAGAGAAAATAGCCGGGCTGATTCAACCGAATCCAGCGTGTACTTCCGGCGTATTCCTTGCTGCCGAAGCCAACGCGTTTGCCATTCTTAAACGCCAAAATCTCCGCGACACGGGTGTTGATTCTCGGTGATTGCTTTGCCGACACCTTCACCGTCTTCACATGGTAGCGCTTGAAAAACTGTCCGTGATTGAGAAGCACGGCGATCTGGGCTTTGCGCTGGATAAACAATGAAAAATCCGGATGCGAAATGAGCAGGTGCTGACCCACGCGGAGCATCGTGTTGGTCAAATTATTTGTGCGCATGATCAACTCCGGCGTGGTTTTTGTCTTGGCCGCGATCTTTGCGAGGACATCGCCACTTCGCACGACGTATTCCTGCTTTTCGGGCGACCGATAACCGGAGAGCAGGATCTCGGTGTTCACGTCGCCGAGGAGATCTTTCGCTTCCTCGAGGTGGAGGCCGCTGGGGTATTTCTGGAGCAAGAGAACCAATGCGTCCCGCGCTTCCGTCAGCCTGTTTTCCTGTCGAAGCTTGGCCGCCGCCTGAAATTCCGGGAGGCTGATATCCGGCACCGGCTCGACCGGAATCTCGCCGCTCTTTTCGGCGCTTATTTTCCGCTCCGGCTTGACGAAGAGATCGTAACTAAAAAACGCGGCCCCACCGAAAATGAGCACCGCGAGCAAGAGAACGAAGAGCCATTTCATGAATGAACGAAGCGATGATCAACCTCTGAATCCTCTCTGTTCCGCGCCCGGCTTCAGCCCTGCGGCCTCCCCCTGCCCCGAAGAAGAGATTGGGCGAAGTCTTAGCTCTCGCCGTCCTTGCTCCAGGTGAAGTGGCAATCCTGGCAGTAAAATTCCTTTTGGAAAATTTTCAGGGCGAAAAGAACGCTCGCGATTGAAGGAGTGAGAAACTTCCGCGTCAATTGCGGATATTCGATCCGGGGCGATTTGCATTGCGGACAGCGGATGGCCGAGCCGATTTCCGGATCGCTCGCCTCCCATTCGACCATCAACTTATTGGCCGCTTCGAAATCTTCCTCGGTGACCAGAACCTTCGCATTCGCCTGCGGCTTGGACATGAAAGCAACCTTTTGCAGATGTCCTTCATTATGGACATCCGCCTTCACGCCGGCTTCCTGCAGACGCGATTTAAGGTGCTTCGCTTGAGAGGGCTCGTTGAATGTCGCAATCGTCACCATAATTTTGTCTCGCCCGCCGGGTTTCGCGGTGCCTCATCAAACATCAACTACTGACCGAGTGCAAGATTCGGCGGCGGGAACCATTTATAGACCATGAAATAAACAAGCACGCCGGTGACTGAAACGTAAAGCCAGATCGGCATCGTCCAGCGCGCGATCCGCCTATGGCGGTCCCAACGCCGCCGGAACACCGGAATGAGCGTGAGGATGACGAGTGGAAGGGTGACGAAGGCGAGCAGGATGTGGGTGACCAGCATCGCAAAATAAAGATACCGGACCATTCCCTGCGCGGTGAAGCGCGTGGATTGCTCGCCCATGTGCAGGTGATAGGTCACGTAACCGGCGAGAAACAGCGTCGACGAGATCACCGCTGTGATCATGCAGGCGATGTGCCGGCGCCAATGCCCGCGGCGGATCAGATACCAGCCAGTCGAGATGAAAATCGTGCTCACAAAATTGAGCGAAGCGTTCATCGCCGGTAGATCCGAAATGGTCATCGCCGTACAATATATCAGATCGTTATTGGCCGCTCGCGGAGGGGCGCTTCTAAATAGAGACCTTTCGCTGCCCTCGACAGGACAAAAGTTGTCTCGTAGGAGTGCAGTTGGTGCCTCCTTCACTCTTGGAACCGACTCCGCCATCCCTGGCGCGCCAGTTTTACCGACGCCGATCGAAGGCGCATCGCTCGGGCGCCCGAGCCCTGCGCTTTTTTCTCTTCGCGGCCATCTGCGCGCTTGCCTGGAGCGGCTGGTATCTGGCGAAGCGCGGGTTTGGCCGGCAATGGCGTGACCGCGTCGTCGAAGAACTTCACAAGCGGGGCGTCGAAGCATCGGTGAGCCGGCTGACGCTCGATCCGGTTCGCGGCCTGATCGCCCAGGACGTCCGGATTTTCGATTTCAAGAATCGCGAGAACACGCTCGCGGTCATCAGCGAGATCGCGCTGGATATCAATTACGCCGCGCTCCTCCATCATCAGCCATTCCTAAATGCACTCGATGTCCGCGGCGCGGAGCTGACGATTCCGACCCGGCTCGCGGGAACCACTGCGCCGAACCCGCAGATCACCCAATTTCGTGCGCATGTCTATTTCCCGCCGGAGCAGATCTATGTCAGCCAGGCTGAAGGAATGTTTTGCGGCCTGCGAATTTCCGCGACCGGTCAACTGATCAAACGCAACGACTACAAGCCCTCCGAAGAAGTTTCCGAGGAAGAGTGGAGTCAACGGATGGTGCTCATCCAACGCGTCGCGGACGAGCTGCGCCGATTCAATTTTCCCGGCGAGGCGCCATCGCTGCAGGTGAAATTTTCGGGCGACCTCTCCCGGTTTGAGACCGCCCGCGCGGAAGCGACTTTGCGTGGCGATCGATTGCAGCGCGGCTCCTACGAAATGAAGAACCTTGCCGTTGCCGCGGAGTGGACGAATCAAACGCTCAACATCACCCACTGCGAATGGACGGATAATGCAGGAAGTTTCTCCGGCCGGACGAGCTGGAGTCGCGAAACGAAAGCGGCGGATTTCCAAGCGCGGAGCACGCTCGACGCAAAGCAATTCCTCGAGGCGTTTGGCTTCGGGCAAATGCTGACCGATCTCGCCCTCACCTCTCCGCCACTGATCGAGCTTTCCGGGTCCGGCAATTTCGCCGAGATGGCGCCGCGAGTGAGCGTGATCGGCCGCGCCGTCGTCGAAAACTTTACCTACAAAACTGTGCCGTTCCTGAAGCTGGCCGGAGATTTTTCCTGGGACGGCGCGCGCGGGATGCTGCGTGGTATTCGGCTGCGACATGAATCCGGCGAGCTCACGGCCGACCTGCTCGAGGCGCCGAATGATTTTCGCTTCAACCTCGAAAGCGGCCTCGAACCCACTGTGCTGCGCGCGATCGCTTCGCCGGAGTTAAGCCGGTTTCTCGATGAGTGGGAATGGCGCCGGCCACCCATAGTGAGACTCACTCTTCGCGGCGGGAGCCGCGCGCCGGAGACGTGGACCGGTGATGGCACGGTGGCACTTCAGCGCACGCGTTTCCGCGGCGTTTGGATGAACGGCGCCAATGCGAATGTGCGCCTCGAAAATGGCGCGCTCACGTTCAACAGTTTTCGCGTGACGCGTGACGAAGGTGTCGCCACGGGATCGTTGACCTACGATTTCGTGAAACGGGAAGTGCGCCTCAAGGAAGTCAAGAGCGCCCTGCGACCCACGGACGTGATCTTCTGGATCGAACCAAGGTTTTTCAAAGAAGTCGCGCCATATAAGTTTCGACAACCGCCGGGTATTGTGGCGAACGGCGTCATTCATTTTGGCGCGCCCAACGACCATCTCGAATTGACCGTCGATGCGCCCGCTGGGATGGATTACGTTTTCCTGGGCAAGACGCTTCCGGTCGATCGGGTTTCCGGGCGTCTCCTCTTTACGGACAATCGGCTCCAGCTCAGCGAAATCGCAGGCAAGCTTTTCAACGGCGAAATTCGAGGAACGGCCGACATTTCCCTGGCCAAAGGCGATCCGCATTATCAGGCGAACCTCGCCGTCGAGGGAATTGATTTCCCGCGTGTGGCCGATCTCTATTTCAAATATGAAACGGCCCGAGGCCGCTTGAGCGGGACTTACGATTGGACCGGTCTGGGCAGCGACGCCCGTAGCATGCGAGGCAAGGGGAGCGCGCAAGTGACCGACGGCGACATCTTTGCCATCCCGGTTTTCGGGCCGCTCTCCGGAATGCTGTCCGCAATTATTCCTGGCACTGGCTACAGTCTGGCGCACAAAGCGAATGCCAGCTTTACGGTCAAGGAAGGTGTCATCCACACCGACGATTTCAAAGTTTCAGGCAAACTTTTTGGAATGATCGGACACGGCGACGTGCGATTTCTCGACGACAAGTTGGACTTCGACATTCGAATCGACGCAAACGGCCCCGGAGTATTGCTGACGCCGATGTACAAACTTTTCGAATACAAAGGCGAAGGCAGCATTTCGAAGCCGAACTGGCATCCGAAGAGATTTTAGATTTTCGATTTGCGATTTTCGATTGAAAAGTGACCGCGCCGAAATGCGTAAACCAGCAGCACGAATCTCGGTTCGACCGAAATTGAAAACACGGAGTGTTCTGTCCGGGCCCCGGAGCGGCCAATCGCAAATCGCAATTCGAAATTCGCAAATTCTTCTCGGCTCTCACATGTCGATCGGCGGCGGCGTGCATCGTGCCATCGAACGGTCCCGTTCGATCAAATGCACGGCGATGCAGATTTTTGTGAAGAACAACATGCAATGGTTCGCCCGGCCATTGCAGCCCGAGGAAATCTCGGCGTTTCTCGATCACGCCCAGCGTGCCGAACTCCATTCCGTTTTCGCGCATGCGAATTATCTGATCAACCTCGCCGCCACTAACCCGCAGTTCCACGCCAACTCGCTTCGCGCACTTTCGGAAGAGCTGGTGCGGGCGGATCAGCTCGAGTTGCCGTTTCTGGTTCTGCATCCGGGCGCACACGTCGGCGCTGGCGAGGAGGAAGGTCTCACCAAAATTGTCGGGTCGATCGATTGCGTCCTCGCCGGCTTGCCGAAAAACAAGACCCGAATTGCCCTCGAAACGACCGCCGGACAGGGCTCATGCCTTGGTCATCGATTCGAACACTTTGCCTATGTCATTGCGAATGTTCGCGAGCCCGAGCGGCTCTGCGTTTGTCTCGATACCGCGCACGTTTTTGCCGCCGGTTACGAGCTGGCGACGGAGAAATTGACGAGGAAGATGTTTACGGAATTCGATCGCATTGTCGGGCTGGAGCGCCTCGTCGCGCTGCATCTGAACGATTCGAAAACAGTGCGCGGCTCCCGCGTCGATCGGCACGAACACATCGGGAAAGGCCAGATCGGATTGGAAGCGTTTCGCTTTATCATGCGCGACCGCCGCTTTCGCAGGATCCCGAAGGTACTCGAAACGCCGAAAGGCAATGAGCTGAAGGAAGACGTGGAGAACATGGAGACGCTGCGGTCGCTTCTGTAGTCGTTTCGCTATGCGAAGCGCCGGGAGAGAGCGATGCCCCGCGCCGGCCAACGCCACCCTCAGGGCGGCGGCTACAGCTAATTGATCAGCCGAATCGTCAGCGGATAGCGGTACATCTGACCTTCGCTCGCCTTCAATGCGGCAATGATCACGAAAACGACGTTGAGAATGTGCAAGACCGCGAGAAGAGCAAAACCGATCAGCAAGAGACAGAGAACGCCAGCCACGAGATTGTAGATCAACATCGAGATTTGAAAGTTCAACGCCTCTTTCCCGTGCGCGTCGATCTCGGAAGAGTCTCCACGCTTGATCAACCAAACAATGAGCGGCCCGAGGATGTGTCCAAAGGCCGGAATTACAAACCCCGCCAGCGCGCTTAGATGACACGCGACGCACCAGGTCCGGACGTTCCCCGATTGAGAAGTTTCATTCATGCTTAAGCCTTCACACGTTCGATGTGCGCGCCGAGCTCGCTCAGCTTCTCATCGAGATGTTCGTAGCCGCGATCGATATGATAAACGCGGCTGACTTCGGTTTGCCCTTCGGCTTTCAATCCAGCCAGCACGAGCGCCGCGGAGGCACGGAGATCGCTCGCCATCACCGGCGCGCCAAATAACCGCTCCACGCCTTGAATGACGGCGGTCGCTCCCTCGAGCTGCATGTGAGCGCCCATCCGCTTCAGTTCCGCCACGTGCATGTAGCGTTGAGGGAAAATGTTCTCTGTGATCACGCTGATGCCATCAGTGGTGGAAAGGAGCGCGCACATTTGCGCCTGCATATCCGTGGGAAAACCGGGATACGGCTGCGTCGCGAGCTCGATGGGTTGGGCCATGCCGTTAGGCGACACCGTGATGGAATTTTCCGCACATTGAATCTGATAACCACAAGCGATGAGCGCGTCGGTCACCGAGCTGACATGCTCAGGCACCACCCGCTTGATCGTGACGCCTTTGCCGGCGATCGCGCCCGCCACCAGAAACGTGCCCGCTTCGATCCGGTCTGGAATCACATCATGCTCGGCGCCGTGCAATTCCTTCACGCCTTCGATGATCAAGCGCCGCGTGCCGGCGCCTTCGATTTTCGCGCCCATCTTATTCAGGAAATTCGCGAGGTCGACGACCTCCGGCTCCGTGGCTGCTCCTTCGATCACCGTGATGCCCTCGGCCAGCACTGCCGCCATCATGACATTGTCAGTGCCGAGGACCGTCGGGCCGAATTTGCCCGTTAGATTGACGATCGCGCCAATCAATTTGGGCGCAAATACCTTTACGTTGCCGCCTTCAACCCGCACCGCGGCCCCAAGCGCTTCAAAACCTTTCAGATGCAAATCGATCGGCCGATCGCCGATGACGCAGCCACCCGGCAGGGATACGGTCGCTTCTTTGCATCGACCCAGGAGCGGACCGAGCACGCAGACAGATGCGCGCATTTTTCGCACGACTTCGTAGGGCGCGATCGACTCGATCGTCTCGGCGTTTACGGTGACGGTGCCGCTGGCGCGTTCCACTTGTGCACCGAGATGCATCAGGATTTGCAACATGTAATGCGTGTCGCTCAAGTCCGGAACGCGGCGCAGGATGCACGGCTCCCGCGTGAGCAACGTCGCGGCGAGAATGGGCAGGGCGGAATTTTTCGATCCGCTGATCTTGATCGAACCGGAGAGCGGATGGCCGCCGTGAATCAGAATCTTATCCATATCTCCCAAAAAGGAATCGTGTCACCCCGCAATAATCGCGTATCGAAGCGATGTCGTGATAATTTTTCTCGGCGAGGAACGAAGCGAGATTGTCGGCCTGCCCTATCCCGACTTCGAGCGCGAGCATTCCACCGGGACGCAGACGATCGCGCGCTGCGCTGATCAGCTCCCGCATCAATTCATCGCCGCGCTCGCCCGCGAAAACGGCGACTGCGGGATCATGCAGCACCTCGCGTGAAAGCGCCGGACGGTCGCCGGTCGCGACGTACGGTAGATTGGCCACGATAAGGTCGAAGGCGCCTTCGACCTCTGTGAGCAGATTGCCTTTGGCGAAACGAACCCGGCCCTGCAAATCAAGCCGCGCTGCATTTTCCCGCGCGAGCGCGAGTGCATCATCGGAAATGTCCACGGCGTCCACTTCAGCTTCTGGAAATTGCGCGGCAAGCGTGAGTGCGATGACGCCGCTGCCCGTGCCGACGTCGAGGATTTTGGATCTTGAATCTTGAATTTTGGATTTCAACAGCTCGACCAGCTCCTCAGTCTCGGGGCGCGGAACGAGCGCGCGCTTGTCGCACAGAAAAACGCGACCGGCGAATTCCACCGTGCCGAGCAGATGCTGAAGCGGCTCGCCCTGGCCGCGACGCCGGACCAATTC